>NZ_SGSX01000020.1:0-79788 GCF_004209355.1 Acinetobacter sp. WCHAc060025 | reverse complement strand
TCAAGGGTTTTTAATCGTGTGGACATTTTTTCTACCAAATTCATGAAAAAATCGTTTTTTTATCTATTTTTTGAGCATTTTTATAAAAAAATCCCGCCGAAGCGGGATTTTTTGCACTTATTTATTCATGTTATTTGGCTTTGTCGATAAACAACTGGGTACTGTACTGAGTTGTTGCCAGTTTATTGATCTTCTTCTGACCAATCTGTCCTGGAAGTGCCTGTGCGTACTTTAAAAAAGCTTCTGCATAATCTAAACCGACATTGACACGGCGTTCACCTGTAATGGTTTTCAGTGTTGTGTAATAGTCACCACCATTTGCAAGGAAATCAATCGTGATGACTTTATAGGTTTTATTCAGATCCAGATTTTCATATTGCCCTGCATCATTGCGTACTTGAATCTGACTAAGGCGTTGACCTTTGTTCTGAGTGAAGTCGACATTCCAGCGTAATCCACCTGTATATGGATAACTGCCTGTATTGTTCTGTGCAATCACACCGTCTATTGCGTCTTCCAGCGTCGCTTTTACTTCTGCCCCCGTCATATCCAGACGCAATAGGGTATTTTTAAATGGCAGGACATTATAGATTTTGCCGACGCTGACATCGCCTAAGGCAACATCTTCACGTACACCGCCACCATTCTGGAAGGAGATATCCGCATTGAAGAATGTCTTGCCCTGTTGTAGGAACGCCTCAGCAATGATTTGCTGGATATCACCGCCATACTGATCTACATGCGGGTTTTTATTACAAACATCACCTAAAGAGGAACGTCCTACATCGCGTTGCGTCCCAGGGACACGGCGTGAACATAAGTTATCGGTTGCTTGTCCTACGATAGTTTGCGCAAAACTCTTTTTCTGATCTTGATACGGTTTTAAAACATCCAGCGTTTTTTGTAATGGCGTAACAACTCTAAATGGAACATTATCCGTCTTAAATTGATTAAGAATGGCTTGCTTCTCTGTTTCTGTTACTACTTTGGCATCTTTAGCGGTTCGTGCAAAATTATTCCCAATTAACACATTCGGCGTACCACTACAGCTTTCAATGTTACCATTCTTATCAAACTTCACATTCAACTCACCGACGATATAACTATATTGCCAAGCTTGTGCCACACAAACCAAATTGCCATCTTTATTCTTCAGCTGCGTTGGATACAGACCTTCTGGAGTCATATTGTATTTTTTTAGGCTCTCAGGACCCAATAATGTATGTGAATCACCACCAATAATGACATCAACACCTGTCAATGATTGCGCAAGTTGCTGATCTAGGTCGTAGCCCACATGAGTTTGTAGGATAATATTTTTAATGCCCTGAGCTTTGTATTGATCAATTTCTTTTTGTGCTGTGACGATCTCATCTGCAAATAAAGTATCTGCATTCGGTTGTGATGAGTTCTTGGTTTTCTTCGCCACAGTTAAACCAATGATGGCAAATTTCACCCCATCTTTTTCGAAGACTTGTGATTTTTGAATACGGTTGGTTTTATATAATGGTGAAGAAGCACCAAAAGTGACATTGGCAGTGAGAATTTTGGTTTTGTTTTTACATGAACCTTGATCAAGGAAATCTATAAATTTTTTCAACCCATCATCTTTGGCATCAAACTCATGGTTTCCTGGTGTAAAGGTGTCAAAACAGATGGTATTCATTGCGTCTGCATCCGCTTTACCATCGCTTAAGTTGTAGTACAGATCCCCTGTAACTGCATCACCTGCATGAATCTTTAAAACATTCTTCTTTTCTGTTGCCAGTTGATTGATCAAGCTCGCGACTCGTGCAAAGCCCCCACTTGTAACAGAAAATTCTTCATCACCTGTCCCCACATTGGCTTTAAACTTAATACTTTCTTCATCCAGATGTGAATGGTGATCATTAATATGTAGAATATTAAGTTCCAGTGGTTTTCCCTCAGCCTTTACAGCAGTATCATTATCATCATTACACGCTGTCAAAAGTATCGAGAGAACCGACAACACTAAAATATGTTTTTTATTATTAATCAACATGATATTTCCAACATTCAGTATATATTAGATCTTTATTTTGTCTTTTATTTATTTAATTTTGATGAATAATTAAACACAATGAAAGTATTTTTATTTTCTGAACTATCATTAAAAATGATCATTTCATCAAATTGAGACATTTTCGTTGCTTTCGCCTTATAGACCACCTAGATCTGAAGGCATACACTATTTATTTGACCCTTTATCCAATCCAATGCCAAAACACTTTCTGCTTCGCTTACTCACCTTATTTTGTGGCTTAAGTTTATTGTCATTTGGTGTTGCGCTTTCGATCCGTTCTAATTTGGGTACTTCTCCAATTTCTTCCGTGCCTTATGTATTCAGCTATATTTTTCCATTAAGCGTCGGCGTACTGACCATTATCCTGCATGCAATTTTTATTCTGATACAAATGGCGATTTTAGGTAAACAGTTTCAGATGATTCAGTGGCTGCAACTTGTGGTAGGCATTGTATTTGGTGTGTTTATTGATGTTGCACTCTGGCTGACGCAATCTATAGACATTCAACAATACGTTTATCAGATGTCGGTGTCATTGATCAGTTGTGTGATTACAGCGATTGGCGTCATTTTACAGGTTAAAGCTCGTTTAATTTATCTGGCAGGTGAAGGGATTTATCAGGCTTTTGCAATTCGTTTTAACAAAAATTATGGCTCAGTCAAAACCTATGGCGATGTGATTCTTGTGGCTTTTGCAGCGACCAGTTCTTATCTGGTGTTGCATCAACTGATCGGAATTCGGGAAGGGAGATTATTTCTGCTTTTTTAATTGGGACACTGATACGTACGATGATGCCTAAATTCAGCTTTCTAGATTTTAAATGATATTACTCACTTTAAAAAAAAAGAGGTCTTTTTAAAACTATTTAAAAGCTTGCTTGACGGAGTCTTACATCAAGCATTTAAATTTAGGGATTAGCCTTCCGCTGGACTTACTTTTCTTTCGGGAAAATGAGCAGTGAAACTGCGCAAGGAAACCATCTTGCGGAGCTTTGCTCCTCACCGCAAAACTCGTCAACATCCATCAAATTTTTCAATACATCGCAGAAACATTAACTTGTATATTTAGTCCTGCCTCAAACACGTTGCGGATGACGTTTTCGCGTATCCATATTCTTCAAGATTTAGAGCATAGCTTTTATCTCACAGCATAACACCAGTAAAATAACTTATCTGACTCACGTTAGCATACTCAAACTATAAAAAATCCATGTGAATTTACTGAAACTCACATGGATCAAATCATTAAAACTATACTCTTAAAATCGTACTTTCAAACTAATACGTTCAAATCAATCCGCCTGAAAAAACGGTTTATCCCCCATCAAAGTCGCACGGTTCATCACACGATGCGCAGGACGATAATCATCTACAGCATAATGGAACGTACAACGGTTATCCCAGAAAGCCACATCATTGGCTTGCCATGACCAGCGCACCACAAACTCTGGTTTTTGAATATGTTCAAACAGCATTTTCAATACTGCATCACTTTCCTTTGCTTCTAGCTCATTAATGCGAGTGGTAAAACCTTCACTGACGAATAATGCTTTACGACCTGTCACAGGATGTGTACGAATCACAGGATGACTGATAGGCGGATGTTTTTTCTTGGCTGCTTCTAGTTTTTCCAGTTCAGCAGGATCACCACCAAAACGGTCTACAGGGAATGAACGCGCAATATCATGGGTTGCGGTTAAGCCACTCAACATCTCCTGCATTGGTTTAGATAAGGCTTCAAAAGCCGCTGTACCGCTTGACCATAAAGTATCTCCACCCCACGCTGGTACTTTCTTGGCACTGAGAATTGCGCCCATTGCAGGTTCTTCAAGGAAGGTTACATCGGTATGCCAAAGTGCATTGTCACGTAAGTCATTCAGTTCAGTATCCAGCACCATAATTTCCGGCTGTTCTGGAATATTTGGGTAAATCGGATGGACATGCAACTGACCAAACTGACGGGCAAATGCCGCGTGTTGTTGCGGTGTCATTTGCTGATTTCTAAAGAAAATCACCTGATATTTCAGTAAAGCTGCTTCAATCGAAGCTTTTTCCTCAGGTGTTAAAGGCTGATTAAAATTAACACCTTCAATTAAAGCACCAATCGTTGGATTCAATGGGGTTACTTTAAAAGTACTTGAAACAACAGCGTTCATTTCTTCCTCGATCATCTCATGATGTTTGAAAAGATTTAAATAACTAAAGAATAAATATAATCTGACAATCTGTTTGCTAATTAAAACTTTAACTTGATCAGGCTTACAAACAAATGTTACGCAGTAACATCAAAATCATATTTAAAGTCTCGATAAAAGTGGATACGCGAAAGCGTCATCCGCAACGTGTTTGAGGCAGGACTACATTTATAAGTAAATGTTTCTGCGATTTATCAATCAAGTGTTGCTTGCAGACGAGTTTTGCGGTGAGAAGCCGAGCTTCGCAAGATGGTTTCCTTGCGCAGTTTCACTGCTCATTTTGCCGAAACAAAAGTACCTCGAGCCGAAGGCTAATCCTGAAATTAAAACTTTTGATGTAAGACTCCGCTAAGAAACAATGCTGTTCTTTTGAAGTGCGTAACATCATTACAAAGACTGCTTATCCCAAGGCACCAGTTTTCTCTGCAAACGGCGCAAACCAATTTCCAGAATAAAAGCGATCACTGCAATAATTAAGATACCCACGATCACCACATCTGTTGCTAAAAGTTGTGACGAGGATTGCACCATAAAGCCCAAACCTTCAGATGCACCTACCAGTTCAGCGGCAACCAGTGTAGACCAGCCTACACCTAAGCCAATGCGGATACCTGTCAGAATATTGGGCAATGAACTTGGTAAGATCACGTGTTTAATAATCTGCATCTGGCTTGCACCTAAAGACTGCGCTGCACGAATTTTAGCTTGATCAACCGAACGCACACCTGTTGCAGTTGCAATCACAATCGGGGCAAAGATCGCTAAATAGATCAGCAAGACTTTGGATAACTCACCGATACCACACCAGATCACAATCAATGGTAAATAAGCCAAAGGCGGAATCGGACGATAAAACTCAATAATCGGGTCTAACACACCACGAACGATTTTATTGCGTCCAATCGCAATACCTAAAGGAATCGCTGTAATCACCGCTGCAATCAAAGCTGTTCCGATACGTCCCAGACTCGCACCGATATGACTCCATAAGCTGATGCTCATATAACCATTGGCGAGTAAGTCCTGAAAACGATCTATCACTGCAACTGGCGATGGTAAAAATAAAGCATCAATCCAGCCCAATGTAGTCACCAACCACCACACCGCAATGAGCGCAATAATCGTAATCGTGCTGATCAAAGTGATACTGGTTTCACGTGGAACTTTTGCGGAAGCCGACTGAGGTGCAGTACCTTGAGCAACCAATTCAGGATCTAAATGTGCTGTCATGATTACACCTGCTCGACGTGTTGATTTTGATTATTGAGTTGACCGTTTTGAATAAAAACACGATTCAACACATATTCACGCATTTCAATAAACTTCGGATCTGATTTAATACTGCGCGCAGACTCACCATTGGCATAACGCTTTGCAAAATCCAGTTCTAACTTTTCAACAATACGTCCAGGATTTGGCGCAAGAATGATGAGGTCTGTGGCAAGGAAAACAGCTTCCTCAATATCGTGAGTAATTAAGAATGTCGGTTTAGCCGTACTTTTCCAAACATCTAATAATAGACACTGCATTTGCTCACGGATAAATGCATCCAAAGCACCAAAAGGCTCATCCATTAACAATATTTTAGGATCAGAAGCCAAAGCACGTGCCAAACCAACACGTTGACGTTGCCCACCTGAAAGTTCCCAGATGTGACGCTGACCAAAACCGTCTAAATTGACCAGACTTAATAATTCCTGTGCTTTGCTCAGTCTTGTTTTTCGATCTATACCTGCGAGTTCTAAACCAAAGGCGTATTGTCCTGTACATTTTGCCACGGCAATAACACATCGTCCTGAAACACCACACCACGGTCACGACTTGGTGCAAGCACTTCCTCACCATCCAGTTTAATCGAACCGAGTTGTGGATGAGTAAAGCCTGCTATCAGGTTTAATAATGTTGTTTTACCACTACCTGAAGCGCCCAAAGCCACCATTAACTGCTCAGAAGCCAACTGGAAAGATACATCCTGAAGTACAGGGTGTTGAGCGCCAGCATACTGCGCTTGTACATGTTCTACCGTCAATACAGCCATGATGAACCCTTCCGATCTTATTTAGACCCGCTGATATAGCGTGTCGTAATAAATTGTTGATAATCTGGAGATACTTTTTTGACCAGACCCTGCGCTTTTAGAAAATTCACTGAATTGGCAATATTTTGCGTGGTACGCCCACCGAGATACTGCTGACTCAGTTGCACCTGGCGATCTGGATATTCCGCACCCGCAAGTAAAGTCGGTACATCCTGCGCATCGACACCTGTAATTTTGGCAATCTTTTTGACCGCTGGAGAATGTGCCGTCCACTGTTTTTTATTACGGTTATAACTGTCGTAATAATTCAAAGTCACGGTGGAAAATTTGCTTAAAACCTCAGGATGCTTTTTGGCAAAATCTTTACGTGCTACCCAGACTTCAAACGTTGGAGAACCCCATTGACCCACCTGCCCTGCGTCAGTCATGACCTTGCCGGTTTTTTGAATATTTGCCAATGCTGGAGACCATACAAAGGCTGCATCAATATCACCACGACGCCATGCTGCATTGATTTCCGCAGGTTTTAAATTCAATAAACGAATCTGATTGGTTTTGATATTCCAGTGTTTCAAAGCACCCAATAAACTGTAATGCGCTGTAGAGGCAAATGGCGTTGCGATTTTTTTACCAATCAAATCTTTCGGGCTATGAATCCCTGAACCATTGCGTACCACCAGTGCTTCTGCACTTTTCAGATCAGTTGAAATCAGGAACACTTCAATCGGTAGGTTATTTGCAACCGCTGCACCCAAAGGACTTGAACCGATCAACGCAATATCCACAGAACCTGAAGCCAATGCCGTTAATACTTCTGCCCCACTGTTAAATAACCGCCAGTCCAGCTTTTGCCCAATCGCTTTGTCATAGACGCCATCTGCCTGCGCCACTTTGGCAGGCTCGATATTGGTCTGATAACCAATCACTATAGGACGTGCATTTGTCAGCCCACTCATGCCCAATAAGACAGTGAATGAACTCAACAAAATCAATTGCTGAAGTTTCATGAGCGATTATAAAATATGCTAGGAGAAAGAATTAAAATTCATGTTAATGGTAAGGTTTTCGTATATTAATAAAAAATATGTTTTTTAGATTTGCTTATCTTTTTAATTCATTAACTGATTCATGAATCCAAAAAATCTCATTAACCACATCAAGATTAGAAGCAAATTAATGGATTTTCCCTCACAGCAATCATGTGATTAAAGTCACACTTAAGCAATACTTAATTATTAAAATCACATTATCCAAAATTTTCAATGGTTTACTCGTCGGAAATAGAGTAATAACTCTATTTTTATACATCTAAAATTACTATATTTAATCTGAAAAAAATGCTTCTTAAATATAAGGATTTAGAATGAGAAAAGGATTTCTTACATTTACAGCCATTTCTTTATTGGGATTTTCAAATATTGCACTAGCAAAACAAGATGTTTGCGTTTTTGATTTACTGGGTAAGGCGGGTGAATCATATAAAATGATGGAAGAGTGGGCATTGGCGGCTAAAGCATGGAGCACCGACGTTCAACTCATCGCTTACCAAAATGAAGAACTAGCAGAAAAAGATTTTAAAAATGGTAAATGCGATGCCGTCTATTTAACTGCGATGCGTTCACGTCAGTTTAATAAATTTGCGGGGTCTATTGATGCTTTAGGTGGCGTGCCAAGCAATGCTATTGCCTTAAAAGCCATTAATTTCGTCCTTGATAAAAGAAATGTGAGACGTCTGAAATCCACAGTGGATGGCGTTGAATATGAAGTGGGTGGTATTGGTCAAATTGGCCCAGCTTATATATTCGTTCGTGACCGAAAAATTAATACAATTGAAAAAGCCACGGGTAAAACCTTTGCCGTGTTGTCCTATGACAAAGCGCAAATTGCTGCCGTAAAACGAGTTGGTGCAACGCCAGTTTTATCTGATATTTCTGATTTCGTGCTTAAATTTAACCAAGGTAAAGTGGATATGGTCGGTGCACCCGCCTATGCGTTTAAACCTTTAGAAATATCGAAAGGCTTAGGCAATACTGGAGCAATGTTTAATTTTCCAGTACTCAATGTCACAGCAGATCTCATTTTTAATACCACCAAGTTTTCGCCAGGTTTTGGCAACCTATCCAGAGATTGGTTCTTAAAACAAATGCCGAAACAATTTGCGATGGTTAAAAAACTCGAAGAAACCATTCCAAATAGTTATCGTATGAATCTGAGCAAAGAAGACAAAGAACGCTATCAAAAATTACTGCGTGATACTCGTTTAGAACTCACTCAACAAGGGGTTTATGACCCAACCATGATGTCGGTACTCAAACGTGCGCGCTGTACTGTGGATCGAACCAACTTTGAATGTTCTTTATCTGGTGAATAAGTACGATTCAATCTCATAAAAAACCAGACAGTGGAGGCATCCTAAAACAGTCTGGTTTTTTATCTACTATAAAATGATTTTACTGTGCAGAAGGTTGTTGCTCTAAACCAGTATCATCTGTTGCTTGTGGTGCTTGAGATTGTTGAATATTGGCATCACCTTCAACCGCTGTACCTTGTTGAGTTGGATCCACTGTAGAAGATTGAGCAGACTGTTGTTGATCTACAGATGTCGGAGCCGTTTGTGTTGTTTCAGGTGCTTTTGTTGTTTCACTTGAAGTACACGCTGTACTCATCACAGCAACACCTGCCAAAAGCATAAAAATTAAACCTGACTTTTTCATCATTAATTCCTTTATCACTCTTAAATTTAAACTTAGTAAAAACGACAACTCAAGACGATGTTGTCGTGCTGACTATCATTACTATTTTTTTTGTGAACTTGGTTGATGCTTGGTAAGAATTTTAGAGCTTTGCCGTATAAGCTCTGCAAAAGTTTGTTAAATTTAAAAATAAGATCAATTTCATGAAAATTATGATTAATTATCTGTTTTCCATCAATAAATCATCATATTCAACATCAAATTTGATGTGATGCATTTTATTTTTTTTATAAAAGTCTTACACGCTTTACATCATTAAACATTTTGTTGTGGCAAAAAAAAAGCTTATCCAAGAGGGTTGGATAAGCATAGAAAACACATTCTAAAATAAATGTGATAATAAAAAAGAAACTACAGCGATAGAATCTGAGATGGATAATAATTAAAGATTTGGGTTAATACAAAGCTTTTTTATCAATGGTTTAATCGATTTTTACGATACATATAGATGTTTAAATGTTTAGATAAATTTTAACATTTGATAAATTTGCTTATTTTGGGATTTATCTGATTTATGAACATTCAATTTTTAGCTAAAAAATGATTAAACTTTTTTGTATACGAGTGCATCTATTTCCAATATTTCCGCCTCATTCAGTGTAAATCTGCTGTTTTTGATGAAAACCCATTAAATTAAAACGAAAATCCTTGAATTTTAGCGACTCGCCCACATTTCATATTCATTGACAAATTAAACACTCATGGCAGTTCAGCAATGAACACAGTGTAAACTGCTGCCGATAAGGACTGTACATGTTTAAGAACCCTTTTAAACGGAGTAAATCAATGGCAACTGAGCAAAATCAAGAAGCCCAAGATCTTCAAAACGAGCAAGCTGTAGAACAACAATCAGCGCAAACTCAAGCTGAAAATGAACAGGCTGAAGTGACTGTTGATTCTTTACAAGAACAAATTGCTCAACTTGAAGGTGACTTAAAACTCGAAAAAGCACGTACTGCAAATGCAGTCTATGAGGCTCAAAAAAGCGTTGAACGTATTCAACGTGAAGCTGAAAAGCATAAAGATACAGTGCTTGAAAAGTTTGCCAAAGAGTTACTGACTTCTGTAGATAACTTAGAACGTGCAATTCAAGCAGGTGGCGAAGAAGAAACTCCTGTACTTGAAGGCGTAAAACTGACTTTAAAATCATTACTTACGACTTTAGAGAAGTTCGGCATTTTAGAAGTAGATACGATCAATGGTTTCAATGCTGACTTGCATCAAGCAGTGGGTATTGACCCAAATGCCAAAGCCAATGAAATCGGCACAGTTTTACAAAAAGGTTATGCCCTAAATGGTCGTCTGCTCCGCCCTGCAATGGTCATGGTCGGTGCATAAACCCAATAAATGAGAGAGTTTTTTAGAAATTTTATCAAAAATGACTTGAAATATTTTGAATGGCTCTCATATCGGATTACAAGAAAATCACTTTTAATTTCTCATTATCAAAGCGAGAGATTAAAGGATTCAAAAGAATTTAGAGGAACATATTAATGGCTAAAATTATCGGTATTGACTTAGGTACAACCAACTCATGTGTTGCAGTACTTGAAGGCGATAAAGTTAAAGTAATTGAAAATGCTGAAGGCGCACGTACAACTCCATCGATTGTTGCGTACAAAGATGGCGAAACTTTGGTTGGTCAATCTGCAAAACGTCAAGCAGTAACCAACCCTAAAAATACCTTGTACGCGATCAAACGTTTGATCGGTCGTAAGTACCAAGACCAAGCAGTACAAAAAGACATCGGTATTGCACCATTCAAAATCGTGAAAGCGGACAATGGCGATGCTTGGGTTGAAGTAAACGACAAAAAACTTGCACCACAACAAGTTTCAGCAGAAATCTTGAAAAAGATGAAAAAGACTGCGGAAGACTACCTTGGTGAAACAGTAACAGAAGCGGTAATTACTGTTCCTGCGTACTTCAACGATGCGCAACGTCAAGCAACTAAAGATGCAGGTAAAATTGCAGGTTTAGATGTTAAACGTATCATCAACGAACCAACTGCTGCTGCGCTTGCGTTCGGTATGGACAAGAAAGAAGGCGACCGTAAAGTTGCTGTATATGACCTTGGTGGTGGTACTTTTGACGTATCAATCATTGAAATTGCTGACTTAGATGGCGACCAACAAATCGAAGTATTGTCTACAAATGGTGATACATTCCTTGGTGGTGAAGACTTTGATAATGCATTGATCGACTATTTAGTTGAAGAGTTCAAAAAAGAACAAAACTTCAACTTGAAACAAGATCCTCTTGCACTTCAACGTTTAAAAGAAGCAGCTGAAAAATCGAAAATTGAGCTTTCTTCATCTAATTCAACTGAAATTAACCTTCCGTACATCACGGCTGATGCAACTGGTCCTAAACACTTAGTGATCAATGTAACACGTGCAAAACTTGAAGGTTTGGTTGCTGACTTAGTTGCTCGTACCATTGAGCCTTGTAAAATTGCGCTTAAAGATGCTGGTCTTTCAACTTCTGACATCTCTGACGTGATCTTGGTTGGTGGTCAGTCACGTATGCCAATGGTTCAACAAAAAGTTCAAGAGTTCTTCGGTAAAGAACCTCGTAAAGACGTAAACCCTGATGAAGCAGTGGCAATTGGTGCTGCGATTCAAGGTGCGGTACTTTCAGGTGACAAAACTGACGTACTTTTACTTGACGTGACTCCGTTGACTCTTGGTATTGAAACTATGGGTGGCGTGTTAACTGCAATCATCGAGAAAAACACCACGATTCCTGCGAAGAAATCTCAAGTGTTCTCAACTGCTGCGGACAACCAACCTGCTGTAGACATTTCAGTTTACCAAGGTGAACGTAAAATGGCTCAACAAAACAAATTGTTGGGTAACTTCCAATTAGGCGATATTCCACCTGCTCCACGTGGTGTGCCACAAATTGAAGTATCGTTCGACATCAACGCTGATGGTATCTTGAAA
Source organism: Acinetobacter sp. WCHAc060025 (assembly GCF_004209355.1). Classification (NCBI taxonomy): domain Bacteria; kingdom Pseudomonadati; phylum Pseudomonadota; class Gammaproteobacteria; order Moraxellales; family Moraxellaceae; genus Acinetobacter; species Acinetobacter sp. WCHAc060025. Next base: position 67,813 of record NZ_SGSX01000020.1, on the reverse strand, counting down.
GTATCTGCAAAAGATAAGAGCACGGGTAAAGAGCAATCAATTCAAATTAAAGCAAACTCTGGTTTGAGCGATGCTGAAATTGAAGCGATGATCAAAGATGCTGAAGCGAATGCTGAAGAAGATCGTAAGTTCGAAGAACTTGCTAAAGCGCGTAACGAAGCTGATGCACTCGTTTCTTCTGCTCAAAAAGCGGTTAAAGATTTGGGCGAGCAAGTCACTGCTGATGAAAAATCTGCAATCGATGCTGCGGTAGCTGAGTTAGAAACTGCTGCGAAAGAGAATGATGTAGATGATATTAAAGCGAAAACTGAAGCGCTTCAAAACATCATCATGCCGATTACTCAACGTGCGTATGAAGCTGCTCAAGGTCAAGGCGGAGCTCAAGGTTTCGATCCTAACCAATTCGGTGGTGACGCTGGTCAACAACAGCAAAAAGCGGACGATGGCGTTGTAGATGCTGAGTTCACTGAAGTGAAAGATGACAAAAAATAATTCGTTATTGAATGTCTAAAGAAAACCGCTCAAGAGATTGAGCGGTTTTTTATTGCTTTCTACTTGAATAAATTAAATTTGGAGTTGCTTTTGTTAATCTCTGATATTGCTAAAAAAACTGGGTTATCCATCCATACGCTAAGGTATTACGAACAGATTGGATTACTCAAAATATTCATCGTAATCAAGCAGATCGACGTGTTTATACCCAACTGGACTTGGACTGGTTAGAATGGATTAAGCGTTTAAAATCTACAGGTATGCCTTTAGAACAGATGCAAGAATTTGCCCAATTTCGTCTCGAAGGCGATCAAACCTTGAAACAAAGGCAATTATTACTTATGCAACATTCACAAAAATTAAAACAAGAAATTCAACGATTAAATCAAGAACTCGACATCGTCGATTATAAAATCGAATTTTATGCAGAAAAAATGCTTGAGCTAGAGTGAACTCTAGCAGTTAGCATCTATGATTCACCATATGAATGAGAAAAAAATGATGCTGACTACAGGCTTTTATGTCACCGCTGAATTAAAAATTAAAGATCCCAATAAAATTTGAGAGACCCGTAATGCCTTAAGTGCATTATGTAAAATCACTTTAGAACAGGAATCAGGCTGTACCCTATTTCAACTCCATCAATGCCAAAATGATGCTACTCGTTTACTGCTTTGGGAACGCTTCGACTCAGAAGATGCCTACAATACCCATTTTCAACAATCCCATACCAAAGCATATCTTGCACAGGATTTGACTGAGGTCATGCAGCATTTTATCAGTGACATTGTTCTTTAACGTTTAGATTCATCAGAAGATGAACTGAATCCTCTAAGCTGTAGCAAACTTAGAGAATTTAGTTCAGAGTTTTTTATAGACGAAACTAAAACTATCTTTATAATCAAAATAAAAACAGGCTTAGAAAATGAAAAACACCCCTGCCGTTTCCCCGACTGTATATTACAGCCTGATCATTGCCCAATTTATTTTGCCTATTATTGCAGCATGCATTGATATGTTTAATGTTGAACCTGAATTAGAACTTCTCGATAAAACCCTATATCTAGAACCACAATCATGGGAACTCACTGTAATGGGCATTGCAGGAATAATTATACTCACCATTACTATTGGGTTACTCCTGAAAAAAGAATGGGCAAGGAAAGCCTATCTCTATACATTCTTCCCCACTTTTCTACTCTATTTTGTGCCCTATATGCATTGGATTTATATGAGTAGTTTTGCTGCGATTTTTAATGATCTGGCTTTTGTGAGTGCAGGAATTTTGTTGATGATATTGGTCACACCTTCGCTCTATCAACCCATTTTCCAAGAATAAAACATGATCAAAATTATACTTCTGACCATTGCACTGTATATTTTCATCGAACTGATGTGTCATGGCTTTGCGATATTTGTACGTCGAATTTTAAATAAAACCGTTGTTCAAGATCATCGTAAAGCACTTCATTTACAGTTTATTCAGCAGACTTTTTATCGTCTTATGCTAATCCTCAGCATCGTACTGATGAACCATGCCTATACAGAAATGGCTTTCTTTGAACAAAGTGATGTTGTACGTTTTACATGGAGTGCTTTTGTCATTGTACTGATTTTATTTATTTTCTGGTGGATCAATGCTTTTATTATTCGTCAGGTTTTACAATCACAACAGCAACAATCCGTCACTGCGACATTTAAACAAAAAGTCAGTTATATCATGTTCCATCCAAAGGAGTTTCAAGACAGTTATATCAATGCCACATACTTAGAAAAATCTAAATGGATGAATCGCTTACTCAGTGTGCTTGCATTTATTTTACTGTTTATGGATCTACAATTACTATTCAATATTGCGCATTCATAACGTATTTTTACATGCCCAAAGCACCTTCAAGATGCACACCTGTCGTATGACCTAAGACAGTAAACAATCCTATATTGAATAAAAATAGTCCGATAAAAACAGCGGGAATTATCAATAATCGTTGCCGTTTATTCAGGCTTTTGCGTAGTTGAATTCGATATTCTGATGCTGGTGCTTTGGGAATCGTCACCACACGCTCAATCGTATTGCTGATCGCTTGATCGAGTTTGCCTAATGAAGAACCTGCATGAACTTCAAACACATAATTTCCTGCATCCAACTCACAAAAGTAAACCATTCGTGATGCGCGAGTAAAACTTGTTTTGGTGGCATTGCCATAACTACGGGAAAGTTTTATGGATTGTTGCAGATCAGTATTGATGATTTGTGGGGTGCTGAATACCATGGGCGATTTTTTTAGCATCGGCCCTTCCTCCCACACTGCAAAGCCACCTTTTTCAGTTAATTTGAATATTTTAAACTGCTCATTCAGAGGTAAATCGACCACAATACGGGTACGGAACATGATGTACAGACATTTAAACACATAGCTCCAACACCCTAAACCTGCGATGAGCATCAACGCACCTAAAATTACATATATATTCATTGTTGTTATCTTCTAAATCTTTTGTTTAAGCTTAAAAGCGAATGCTCTACACGTCTGTTAAATTCTGCAATCTGCATTTTATAAAGACTGCCACAACAAGGGTTAAAACAACCATCATGTATGATCAATCTGTTTGAGTACTTGTCATTCTGATAATTTCAGATAGATTATTCAGAACAAAAAATATTTATATACAGATCATGCGCCTTTGGATTTTACTCGGTTTAATCATTTTTACGGCATATTTTGCGATACAACGCATGATGTATCCGCAACTCAATCATAATTCTGTGATGGATCGTATTTCTCACCCTTTGGACACTCGTCTACGCTATCGTATCGGTGAGATTGATCCACGCTTTAATCTGAGCCAATCACAAGTGCAAGACTTGGCACAACAAGCGGCTGAAATTTGGCATATTGGTACACTGAAAAGCCTATTCGTCTATGATCCGAATGCCAAACTGACCATTAATTTAATCTACGATGAACGTCAGGCTGAGTCGAATGCACGTTCGCAAGAAATGAAAATATTAGAAAATACCCAACAATATACGCACAGCGAAAAACAAAAAATTCAACAAATCCACGCAGAACTGGATTTAGCAAATCGTGAATTGGAACTACAGAAAACAAATTATCAAACAAAAATTAACCAATATAATCAGTTAGTCAATAGCATTAACCAGACCCGACAAAATATTGACTCAACAACAAAGTACCAATTGGATCAGCAAAAAAACCAACTCATCATTGAACAAACTCAACTTAAACAACAACTGGATAATTACAATCAAAAAGTCTATGAATTAAATCAGCAAGTGGAGCAATTCAATTCTGTTAATCAACAATTTAATCAATCTGTAGATCATTTCAATCACCGCTTTCAACCACGTCAATTTGATAAAGGTGTTTTTGATGGACGTAGTATCAATATTTATGAATTTGAATCGAATGATGATTTACGCGTCACCATTGCCCATGAGCTCGGGCATGCACTTGGACTGTTACACAATGATGATCCGAAAGCACTGATGTTCCCAATGATGAAAGAACAAGATTTGCAAAACTTTAAATTAACCGTAGCAGATTTAGCAATGTTAAACTCTAGATGAATATTCTTTTTTTCAACAGTAATGCTGATATTTTAAAACCTTATTGTTTTTATGTATTTAATTGGCAATAAGATCGGTTTTATTTAAAAATCATGCTATTGTGCTTCATCTAAGCTAAGTAATGGGGAGATTCCAATGAGCTATTATCATATTATTCTTGAAGTAAATGATCATATCAGCACGATTGAACAAACTCGTGATATTGAAATCTTTGATATTACTGAACTTCAGCCTTACCTTTATGCCATTTTGTTGCCTTATTTTAATGAACAACAAATCGAACTTGAAGAAGAAAATATCGAGTTCTCTGATATTTTACACATCGAAATTAAGCAGACTTTATTGCCTATTCAACACCTGATTGAAGAAGAACAAAAACAACTTCCGAGTGATACGGATGTGACCATCACGGCTTATGAAATTTTTAATAATCGTGACCATACTCAAGATGTGACTGCGGTAATTTTTGATTTACTTGAAGCTGTAAAAATTGATCAAGCGGATATTGAATAATCCTATGATTTAAATCAACAAAGGTCTGCAATTGCAGACCTTTGTTTTGTTAGCGATAATTTATTGCATCATACTTTTAGCCGCTTCATTTCTGAATGCATTTAAAATTTGTTGCCCTGCCCGACCTGTTGGATTTAAGCCCAACTTGGTTTGCTCTTGTTGGATTGCCTGACGCGTTTTATCACCAATCAAACCATCAGCCTCACCAATGTCATAGCCTTTTTTCAATAAATAATTTTGAATTTCACGACGTTCAGCGCGAGATGTTCCCGCATCTGCTGTAGGCCACGCTGTTTGAAAACCACCTTTACCCTGTAAACGATCAGATAAATGAGCAATTGCCAAAGCATAACTTTCAGCAGCATTGTACGAATAAATCGCATCAAAGTTTTTAAACACTAAGAAAGCTGGGCCATTCGCCCCTGCTGGCATCATTAAACCTGCTTGTGAACTTTCAGATAAATTACCTTGAATGATTGGCGTACCATCCACACGGGTAAAACCACGATTTACCCAAGAACTAAGGGACTTTTTATTGCGACGACTTTCACCACCCACTGAAGCGCTATCAGGGATTTTAACTTCAAAGCCCCACGGCATACCTGTTTGCCAGCCGCGTTTTTTGAGGAAATTTGCTGTTGAAGCTAAAGCATCTGAAGTACTTGAAACCAAGTCACGGCGACCATCGCCATCGAAATCGACTGCTAATTCTTCATAAGTCGATGGCATAAATTGGGTATGACCAAACGCCCCTGCCCACGATCCTTTTAACTGCTCTTCACGCAAATCACCACGTTGCAAAATGCGCATGGTTGCAAAAAACTCGCCTCTAAAATAGCTTTGACGACGACCCTCGCAACTCAATGTACCCAGAGCTTGGAGCAATGGATATTTACCAGAAATATCACCAAAATTACTTTCCACGCCCCACACAGCGACCACAGTTTCAGCAGGTACACCATAAGCAGCTGCGACACGGTTGAGCACATCGCGATGTTGCGCTAACATTTGACGCCCTTTTTCTACACGCTCCTCATCGACCAAACCTGAAAGATAATCCCAGATTGGTGTAGAAAATTCAGGCTGATAATCCAGTTTACTAATCACTGAATAATCAGGTGTTAAATTTTGCGTATAACGATCATAGGTTGAACCACTCACACCTGAAGAAATAGCCTGAGAACGTAAATTTGCAATACAGCTTTGAAAATTTGAATTTGGTGAATAACTTTGATTCTGAAAATTTTGGCTCTGAATAGGTTGATTTGTTGTCGTCGCTGTTCCAGAAGAAATCTGACCATTAATAATTAACTCAGCGTGAGCATGAGAGACAGCCAATAAAGCCGATCCACAAAATAATGATAAATAACGCATAATATCCACAAATTGGTTTTAAATTTAAATTATGTAAATACCATAACAGCCTGTGAATAAAATGACAGTTGTAAATCGTAAAATTTAAATTCATTTGTTCATTTTGAATTCATAATTTATAAAAAGAAGTTTTTGAATTTAAAAAATTTATCCACAGCCAACCAAAGTCTTTTTATCATCGAAATTATGCAAAATAATTTAAATTCAAATTTTTACCCAAAATATAGATAGAAAGTTATCCGCACCTTTACTCAATCATATCTCCTGCTGGGCTGATTCCTGTAATATCTTCGCATTGCAAACGTGTATTGCCTTGTGGCGTTTGAGTTAAGCGATCTGCCGTTTTCCATTGCGTTGAAAATTGTTGTTTTAACGCTTTACTCACCTGTGATGGTTTTCCTTTAAAAACAATATAATAAGCATCACTTTGTTCTATCGCATAACCTTTTGTCCATACTGAAATTTTAATCACAGGCAATGTAAATTGATTAAAATTCACTGAAAAATCAGTCTGTTGACCATATTTTGTGGGATATGTTTTGACAGAGTTTATCCCACGATAGTTCGCATCATTCAATATGAATCGTTGCCCTTTAAGTACAGGTTTCTTTTCACTTTTTTGGGCACTGTAATAGTTCAACAAAAAATCCTGCATTGGATTTGGAGATTCACAATTGATCGCATCCAGTGTTAATAATGTCTGAACTTGGATACTTTCTTTTGCAAAAATATTCTGTATGCAGAATGCATTGATACAAATCACGATTGTGGATATCTTTTTATTCATTCTGGCTCTTCGTTTTTTATTTTCATGATTTAAATTCAAAACTTTTGAATTCAAATTAATCTCTGCTGTATTTCCGAGAATCTAAACGATATAAATGGATTGTGGATAAGTGACTTTTCCACAAGAGCGTGTGATCACTTATTTTTAAATTCAAAACGAATTTTTTTGGTTTAAATTTAAAAATATCTCTCAATTAAACCGATTTTGAAAGTGAATTATGCACTTAATCTGATCATTTTAATTGTGCTTTTCGGTGAAATATAGTTTTTTTCGATCAAAGGAAAAGTGCAGGACAGGCATCATACAGAACTTGAAACAATAAAAAAGCGGTCATTTGAATGACTGCTTTTTTAACACGCTATTTTTCGCTTAGATGCTCATATCTTCGCTTAACGCCAACGGATTCGGTAGAATCTTCGCCAATTGACGGCATAAAGTCGTCAATTCAGCACTGTCATTTGGCATTAAAGTAATATGACCAATCTTACGACCTTCACGCTCAGTTTTATTGTAAAGGTGCATGTGCGCGCCTTTTAACGCCAAAACATCTTCAGATTTTGGATATTGGCCAATGATATTCACCATCACGGTTGGGCGAACTACTTCAGTTGAACCGAGCGGTAAACCTGCAACTGCACGAATATGATTTTCAAACTGTGAGCAGATCGCACCTTCAATCGACCAATGCCCTGAGTTATGCACACGTGGCGCCATCTCATTGGCATATAAGCCTTTTTCTGTTACGAATAACTCAAGTGTCAGTACACCGACATAGTTTAAATGGTTCAATAAACGCGTGATGTAATCCTGTGCCACAGGCTGTAAATCTGTACTGTTTGGCGCAGGTACAATCGAGTGCGACAAGATACCATTGTGATGATGATTTTCAGCCAAAGGCCAAGTTTTCACATCACCATCAATACCACGTACGGCAATGATCGACACTTCACGTGAGAAAGTCACAAAGCTTTCTGCAATCAATTCACCCGCAGGGCCAAGTTCCGCCCAAGCTTGATCAATCTGATCTGCTGTACGCAATACAAACTGACCTTTGCCATCATAACCACCACGAGAGGTTTTTAGGACAATCGGTAAGCCGAGTTGTTCAACCGCTGCTTTTAATTCATCAAGCGATGTCACCGCTTTATACGGCGCAACAGGGATCGTAAGCGCATCAAACAGTGCCTTTTCAGACAAACGATGTTGTGCAATCGCCAAAGCCTGACGAGGTGGATGCAAATCTTTTTGTTTAGTCAAAACATCGACATCGATCAACGGTGTATTTTCAAACTCAAGGCTGAATACATCTGCACTAGCAATAAAATCTTGCAAGCCATTTTCCGCTTTGGTTGAAAATACTTGACCTAATGCAGCAGATGGACAATCTTGGCTGGCTTCAAAAAAGGTGCATTGAATATTTAGGGGCAGGGCAGCTTGTGCCATCATTCGACCCAATTGACCACCACCAAAAATACCGATGGTTTTATCCATAATCTGTGTCCTGTTTTTCGCTTGGCTTGACTGATTGAATATGAAACTGACTCAATAAAAAATCAGTCGATCTTAAATTTGACCTGGAATATTTTTGCTCGCCACTTTATCAGTTTGCGCAGCACGGAATTCCGCAACATTTTTTGCAATTTCTGGACGTGTCAAACCTAAAATCTGTGCTGCCATAATTGCCGCATTGGTTGCACCCGCTGGGCCAATCGCCAATGTACCCACTGCAATACCCGCTGGCATTTGCACGATAGACAGCAATGAATCTACGCCATTCAAAATAGAAGATTTAACTGGAACACCCAATACAGGAAGATCAGTTTTTGCCGCACACATTCCAGGTAAATGCGCCGCACCACCTGCACCTGCAATAATCACTTGAATACCACGTTCACGCGCAGTTTCAGCATATTCAAATAAGCGGTCTGGCGTACGATGCGCAGAAACAACTTCGGCTTCAAAAGGGACACCAAGCTGTTTCAGCATATTGGCAGTGTTTTCGAGAGTCGCCCAATCAGATTGAGAACCCATGATAATTCCAACTAAAGGAGCGTCTTGTACAGCGGCCGCATTCATTGCATATATTCCGTAAACGAATGTAAGGAAGTTTAAAAACTGATGATCAGTGTTTAAATGAATATCAAGAAGCTCGCTATTATAGACTGATTTTTCAGCTCAAGAAAATTTTACAGATAGAGCAGGGCAATATTTTCATTATTTTTTTAGCGAATAGGAATAATTTGGATTGAACTAGGCAATAACATTGAAATTAATTAAGATAGAACAACAACATCTGCAAGAAAATATACAATGAAAAAACTTCTCAGTATTCTTACCCTAGCACTCTGCGCGACTCAGAGCTATTCGGCATTGGTGAATTTAAACACCAATGAATTCAATACAACTTTTAAAAATCTCAATAAAGAAAAAGGCTATATGGGTGAGATCAAAAGTTCTGCGCTCACTGGTGGGACGCATGAAAAATTTATCGTGACAGGGAAAAAGGTCACTTATGACAAAGAACCCATTGCCATGACAGGATATTATGTTGGCCCAACTGAGATTGGCAATACCTATTCTATTGCTGAATATCATGTGTATTGCGAAGACCAAGCCTATAATACGGTGATTTCAGGATTTGAGCCGAATGGCGAATTATCTTTTACAACTTTAGATACAGATTATGCCTTTGATTACGAAGATCCAACTGATCGGGATAAAAAGTTTTCACAAATCCTCAAAAAAGCATGTAAATACAAAATAGATTGAGTTTTGACTCATTACTATCATCATTTTCAATCTAAGCGTTGATGTTTCAAATGATGCATCAACGCATTTAGCGAATCTTCATGTTTTACTGACTTCTAAAGACAAAATAAACACAGCCCAGTAAACATAAACCTGCCCATAAATAATCAAGCTTAAATGGTTGTTTAAATAGAAAAATCATAAAGGGAACAAAGACTAAAAGTGTCACCACTTCTTGGGTAATTTTCATCTGTCCCATCGACCAACCATGTGTTGCCAATAAACGCGTCGCGGGAATCATAAAACTGTATTCAAGTAAGGCAATGATCCAACTCAATAAAATGGCTTTCCACAAAGGCGCATCATGCGGTAAAAATTTTAAATGACCATACCATGCCAAAGTCATAAAACAGTTGGAAATAATGAGAAGTAAAAGAGGGAGAGATAAAGCCATTTTTAGCTCAGATTTTTAGGATGATTATAGATTACACTGCTAATGTCCATCATAATAAATACTAGAGAAAAAATTATTAAAATATGCATTTACTGTTGAACTATCGTTCAGTTAGACAATATATAAGGAGTAATTAATTGTTAAAAATACTGGAAAAATTACTGTCAATAAAAGTAAATGCAGACATGCTATTTCTTTCAGAATTATTAACTTACAAAGGTGAAAGTCAAATTTTATTGGTCAACTATTTTGATCAAGTTACACTAGACTATTCACTACACAGCTTAACTTTTATAGATGAATATTTACTACTTATTCGACAATATTTCATCGAAACTAAATTTAAAAAACTGAATGAAGAAGAACATCAACATTTTATTCAAGATATTGTCACTATCTCTTTAAGAATTGGTGCATATGTAGGTGAAACTATCCGTGAAAATGATCAAAAGCAACAATGGTATTGGATTAAATCAAACAAGAAGAGAAAACTAAATCCAATTTTGCTTAAGGTGACGCAATCTGATCCTAAACATTCTAGTGCAATATTAGCCAATGGAACACTCTATGAATTTCCAATGTATATCGTGATTGACTTAATTACGCTCCCGCACAAAGAAAAAAATACGCTATCTCACTATGTGGATGAAGTTTTAAATTTAACAAGTCACTCGATTTAAAACATATCTATTTTACGATACAAGAAAAACTATCTTTTCACTTAAACCCTTGCTATCGTTGCTTTCAAATCAAATGAATCACGACAACACCACAACAACAAAGTGATGTGTCAAAAAGAAGTGGAGTGAGAACGAATGCATCTGCATATCTTGGGTATCTGTGGCACCTTTATGGGTTCTTTGGCGTTATTGGCGCGTGATTTAGGGCATAAGGTGACAGGTTCAGATGCAAACGTGTATCCACCGATGTCGACCCAATTGGAAAATGCAGGCATTACTTTAATGCAAGGCTATGACCGTAGCCATTTGCAACCACATCCTGATCTAGTGATCGTGGGCAATGCCATGAAACGTGGTATTGATGCCGTAGAATATATGCTGAATGAAGGTCTACCGTATATTTCAGGGCCACAATTTCTTGCAGATCATGTTTTACAAGGCAAACACGTGCTTGGTGTAGCTGGAACACATGGTAAAACCACAACCACAACCATGCTGGCGTGGGTACTCGATCAAGCGGGTTTAAATCCAGGTTTCTTGATCGGTGGTGTACCTTTAGGTTTTAGCGAAAGCGCACGTTTAGGTGGTGGTAAATACTTCTGTGTAGAAGCGGACGAATACGATTCTGCATTCTTCGACAAACGTTCTAAGTTCGTACATTACCATCCTAAAACAGCGATTTTAAATAACTTAGAATTTGACCACGCTGATATTTTCGATGACTTAGCAGCAATTCAAAAACAATTCCATCATTTAGTTCGCACCATTCCAAGTGAAGGTCGTATCATTGCACCAATCACTGAAACCAATATTGATGAAGTATTGGAAATGGGTTGTTGGACGCCTGTGGTTCGTACATCTTTAGATGCCAATGACACAGCTGAAGTTTATGCAGAACAACTGTCTGCTGATGGTTCACATTTCAAAGTACTTCAACACGGCGTTGTGAAAGGTGAAGTGAAATGGACAATGACAGGACAACACAGTGTTGCCAATGCTTTGGCAACCATTGCTGCTGCTGAACATGTCGGTGTGTCGATTGAAACTGCATGTGAAGCATTGTCGAATTTTGGTGGTGTAAAACGCCGTATGGAACTTCTGGATACGCTTAAGGGCATCGAAGTCTATGATGACTTTGCCCATCACCCAACTGCAATTGATACCACACTTGAAGGCGCGCGCAAGCGTTTAGGTGAACGTAAACTGTGGGCAATCATTGAGCCACGTTCAAATACTATGCGTATGGGCTCACACAAAGATGGTTTGGCACATTCTGCACGTTTGGCAGATGAAGTAATTTGGTATCAACCTGAAGGCTTAGATTGGGATTTGCAGCCTGTGATTGATGCTGCACCGAATAAAGCGGTGATTGCACGTACTTTGGATGACATCATCCAAACTGTGGTTGCTGAAGCAGGCGAGGGCGATGCAGTCGTGATCATGTCAAATGGTGGTTTTGGTGGCTTACATCAGAAATTGCTTGCGGCGTTGAAAGCAAAATAAATATTTGTGATTGAAAACCCGCTTTCGCGGGTTTTTTAATGTGTCATGGGCGAATCTGTACCCATATATTTAAACTCATTTAACTTAATCCAACCTTCCACCATTTCATTTTCTAAATCCTGCCGCTTACTGTAATACATGACATAAACCCACTCTTGATGCGCTTTATCTTTATACAAATCATAAGCAGTGACACTATCTCCATGAATAATAAATAAACCTTTAATTTTACATTCAGCCAAAGGTGCTGAATGGAAATACACTCGTTGTTTAGATTGAACGACTAATCCCCAACGTGGAACGATTGGAACAGCTTGCTTTTCAACTTGTTCATTCATTTTTGAACAATCTATAGCAAATGCAAAATGTGCACTTAAAAGCAATGTGAATCCTAAAATTAGCTGTTTCAACATTACTCAATACCTCTTTTAATATTGAACATATTTTATTTTGCTACCGCAACATAATCATCTAACTTTTTAAAATCCTTTAATTTTACCCAACCTTCGATCAAATCGTCACTATCATCGGCATCATGCTCGGTATTGATATACATCACATAGACCCATTTTTCTTGTGCTTTATCGGTATAAAGTGAATAAGCAATGACATGATCATTTTGAATAAGATAATCATCCACCATTTTACATACCGCTTCAGGTGCAGAATGGAAATACACCCGCTGTTTAGATATAACTGACAATTCCCAACGTGGCTGAATTTCTTGCTCATATGAATATGTTTTTAAGTCCGAAACTAAACAATCCGAAGCAAAAATCAATGATGAATTCAAACTCAATAAGTTGATAAACAGCATTTTTTTAAACATTTTTAATCTTCTAACCGAATTTCTATAACGCTTTTACTATATTTCATCGTTCTTATGTTAAATATCACGATAGATTCTAAAATATGGTGCCCTTTTGTGAAAACGTCACAAGTTGGATAATTTTATCGCGTTTTATATGCTGGCTCACTATTGTCTATTTTCAATAATAGATTGACAAAATCCTGAATATTTTCATTATTTAATTGATAAGGTTGAAACTTTTCTAAACCAAGTTTTGCAAAAAAACGAGAAATTTTTGTAGAGTCTTTGACATATTTCATCGACCATTTTGAAAAATATAACTGTTTCAATGGCTGATCTGGAAAACGATGTAAATTTATATGTCTTTGATCATTTGAGATTCTTCCATATAAATCATCTAATACAGCCTGTTGTCCTTCTAAACACTGAAAAAAAACACCTTCAGAATAATACAGCACACCATAAATTTGATGTTCCTGATTAAATTGTCTTGCCGTAGACAAAATATCACTGAGATCTTCTAATAAATTTTTATCATGCTCCACTCGCGTACTGACATAACAGAGTCTAATAAACATGCTATTTCCTTTATTTATATCATTCTAATTTAATGTGTTTTAGATTTAATTTTTGATTCAATCATTTTCTTCTAAACTCAAATATACAAGAACTTTCCCTGAATAAAAAGCCCATTTACACAGCGCGTATATGCAATCGGTCATCTCAAAAAAATAGCCCAACATATGGGCTATTTATCATTAAACATACTTAACTTTTTATATTACGCCACGACATCTGAAAAACTTTTCTCACGGCGAAACATCACTTCAACATAGGAACAAGTCGGCACAATTTTAAGCTGTTTCTGACGTGCAAAATCAACTAAAACATCCAATAATTGACGTGCCATACCTTGACCACGAAGTGAGTCATCTACCCATGTATGGTTAGCAATAATTTTTTGCTCTCCACTCCAGACATAACTGATCTCAGCAATCCGTTTGCCTTGCTCATTGTCGAGGTAAAATTCACCATTGTGTTGATTATCTACATGTTGGAATTGCATCATTATTTCTCATCATTCTTTATGGCACATTCCAACTGTAACAAAGTGATCTTAAGATTTCAAAACATCACGAATCGATGGATCTTTATCAAACACAGATTTGGCAAAAGGGCATAAAGGGATAATTTGGATATTTTTTTGACGTGCCATGTCAACCACTTGATCAAGAAGTTTGCGCCCAACACTTTGACCACGTAATTCATCTTCAACTGTAGTATGATCAATGATCAGCATGGTTTCACCTGCCCATGTATATGCCATTTCAGCCAAATGGTGATTTTCTTCACCAATATAAAATTCACCCTTTTTACCATTATCTTGATGTTTAATTTCTAACATGGTTATTACTCTTATATTGTTCAATTTTTTAGATTTTAAAAAATGCCACAATTCAATTTGAATTATTGTTAAATTTTGTCGGACAAACTCTAATTTTTTATATCAAAACTCAACTTAACATTTAAAAAAAATCAGCCTAAAATTTAGGACTATTCTTTTAAATTCTTGACTATGTCAGCCTCTACTCCCCAAAACCCTATGCCACAACCTGCTCCCAGTGAAACTCAACAATGGATCAGTGTAATTAGTCTGGCTTTCGCTGCATTTATTTTTAATACCACTGAATTTGTGCCTGTTGCGTTACTCAGTGATATTGGAAAAAGCTTCGCCATGCCTGCAACTGATGCAGGCATCATGATCACCCTATATGCATGGGTGGTGGCACCGATGTCATTGCCTATCATGCTATTAACCAAGAATATTGAAAGACGCTTTTTACTGATCGCACTGTTTTGCGTTTTTGTACTGAGCCATGTTTTATCTTATTTCTCATGGAGTTTTAATGTTTTACTGCTCAGTCGTATCGGCATTGCATTAGCCCATGCTTTATTTTGGTCAATTACCGCATCATTGGCGGTGCGGGTTGCACCTAAAGGCAAAGAATTACAAGCTTTGGGCTTACTCGCTACAGGCACGGCATTGGCAATGGTCTTGGGGATTCCATTTGGGCGAATGATTGGTGAAACCTATGGTTGGCGTAATACTTTTGCGCTGATTGCCATCGGTGCAACACTTGTGTGCTTTATTTTGGCAAAAACCTTACCCAAATTACCAAGTGTCAATTCGGGTTCACTCAGCAGCCTGAAACTGTTTTGGCAACGCCCTAGCTTGTTAATGGTGTTTTCATTGACCGTGATTGTGGTGACAGCACAATTTACCGCTTATAGCTATATTGAACCATTTGCCTTAAATATTGCACATTTAAGCTCATCACAAACCACAACGTTATTGCTAGTTTATGGTGTCACTGGTTTTCTTGGCTCTTACTTATTTGGAAAATTTGCCCGTAAATATCCGAAATTTCCAATCCCATTAAGCAGTGCTGTGATTGCTGCTGCCATGTTATTGCTCATTCCACTGTCTACAAACTTCATCAGTTTCAGCGTGATTTGTGGGCTTTGGGGCATGGCAATTATTTGTTTCAGTCTTGCACAACAAGCCAAAACTTTAGATTTTGCTTCAGATGCAACCGATGTCTCTATGGCGATTCATTCAGGCTTATACAATGTCGGTATCGGTGCAGGTGCTTTGATTGGTGGTCTTGCCACAACAAACTTTGGTTTGAATCAAATCGGTATTGTCGGTGGAATCATTGCAGTGATAGGGACATTATTGGCACTGGTTTTAGTACAGCGTAAAGACTTTTTAACGGGTATTAAATAAACAAATAATTTGCACATTGCTTATAAATATGCGATTCTGTGCGCATATTAAGAAATCAACGATTTCTTTAACCCAATTTGTTGAACAAGGGGAGTAGCCTCCCATCAGACTATCGTCATTACGCATTTTTTCTGATTAAGATAAAAATGCCGGTATCTGAGCATTATCCGTATAAGATAATGTAGGCAAGACCTTGATCATGTTGATACAGATGTTTAATCATCTGGCAACTGATCAAGGTTTTTTTATGCCTGATTGATTGCCAGACTTGGAGAATTTTATGGAATCCATTGGCAATCCATGGCTATATCTGGCGTTCTTTGCCATCGTCAGTGTCATGTTACTGATTGACTTTCTTGGTTTTAAACAAAAAGAAGGGCAAGAAGTCAAAGTCAAAACCGCAGCCTACTGGAGTATTGCATGGGTTACGGTTGCAACACTTTTTGGTGGTGGCTTGTGGTTTTATCTACAACAAACCGCAGGCGTGACCATCGCCAATGCCAAAACTATGGAGTATTTTGCAGGTTATCTGCTGGAAAAATCCCTCGCAATTGACAACGTTTTCGTGTGGATGATGATCTTCGCGGCATTCAGTATTTCACCTGCACTGCAACGTAAATTATTACTTTATGGTGTATTGGGTGCGATCGTTTTAAGAACCATTTTTATCTTTATCGGTGCATGGTTCGTTCAAGAGTTCTCTTGGATTCTCTATCTCTTCGGTGCATTCCTCGTCTATACAGGTTTTAAATTCCTCAAAGGTCAGGAAGAAGAAGACACCAATATCGAAGATATGGCAATTTTAAAATGGTTACGTAAACACATGCGAATCACGCCACAGCTCGAAGGTGGCAAGTTCTTTGTTCGTCAAAATGGTGTGTTATGGGCAACCCCATTATTCCTTGTATTGATCTTGGTTGAAGCGTCTGATGTGATCTTTGCGGTTGATTCAATTCCTGCGATTTTTGCTGTCACCACTGACCCGTTCATTGTACTCACAGCAAACTTAATGGCGATCTTGGGTCTACGTGCGATGTTCTTCTTATTGTCAGGTGCTGCATCGAAAATGCATTATCTACCCTATGGCTTGGGTCTGATTCTTGTGTTCATCGGCTTTAAGATGCTCATGCTCGATGTGTTCCACATGCCAATTTGGATCTCGTTAAGTTTCATTGTGATTGTCTTGACGATTACTGCAATTCTGTCAATTCGTCATAGTAAAAAATACAACGAAACAACCTTATAAGTTGATTGAAAATACCGAGCCTTCCGAACGGAGGGCTTTTTTATTCCACGTAAAAACAGTAGATTAGTGATACAGCGAAATAAGAGAATAAAATGAACAATGCATGTTTAACCATTAACTTCAAAGCAAAAATGTATCCATTGATGGACGAGCGATTACTTTAGAAAATTTGATCAATGGGTTATTTCATACTGAATTTAATCAAGAAAAACAGCTTTGGACTATTAAAAATACTTTCAAAATATATGGTCATACGGGCAATAATATCTATA
Source organism: Acinetobacter sp. WCHAc060025 (assembly GCF_004209355.1). NCBI lineage: Bacteria > Pseudomonadati > Pseudomonadota > Gammaproteobacteria > Moraxellales > Moraxellaceae > Acinetobacter > Acinetobacter sp. WCHAc060025. Next base: position 50,553 of record NZ_SGSX01000020.1, on the reverse strand, counting down.
TTGAACAACTGCCAACAGGGCTAAAATTTTTTATTATGCTTTGGGCTGAAGAAGGGCATTTAGTCGATTCTAAAATCGTAAAAAAGCTTAAATCTAAACTCAAAGTTAAAATTGAGCATAATTCTAAAGTATCTATACTCGATACAGCATGGGCAAAAGCATCGCTAGACTATGATATTCGATATAATGGTATTACGCTTATCTTAGAAAACTAATCTATGATTTCTAGTCTATTCCAACGCTCAAAAAACCGTTTAGATTGCACACGCTCTAAGAATACTTCGTGACTCACCAAACAATCATTCCAACGCAGTTTGAGTTCAAACAAATCATTTAAACCAAATGGCGCAATGATCTCCAGATCATCATTTTTCAATAATCGTACTGCAATTGCAGTCGCAGTTTCTGGCCAAGTTGCAAGTGCTTCTGCTAATGATGAATATTGTGCAACAGAGCGACCATCATCAGTTGTATACCAAGTATGGACAAAGGCTTGATTGACTACATCCCATGTATTTTCAGGAAACTTTTGACTGAGTAATTGTGTTAATCGTTGCTGTTCATCTTCAATAGCATTTGTATCATAAAAAATCACATCAATCTCAGTCTGTTCAATGAGATAGTGCTGATCATGCAAAACTGACCAAACCATATTGCGAATAACGCCAGCACTTAAATAAGCAGAAGGATTTATTTCTCTGAGAAATTTTAAACGATGTAAAAATACAGGATGTGCATAGATGATCTGCTTCAAATCTTGTGAATATTTCATGCCTTACCGCCTATCTCGAATGTCTATTTTGAAATAAAACGTTCCAGATGTTTTGAATATCATCCATAACATCAATTTTCAATCAAACATACTTTTTATCTTTTTTTATCCGCTCACAGACTGTACATTCACCCCTCATACTCATATTATACGGCGTATAAAATAATTTTCTTTTTTATCATTTATAAAGCAAATAGATAAAAATTCCGAATGATGTAAGGCAAATCATGCGTTCAAAAAAAATCAGTCTGGTTGTCGTTCCGCTCTTAATCACTGCTTGTAGTAGTAATGACAAACCGCTTGTTCAAGATGTTTACAATAGTCAATATGATTGTTCATATGATTGGAATACAGAACTGTGTGAAGAAGAGCAAACTACGACATCTTCAAGTAGCTCACATGGTGGTGGATATTATTATGGTGGTTCAGGCACACGCTATGTCGGACCACAGTATTATGATGGCAATCGAAAAGTGAACTATTTAGGTCGTAAAGTTGAGCCTTCGACCAATCTCAGTGTAGGGCAACCCTTTGTTTCCCAAGTCAGTAAAAGTAGTAGTAAATCCTCACCTGTCCGTGGTGGCTTTGGTCGTAGTGGCTTCTCTTTTGGTGGATAATTTACACGTTTTACCCCCTCTATATTTAATGTTTAAGCTTTCACTATTCTCCTAATATCTTATGAAAAGAAAACGCTTCCAAGCACGTCCTGACTGGCAACAACAACATGAGCAAATCGGTTTTGATTATTACAATCTCCCATCATTAGATGGCTCGATTTATTGGTCAGAAGGCGTGGCTTATGAGTTTACTTTAAAGCAAATCGAGCAACTTGAAGATGCCTCCAATGAACTGCATCAAATGTGTATGCAAGTGGCTGGAGAGATGATTCAACAGGGTAATTATCCTGACTATTTTCAGATTCCGCAGGCAGCAATTCCACTGATTGAACATTCATGGCATCATCAAGCACCGATGCTCTATGGGCGTTTTGACTTTGCCTACGATGGTCGTCAAATCAAAATGTTGGAATACAATGCCGATACTCCGACAGGTTTACTTGAAGCTTCTGTTGCACAATGGCATTGGATTGAACAAGTTGAAAATATTCCGCATCGTGATCAGTTCAACAGCATTCATGAAGATTTGATCAAGCGCTGGAAAACTATTTTTCCTCGTGGCTCACATATCCATTTTGCAGCCTGCCAAGAAGCTGGACGTGAGGATTGGGGCAATCTCGAATATTTGATGGATACAGCGTTCCAAGCAGGGCATAAAGTTTCTGAACTCTCCATGGAAAATATTGGTTGGGATGGGCAAAATTTCCTTGATCTAAATGATCAAAATATCCAAAACTTATTCAAACTTTACCCATGGGAATGGGTTTGGGAAGAAAACTTTTCACAATACTTAAAGCCTGAGACCAATTGGGTTGAGCCGTGCTGGAAAATGCTCTTATCCAATAAAGCAATCTTAGTTGAACTGTGGAAAAAATTTCCCAATCATCCTTTATTACTCGAATCGCATGCTTTTAAAAACGATATGCAGTTGCAAGGGAAATGGGCAAAAAAACCGATTTTAGCCCGTGAAGGCGCCAATATTCGTGTGGTTCAGGACAATGTCGATCAAGGTGCAGCTTCAGGCAGTTTCTATTTCGATGATTATGATAAATATGGTTACATCGCGCAGAAATGGGTAGAGACACCATTGTTTGATGGCAAATTACCTACGCTTGGTTTATGGATGGTTGGACACACATGTGCAGGCATGTCGATCCGTGAAGATGAGTTCGAGATTATTGGCAATGATGCACATTTTGCGGCGCATTATTTTGTAGAATAGCACTCAAATTTAAGTACACATTCTTTATCGTGAAATGAATCATTGGAATATGTTTTATCCTGTTTGGACTCTTACAATGCTTCATTCTAATCGGTCTTAAAGGCTTACCAAACGCAAGTGGAGTAGCTATTCCATTACAAAATTTCATTGTCCCTTCGATTTTTATCTGTATTGGATTGTTTGTCATTTTTGTTAAGATTATAGATGATTAAAATCCATCATTTAATTGGCTTTAGCATCAAATGTGAAGCCACATTTCCAAATTTAAATACTCAGCATTGTTTCAAAACTGATGAAATAAAAAGCAACACTGTTAATCTTGTAATTAATTTAAATAATCCACTAGACTATTCATAAGTAAATTTAATAAATCTAAGAGAATATTCATTCTCCAAAGCAATGAAAAATAACTTAACCCATCACATTCAATTCCAATAGTGATCGTGGTTTTTAATGAATAAAAAGGAAAATTCTGATGTCAGAACAAGCTATTGTTGAGATTTTCAAGAAGAATGTTTTAGGAAAGCGCGCTGATTCCAGTCAATATAATACCAACCATGACGGTAAAGTCGGTCATTGGTTAGAAAAGCAAATGGGGATTAAACCCAATGCAAAAGCAGAAGCCGATCTAATGGGTTTTGAAATGAAAAACCAGACTTCAATCAAAACCACCTTTGGGGATTGGAGTCCAACTTATTTTATTTTCAATGACCCACATATTATTCAATGGAATACTGGTGAAAATGCGCTTACCCGACGCAATAAGTACTTTTTACCTGCTTTTGGAAAACCCAATGAGGATAAAGATAACCGTTTATCTTGGTCGGGCAGTGCTATTCCTAAAATTAACCAAAGAAATCAATATGGTTGTATCCTAAAAGTAACAGCACACAATGATATTGAAATTCAATATAGCTACTCCTTTGACAATCGAACCCACAAATCAACACTCGTCCCTGAAGAATTTAAAAAGGATGATCTGGTGATTGCCCGTTGGAGTGCAGACAAAATGCGTCAAAGGGTCAATCAAAAATTTAATCAGAATGGTTGGTTTAGATGCAAAACCGATGATTCAGGAAAATATGTCACGATTGAGTTCGGTGAACCATTATCTTTTGAAAAATGGATCCGACTCGTCAAACAAGGCGTGATCTTTTTTGATTCTGGCATGTATGAATCAAATCGTCGCCCCTATAGTCACTGGCGAGCAAGTAATTCACTTTGGGATGCATTGGTCGTTCGATCTTACTAATTTTTCTAACGAATAAAGCGCTTTAACCTTAAATTAAAGCGCTTTATTTTTAATATGTTATAAAAATATTAAATCGTATGTTCAGCCACACGTTTCATATATTTATTTAAACGGGTAAAGAAGAGTACTTGAAGAAAAATCGTAAATGCAGATACACACCACTCATACCATAGATCAAACGCCGTGTTTTCAAGTTGAAAATATTGGTAAATTCCCAATAAAACTAAACCAAAAGCAATCCCTGCTACCGTTGTTTGTAGAAGAATAGGGAAAGAAAGTGCTGTGATTCTATTCATAAAATGCACACCATTGTCACCGCCATTGGCAACATAGCAACGCTGAATCCCAATGAACATGATCACTAATGTCAGGAGGCATTCTAAACCAATCACACGGACATCATAATAAGGTGAATACATTCCGTAGTAATACACGGCGCTGACCACCAATGCTGCGATTAAATAATAGTTTTTATAATGGCGCTTTTCCAAAGTATCTTCTGATAATTCATGCGCAAGGGCTTTAGTATTCCAAAAATACATAAATATTATTGTCTCTTATTTCATCATTTGCCGACACTGTACCGATTCTTGATGTAAAGATAAAGTCATCTACACAAATAATCATTGACTGATATTTTGAATCGAACATCCATTCAAAAATTTAAATTTAAGCGATTCAAAAATATCAATATTCCGTATTTAATGTAAATAGAGCTAAAACCACGTACAGCGTCATCTTGATCTTTAGGGTACAATCAACTGAAAAAAGTCAAAACGCAGGTTAAAAATGTCTTCTGTAATTGTAACGACAGCGATTCGTGGTCGTTTCCTTGATATTCAGAATACAGTTGCCCAAGCGCGTGAAATACACGACCAAGTGCGATATGTAGAAGATGGTCTACTCATTACTCAAAACGGCAAAATTAGTTGGTTTGGAGAATGGGAAGCAGGTCAACAGCACATTCCCGAAAATACGCAAATTGAACATTATCCAGAACAATTGATTGTGCCTGGATTTATCGATACCCATATTCACTTTCCACAAACTGAAATGGTGGGTGCATACGGCGAACAGCTTTTAGAATGGTTAAATACTTATACCTTCCCCACTGAAATTCAATTTGCCGATAAAAACTATGCTGACCAAATCGCGCATTTTTTTGTTCAAGAACTATTAAAAAATGGTACAACCACAGCACTGGTTTTCTGTACCGTCCATCCACAATCTGTCGATGCATTATTTGAAGCAGCAGAACGCCACCAAATGCGTTTAATCGCAGGTAAAGTGATGATGGATCGTCATGCACCTGAAGCACTGACAGACACAGCAGAAAGCGCTTATACCGACTCTAAAGCTTTGATTGAGAAATGGCATGGTAAAGGACGTAATCTCTACGCGATCACTCCACGCTTCGCACCAACGTCTACACCTGAGCAATTGGCAAAAGCAGGGCAACTCAAAGCTGAATATCCCGATGTCTATGTGCATACCCATTTAAGTGAAAATAAAAATGAAATTGCTTGGGTCAAAGAATTATTTCCTGAACAAAAAGGCTATTTGGATGTTTATCATCACTATGGCTTAACAGGGGAGCGATCTGTTTTTGCCCATTGTGTGCATTTGGAAGAACATGAGTGGGATTGTATGCATGATACTGATTCTGCGATTGCATTTTGTCCTACCTCAAATTTATTCCTTGGCAGTGGCTTATTTCCATTGAAAAAAACATGGGAAAAACAAGTCAAAGTCGGTTTAGGTACTGACATTGGCGCAGGGACTTCATTTAGCCAGTTACAAACCATCAATGAAGCCTATAAAGTTCAACAGCTACAAGCTGATAAACTGTCAGCGATGGAATCGCTTTATCATGCAACACTCGGTGGTGCAAAAGCACTGCATTTGGATGATCAGCTTGGTAATTTTAATATCGGGAAAGAAGCCGATTTTGTCGTGCTGAATCTGAAAGCCACAGCATTGCAAACCTTACGCCAACAACGTGCCAAGAATATTGAAGATGCATTATTTGCCTTATTCACCATGGGTGATGATCGCAATATTCAAGCCACGTATATTTATGGTCAAAAAGCCTATGAGCAAGTCTAAAGATGATCAACCGCCTAAAAGATCAAAGCAGAAATTGATTCTGATCGGCGTGGTTTTTGTGGCGTGTGCTTTACTCCTTAAGCGCGATGCTCACTAAAACTTGGCGTTGAAAATGTGACAATTACATATCCAATTGTCAAAAAAGATGCATCTTGAGCTGATATGTTTTAAAATTGATGCATCTTTTAGGTGTTGCTGGTCAACGCCTTTTTTATTTTAGAATTTGCTGTTTAGGTTTTAGGTATTTCCCATGACTGTTGAAATGAAAGTAATGATTTCTGCTGAAGAAATTCATGCAAAAGTTCAAGAACTTGGTAAAAAAATTGATGCGCATTATGCCAATAGCGACAAAGAACTGGTTTTAATCGGTTTATTGCGTGGTTCAGTTATTTTTATGGCAGATTTATGTCGTGCAATCACTAAAACTCACGAACTCGATTTTATGACAGTTTCAAGCTATGGCGGTGGTACAACATCGAGCCGTGATGTCAAAATTCTCAAAGATTTAGATGGTGAAATTCGTAGTAAAGATGTCTTAATCGTAGAAGACATCATCGACTCGGGCAACACATTGAGCAAAGTTTTAGACATCCTTAGTACACGCGAGCCTAACTCTATTGAGCTGTGTACTTTAGTCAGCAAGCCTTCACGCCGTGAGATTGATTTAGAGGTTAAATTCTTAGGCTTTGAAGTTGAAGATAAATTTATCGTTGGTTATGGCTTAGACTACGATCAAAAATACCGCCATATTCCTTTTATTGGTGAAGTTGGTCTTTAAGCTGAATTCAAAAAATTTATAGACCTAAATTTTCTAAGCGACTTCGGTCGCTTTTTTAATATCTGGAATTTTAAAATGAACAAAAATGCAACAACTTTTAGCATATCTAGGCTATTTCAAAACTCTAAAATATTTGAATATAGAAAGAGTTAACTTGAATAACGCAATTACGCTTAGCAATAGAAAGAAAGGAGAAATCTTATGATGTCATTAATCGGTGCCATTATCATTGGTTTTTTTGCAGGTCTGATTGCTCGCGCAATCCATCCTGGTGATGACAAAGCTGGCTTTCTAGTGACAACTGCATTGGGGATCATTGGCTCTTTAGTTGCAACTTATGGGGGACAATTTCTGGGTCTATATAAAAATGGGGCATCGGCAGGATTTATCGCTTCTGTGGTCGGTGCGATCATCGTGTTATTTATCTATAACTTTGTTTCAAAACGCACTTAATTCAAAACTTTTAAAGATTAGTAAAAAGCACCATAAATTGGTGCTTTTTTGTATTTTAAACAGTGTTAAAAAACTTAAATTACAATCCAAATTTTTGCCAAAGCTTTTCTATTTGATCTGCTGGATAAGCCCCCATCGCTTTATAACCATTTGAAAAAATAATGGCTGGCGTACCCTGCAAACCTAATTTTTGACCTAATTCCAGATTACGATCAATCGGTGTTGCACAGTTTGCAGGCGCAGTAGGTTTTATTCCACTTTGAATTAAATTCTTCCAAGCGTATGCTTTATTGCTTGAACACCACACTTGCTTCGATGGAAGAATAGATTGCGCTTTGATTGGGTAAATGAATGTGTAAATCGTCACATCATTGAGTTTGGCTAAATTCCCTTCAAGAACCTTGCAATATGGGCAATTTGGGTCAGAAAAGATCGCAAGCTGACGCTTTCCATTCCCCCTCACTGTTTTAATGGCATCATTCAGAGGTAAAGTTTTAAAATCTACATAATTTTTCTGATCGACTAGATCTTTAGTTAAGTTATGTTGATCTTTTAAGCGAATCATTGAACCAATGAAAATATGTTGGACATCTTCATTCACATAAATAATTTTATCGTCTAATGTCCCACTATATAAACCTTGCATCTCCGTTGTTTTCAGATTATCAATTTTTATATTGGGATATTGTTGAGCTAATTTCGCTTTCACAGTATCTACACTGGCAAAACTGACTGAACACAACGTAAGACTTAAACTCAATGCTATAAATTGTTTTAACATATTTCTAAAAAAATCAAAAATCAGAATAGGCGACATTAAAACATAGTTTAGCAGGGCACTTGTTTGAAAACTGTGAGGATGTTTTCTTAAAACATTAAGTTCCACGTGAAACAAAGTTAAACATCGAAATCTGATTTATTTCGACTGAAATATGAATCAATTCTTCATGCGTGGATAAAGCTTGGCGAATCATATCGGCATTGAGATTTTTATCACTTGTTTCAAGCGCTAAAATCACTGAAAACTTCGCTTTTCCCACTTTCCATACATGAATATCTGTAATTTTCACCTCACTTTTGAGTTCATCAATCGCTTCACGAATTTCATTTACCACAGGCTCATCCATTTCAGCATCAAGTAAGGTTTTACCTGTTTGACGAATCAAGCTCCATGACCAATTTGCAACGAGAAAAGCACCCACTATGCCGAGGATTGGATCTAAAAAATTCCAGCCAAAATATTTCCCTGCAATTAATGCCAATATTGCCAAAACAGAGGTCACAGCATCTGCAACAACATGGAGAAAAGCAGCTTGATGATTTAAATCGTGTCCATCATGTGAATGCCCATGACCTGAATGTGCATGGTGCGAATGTGTATGTGAATGACTGTGTCCATGATGATGCCCGTGATCGTGACCACCATCATGTAATAACCAAGCACAAATTAAATTGACCAGCAAACCAACAATAGCAATAGGGATCGCTTCATTAAAATGAATAGGAACAGGAGAAAAAATGCGTTCAATCGATTGAAATGCCATAAGAATTGCCACAAGCATCAGAATAATCGCACTGCTATATCCCGCTAAAACTTCGATTTTCCATGTTCCAAAACTAAACCGAGCATCTTGTGCATAATGCCGAGCTGCACGATAGGCAACATAAGCTAATCCCAGTGCAATCATATGCGAGCTCATATGCCAACCATCTGCAAGCAGTGCCATAGAGTTAAATACCCAACCACCCACAATCTCAAAAATCATCATGACTGCAGTGAGTATTGTTGCAAATAAGATTTTCTTTTGTGCCAATGGATTACCTTCATCAAATTGATGGCTGTGTTGGCGTTGTATGGTTTTAAATTGCATGAGGGACTAATCCTATATACTCCCCCTTAGTATATTCTTTCAATTTAAAATATACTATAAGGGAGTATATATTTAGAGGATGATCGTGATGAGTCATTTACACCAAGATAAAAAAGTCCTCAACCGAGTAAAACGTTTAAAAGGTCAAATTCAAGCTGTTGAAGAAGCCTTAAATCAACCAGACAGTTCTTGTATTTCAGTGCTACAGCAAGTTGCTGCCATTAAAGGGGCAGTCAATGGTTTGATGAATGAATTGATCGAACAACATTTAACTGAACATGTGATTCAAGATCGACACGCTATAGATGAAGTAGAGTTACAGGAATTTTTAAAGTTATTGAAGCGCTATTGTTAAAACAGTGGGATAATTTTTTTCGTTATCTTTTTAATTTTTGATTGACCCTAAAGTGATTAAGTTTTAATCTCCCAATATATCGTTTTTTTTCGATGCTGACGTTGATTAAACACGTTCAGCATTTTTGTCTGCAAAATTTAGGTCTATATACACCTAAATTTCCTTTTTTAAGCTCTAAATCTATGAATCAGCAATCATGGCGTCCATTTTTCATGGTCAGCCTTGCTTTATGTATCGGTACGATTGGTACGGCACTTGCTAGCCCTTTATATCCAATTTATCAACAACTTTGGCACTTACTCCCAAGCCATATTACTTATATTTTTGTCGCCTATATGTTTGGATGTATGACCACATTGTTATTTCTAGGTCGTACCAGTAATAGTTTTGGATTTATCCGAACTTTGCAGATTGGATTGTTGTTTGCGGTCATCGGCTTAACACTTTCTGTATTTGCTTCAAATACTTACTATCTTGGATTTGGGCGCTTTATTATTGGTATTGCATCAGGTCTGATCAGTACCTCTGCCATGTTGGGTTTGATTTACACCATTCCAGATTCGCACAAACAAAATGCAGCGCAATTAAGCTCAATCATTACCGTATTAGGATTCGGTCTTGGACCTTTCATTGGTGGGGCAATTGCGCAATTTTCTGATCAACCACTCGTGACGCCTTATATCCCTGTCATTATTGCTGCCTCGATCAGCTTGATTAGCCTATTTAGTATTAAAACCATTCAATCTGAGAAACAACCTTTTTCTATTGCGCCACATTTAGAACTTCCCGAAGCTCAATTTAAAAAACAGTTTTATATTGCAAGTTTTACAGCATTTTGTGCTTTTGGATCGTTCAGTTTATTTGCTTCTTTAGCACCATCTTTTATCAAAGATATTATCCCTTGGCATGGTCCTTTGGTCAGTGGTGCGACCATTGCCAGTATTCTTCTTGTTTCTGCAATTGTACAATTTGCTGCAAAATCAATAGATATGCATAAAGCTTTGAATGCTGGTTTAATTTTATTAATCAGCAGTTATCTCATTCTGTCCATTTGTATGATTTTAGACTTAGGCTTTATTTTCTTTATCAGTGTAATCTGTGTCGGCATGGGACATGGCATGGGTTTATTGGCTGCTTTTGCTTTGGTGCATCGCATGACCAATCCAGATAACCGTGCTGCGGTGGTTTCGACATATTTATTTATTGCCTATTTCGGTACGATTGTTCCTGTTATTTTTGCAGGCTATTTATCGGATCATTTTGGTTTGATAACAGGTGTTTTAGGTTTCTGTGCAGGGGTAGGTGCGCTATGTGTTTACCTGTTGATCAATCATTTAAAGCTTAAAACCACATAAAAAAAGGCGCTTAGCGCCTTTTTATTTAAGGAATGATTTCAATTTTAACGACTTCAATATCTGTCGGTTTATAACGATGTGTATCCACCTCACCAACGACTTTGACTTGAGTACCTGATTTCAACTGTTTTAAATCAATCAAATCATCATCGACCTCTATTCCAATCGTTCCCGTACTATCTTTGAGTTCATAATGCTCGTGTTTAATCTGACCGACGATTGTTCCAGTCAAAGTCACCGCAACTTCATCATTGGCACGTAAAGCTTGCGCTACAGTGATATTATTTTTAGCAGCTTCTTGAATAATGGCTTGATCATCTTTTCCCGCCCAAACATTTGCTGTTAGACCAAGTAAAATAACAGTGAGTAATAGAGGAGACTTTTTCATAAACAGAACCTTACTTTAAGGAATTCTGTTTAAGCTTAAAATATTAAGATCTGTACTGTAAATAAAATGTACTAAATGATAAATAAAATCATAAAAAAGCTGACATTTATGTCAGCTTAAATAAAACATTAAAAATAAATAAATTTTCTAATCTAGGGTAAATTTGACTTGATATCCTAAGCACATATCATACTCTTCATCAACAAACTCATCCTCGATCAGAACCCCTAAATCGGGGCGATTACAATACATCAAAAATGAATCAAAATTTATATCTTCAAGTACAATCGGATAACCATGTTGTTTAAACATTTTGAACATATTACTTTCAAAATAATAAATGGCTGCTGCATTAAATCCCTTTAACTCGCAGTGCAAAGCATCTTGAGGAAATACCGCAAAACAGTTGCCTTCTGGGGTGACAACTCTCAATGTTTTGAATGCTTCCATCTGTTGTAATCCGTTTAAGTAATCATTTTAAATCAATAATTACAACTACTTTCCAATACAGAATGTAATTCCAATTATATTTTTAATATAAATTAATAATTTATGATTTTAATTAAAACATAGTGACTAATAGGTGACTGATTATGTAATCACTAGGCACTTTTTAGGCTGCTCCTCTATTTAGTGGCTCAGGTAGGATCAGATTTAGAATCCTATCCTTTGTGAGTGACTTTGAGGTACTCACTAACCATCTTTGAGCTGGTCAGTAGAATTTTAGATTTTAAATCCGCATTTCAAATGTCGAATTAAGTTAGCCGTCCAAGTGGCTGATTAAGTAGCTTGGTCGCGTTTTAAGTGTGAGCAAGTTATAAAAATCACAAAATACTTTCGATTGAAGATACGTGCATCCAGTCGCGTTTATTTGACCGCAGTTGAGGATTTTAGATGGTGGGGGGACATTCTATCTTCAAGGCATTCGTAGCAGTGAACCGCTCCAATAATCACGCTGTAATTCTATTGGGATTTTAAGCCTTAAAACCACAGTGAATACATCCCTCGTGCGCGCGCGCGTAGTTGTTCCGAAAAACAACGCAATTTTGCGCTGTCCTACTTCAGAAAACTTCAGTTTTAAAAATACAAAACCTGATAAAACCTGAGATTCAGAACGGCGTACCTGTTAACAATTGTTGACATTCAAAACGCTGCACCTGTTATCAATTGTTATGGTTTGGACTACTACAAAATACTACTTTCCACTTGCTGCTCGGACTTAGGATTGAACTTGTTAAAACTTGTTATTCAGGATATGCACAGAACCGCCCTGATTGCTCGATATAGCCATGTTTTAGAAATGATGTACCTTTCATCAAGTCTTAGCCTAAACCTCACAAAACCTCACATTTAGAACGCCGTAGCTGTAAGCAATAGTAAGCACCTTTAACTTTATTTTAACTTTTAACTCAAACAGGATTTTTTTTGCTGGTGCGGTTTGGAGTGGTCTCCGTTTTGGGCCAATCCATAAGGTATAAAATCCCCCCCCTTGCTATATAATCGTATATACGATATATTAAATGAAGAATCTACTAAGGGGTATACAATGACGAACAAGACTAAAACTTATGATGCTGGTGATATGCACGACCTAGCTTCATTAGCTGAATCAGATATGAACTGGATGTGTACAGCTATCAGCCATATCAGAAAAGAAGTAATGAAGTTAAACAAGCTGGCAGAAAGTGGAAAAGAAGTCAGCCAGTATCATTTTTCTGAAATTGTTACTCAACTAGATATGTATGAATATTTAGCAGAAGACCGCCACCGCAACCATGCTAAAGGGGCAGAAGCATATAAGGCTGAGTTGGAAGCTGCCAAACAAAAGGCCAGTGCATGAACAAGCCTAACGACACGCCCAAAACTCGCTATGAGAAAAAGCGCAAGCAAAAGCTAGTCAGCTTCAATACTGAGAATCCACACGATGCCGATCTATTAGCCCATGCTAATAAACTGGATGATTTTAGCGGATGGGTTAAAGAACAATTGAATGAAGACATGAAGGAAAAGAACAGCTCACAATAGTGGGCTTTTTTAATGCCTTAAATATACATAGTCTTATGCCACGCTTTACGCTCTTAATAATTATTTAAACCTGATCAATCTGACTGAGATAATTCACTAAGAATATCGATATAAAATTATATTTTTTATTTGGCCGAAACATCGCATAAGGTATGTCGTTTTGGTGTGGTAACAGGAAATCAGATATACAGGTTTTGATGTGGTAACAGCATTTTTTTGATGTAGTAACATAGTCCACGTATATAAAATGATCAAAAGTACGGACATGGCCCTTATATACCTGTTACACGTATTGGGTACCATAGAACACAAGTTTTAGACATCAAAGCAGCCCTATTTTGTACCCCGATTTTATCCCTAGTTTTTAGGCTGATTTCCCTATCATTTCCTTCATTCCTGATTGGCTCATTTTGACCTATTCCATTGGCTCATTTTGACCCAATCAATAGAATCAATACGGTGCGATCTACTAAGAAATTATCGTAGTGAATAGTTTGAGTATTATTGGTATCGCTTATTTATTGTTTCGGTATTTCCCAAAGCGATAGATACTTTGATTTTGGTATATGCTGAAATCAATCTTTCATCCCAGGTATTGAATAAACGTAGCTTAAATGGGCGTGCACGAATCGTTAATCTACGCGCTGTGCTATTGGGAATTTCCTCAAACCCAAACAAAACCCAATTGGTTTATGTTAATCACCGTCTGGGCATAGCTGCTTGGCCTTCTTGGCAGATCTGTTAGCCTTGCTACGGATAGGGTTTAAACTGGATTTTAATGGGCGTTCATAAGTCTCTAATTCCGAGTATTTGCTTTCCGTGGGTCTGCCTAGCTTATCCATAAATGCATTATGGAATGCTATAGATGCAGCATTGTACTGACGTTCATATTCATCATGCTTTGTAACCATAGTCTGAAATGTCTTCTTATTCTTATTAAGTGGCTTATGGACCTTTTTAATGAATGGCACCTGGTCACGATCCAATGGCCATCCAAGCTTTATTCGCATGCGTTGCATATTGAGTTTGGCAACATACCTCTTAGGGCATTGCTGTATTTGATAATTGAGTTGATGGCAGTGCCTGCAGTGGAATAGACCATCAGCTAGATAAAGCTTTGCTACGCGTTTACCACAGCCATGATTAGGGCATAAGAACCAGTACCGGTGTTTTCCGTAGTTGCATGGTGTGGATGTCACTCTGATGTGCTGTTGTATCGCTTGGCCATCAATTGCATATTGGAGGGTGAGTACGCCGTCTTGGTGAAGATACCCTGTACTGCTGATGATTTCATTTTTACCATTTCTCCAGGCCCACGTACCTGCAGCGCCGTCTATAAATGAATTTGATTTAGCCATAGTTCGGCTATCAATACTCAAGCAGCCTTCTACTGTACGCTTCCTGTCTTTTTTCATGCATAAAACCCACAATATTTGCCATCAACTACGCGCTAGATACCCATTAATTGCATTTTTAAGCCTGTTTTTGGCATGAAATTGCATAAAAAGCGAATAAATTTACCCTTATTTGCACTAATTATGCATGAAAAACACGTATTTTTGGCACTCTCTTCAAGGAAGATGAAAACCATGTTTAAGTTATATTTATCAATAAATTACTGTTAAATTGGCAAAAATGTGTTGCACTATTTTCCTAATGATTTAGATAAATTTTGATAAAAAATCATGGGGAGGGCTGTTCTGGCTCATGTCTATGACAGTCATGTACTACGTAACTCAATAGAAAACATTGGTAAGCGTCCGCTGGAAATGCGACCAAAATTAAAAAAATAGGCATGGGATTCAGCGGACGCTTACAGTGATAGCAATGTTAAGTCTAAGTTCTGAAATAAATTCATAAAAAAATGAGCGTATTGATATACGCTCATTTTTACAACATTTTACCGGTTTTTCTTAACTAGTCAGTATTACCAATAATTAGGACTTTTTAAACTCTCAAGATGTTTATATTCATTAGCTAATTTAACTAAATCTAAATTTAAGTATCTATTTTGAGATTGGACAGGATAAGTAGAATAAACATAATCAATGAACTCGTTGTAATACTTACCTTTTGTTTTCTCAATCACCAAATTTAGAATTTTTTTATCTCTTTCAGAAAGTCGAATTTCGTCATTATAACCATGAAATTTAATTACATTTTTACTAGAACCAAAAACATTCTGATCATTATGTAATGAAAAATTATGTGAATACAAAACTGCTTCTCTTACATCATCAACATACGGCCCATAATGATTAAATAACCAATGAATATCTGTAAGTTGCCGGTCATCCGCAAGAGCACTTACCCAATCAGCAAGATAAACAAGTTTCGTCAATCGTGAGTTAGAAAGCTCATCTGGATATGGGTAAATAAGACAAAAATAAGCAATGATACTTTGCAATCTATTCATAATTCCCCCCTACTTAATGAACTCAAGAAATCATTATCTGTATTACCTGAGATTTTAGCTGATTCTATTCTTTTAGCATTCTCTAAAGCCTCACTTTCATCAATAAACTGAGCTAAATGGCTTTGTTCACTTTTACAATAACTAATCAACTCATCTAATTCTGTTTCATTTAGTATATCTGGCTCTGTACTTTCAAAAACTATAACACCTATATTATCATCAGCCTTACTTATAGCTATAGCAACATACCAACAACTTTTCATTTGAAAGCTATCTATAGTTTCAGGCAAAAAAGAATATTTTTTAGACAGATAATCTCTATATTTTATTGCATCACTTTTATGTGATGGACATGTATTTTCAATACATTTTCCATGACTCCATGCTTGACTAATAACACCCTCATTCAATGGAAATTTTTGTCTGTGTACCACTTTGTGCATAGGATTAGATGAATATCTAGCCAATAGGCTAAATTCACCATTCAATTCAAAGTAAATTGTAACTCGCTCATTAGAATTCATTTTATGTTGTTTAAAAGCAGTCTTTAACCAACCTACTGCAAGCCTATTTTGTAGATCATATATCTGAATATTTAAAGCTTGAATATTTTCCTGATATCCATTAATGGCAGCCCCCAAACCCTTCAGCTTTTTAACACTCTCCTTTAATGTGTTATTTTGAGTCTCAATTTCTTTAGTTTTTTCATATCTTATATACTCGCTTGAAAAATAAATAATGGCGCCAATCAAAATCCATAAATATGAATTTGTAAGGCAAAAGACTATAAATGTTGATACATTATTTACTTTTAACCATTCAGCACTACAATCGTAGTTGCTCACATAGGCTCCACCAACACCTATAGCAATAACACCAGCAACAGTAAAAACAGGATGTCCCAGTTTTTCCAAGAAAGTTTTTCTCATTTTTGAACTTCTTTAAACTGATACCGACTATCAATATAAGTACCTTCTGTGCCTGTATGCTCAATATCAAAATTAAACTGTAGTCCAGTTTTACTCAAAAATCCCAATATATGTTCAGGCCTATCGGTCATAGGGTCTAACGTTCGAACATCAATTTTTAGCTCTCCATCATCAGAGGCATATAGAATAAATTCACCAGTTTCAATATCAGACATTAAGCCATCCTATTCTTTAAAATTTTAAAAATATGTTCAATAGAATATAGCCACTTTAAACTTGTTCAACTAGTTATTAATTCTATGCTTGAATCTGCATGGTGATAATGACCATTCAGCCAATAAGAAGCCCCCAACAAAGGAGGCTATTAACTCATACAAGATTATCTGGTATCACAATCCATCAAAGCAATTGCAGCTCATCAGCTCGAATTTCAGTTACCTCTCGATCTGCTCCTTTACTGTCCTTCCACTTCCTTGTACGCAATGAGCCTTCGACATAGACCTTACCACCTTTCTTGAGATACTTACCGGCAATCTCGGCTAAACGGTTGCTGGTGGTGATTCTGTGCCATTCTGTGGCCTCTTTGCGCTCGCCTGTGGTCTTGTCTTTCCAAAACTCGGTAGTTGCAACGCTAAATGTTGTAATGCTGCCACCGTTGGGAAATTCTTTAGTTTCAGGGTCACGACCTAGAACACCCATCACGGTTACTTTGTTTACGTTTGGCATTGGTTTAAATCTCTCTAATTTTCTCAGAATGTCTATTTTTCATGGGTAACATAGGTAACATGGGTAACATCCTTGCTATGACAGCGTTTCAGGGTGTTACCTATATTTTTTTGCTTGGGTAACGATGGGTAACATAGGTAACAAATGAGGGAAAATTTAGAACTTGTTACCTCTGTTACCTCGTGTTACCTGTGCTGTTTTGCTATAGGTAACGCCCTCAAAGCCTTTATTCATGCGGTTGTTACCTCTGTTACCTTCGTTTTTTATGCTTCCCAGCTAAAAATAGCCTCTTTAACGGCGTAAACCTTCACTGCATTTTTCCGTGATGGGATTCTTGCTGTCTTGCTGGTCTTGCCTGTGTCATGCTCAAGTAGGTTGTAAGCTAGTAAGGCCCTTGCTGCTTTGCGACTGTCATAGCCTTTGCAGACTTCATTTTTAAACTGCTCAGGCAATACATAAAATATCTTTTCGCCGTTTTCTATCTTCCAGTAGCCGACACGGTTATTGATACGCTCGATATGATCGGGATCGGGTGTAATAGCTTCAAAACGGCTTGATTCATTCGCCTCAAAGAATGCTTTAACATGGGTCACAATTTCCCGATTCTCATAATCTCCGACATACTCAAAGCCGTTGACCCAAGTATTAAAAACAGTTTTTACAGAATTGAACGCCGTACCTGCTGCCCATCCTGTTATCCCTGCTTGGGTAGCCAATTCACCTGCAACTGCAAGTAAAGCAAAAGTGTTAGCTACACGAACAATATGCCCTTGCTGTACGTCAGCAATTAATCCGATGTTATATTGCTCTAATAGCTGTTTAGCTTGTGCCATAACCTTATCTTTGTCGCTGGCTAGATAATCCAGCCATGCCATGCCTGCCACGCCGTAAAACTGATTTGAAAGCTCTACAAGCTGTCTTGATTGCTTTGCACCATCTTCGGCAAAATCAATCTGATCAAATAACCCATATTCCGACTGGTCAACATCAATATCAATCAATCGAACTTCTTGCCCTAGTTTGGTTTTCTGTCCGCTTTCTTGCATGATTTCTTTTAAACTCTTTTCGCCAGTAGACATGAAAATAAGTTTCCATGTATAAGGGATTCTCGCTGTAATCCCTTTGTCCATACGCCCCTTACCTTTACCATTTGCAAGCATATAAACAATATTACCTAGCTCTCTAGGGTTTGATATTTCCCCAATTTCATCTAAACCTAAAAAACTGTCATTGTAGCTATATGCTGTATGCTCTAATGCGTTACCTGTTGAACGCCATGTTTTATGATGCCTTTCAGGATTTCCCCATACACTACAAGCAACATATAAAGCAGTAGTTTTCCCTTTAGATGATTGCCCTTTGAAATGTATACCTGCACCTGTTTGTTGTTCCAATGGTGCAAGTAATTGTCCTGCAAAAGCAGAACACAAAGCCACGACCAATTTAGAATGATTGGAGATAGGGATAGAAATATGATTTTGCCATTGCTTAAGCACCCCTTTACTTTGATAGCTACTTTCAATGCTTTTAGTAGTTTGATATACAACTAAATCACTGTTTTTATGCTGTCCGATCTGCTTATTTGGTAATACATAAACATCATCATGCCATCCAGCACGCTCTACACATAAAGCACGTTTGGAAGTTGGGTAGCTCATTAAATAACTTTGTAGCAAGTTTCTTGCCTTGCCACTTGGGGCGATAACCACGCCTTTATCAGCTAAATATTCACGCAATTCTCTACCGTCAGATTGGAATAAGCGCATAGATAAGGCTTGAGCATGTTTAATACCATCCGCATCATGCCATTCTAGTAAACGCCCCCATGCACTACTCGATGAATCTCTCGTTTGTGCCAATACATGAATAGGACTTGAGATATATTGCTTATATTCATCATCTTTAGTCTGCTCAATGTAGTACAGTCCATCTTCTAAAAGATGAAATACACCATCACCATATTTAAACGGCTTGGCTAAATGGCCTTTAGGTAGATTGGTCTTTTCGGGTAATGCCTCTATCGCTTCATCAATAAACGCCAGCACTTCACTTACACTTTCATGCTGGGTCAGTTCGATCTGAAATTCACTTACACCAATTTTTAAATACTGGCATAGCAGTCTAACAGCCGTGTTTTGCTCCAATGCTTTGAATGGCTCAAGGTGCATGTGTTCAATTCTGACAGGCAAATAAAGCTGCTTATAACCTGCCTGTGATAGCTGGTTAATCACGAACTGTATTTGTTCAAAATCAAACGGCTTGAGTTCTGTTTTATGGTTGCTGCATAGGGTAGGCAGTAGCACCAATACAACGGCGTAGCCAGTCTGTGCGACTTTAAAGAATGCTTCTAGGCTGTACGTGATAATGACAGGCTTGGCATGGTCAAAATCACCATACCTTGCAAAACCTTTAGCCAATCCATCAGGTATGACGGACACGCGCTGCCCATCTTGCATGACAGCACATTGAACAAGCTCCATTTGCCCATCATAGACAGGCATAATCAAAGGCTTTTCATAAGTAACGCCGTTTATATCCACATTGCCATCATCGACATAGATCGGCTGCTCAGGACTGCCAAAACGCTGTATTAATGGATGTGATGAATAAGCATCATTAAACGATACAAGCTGCGTACATTCGTTTAAAATGGCTTCGGGTGTTATTAGTTTTTTGGGGTGGTCATAATCAAGCATTGTGGCTACCCCCTCCATAACAACATTAACCGCACTTTCTAATGATTCATTTTTCATTATTGGCCCTCACTGCACACGGTTGATATGGATATTTGAATCAATCAAAACGCCGTCATTTGATAATCCGACTTGCTGGCGGTTATCCATCATCTGCAATAAACGCTGTTCTGCTTCTTCAAAGCTAATGCCGAAATGCTTTGCAATGTCCTCTAACTGGTACATAGGTTCGCCGTCATCCGTGTAACCGCTTGGCGGTGGCAGTAGGTTTAACTCTTTGGCCTTTTGGTGCATTTCTTCTTTGATATGCTCAGGCGTGTAGTGCATTGTTAAAATAAGGGCTTGCTCTGTGATGGGGTGGTGTTCTCCATACTGGGCCAGCATTGCCTTGTAATGGTCGAAGGCTCTGAAAAACTCAGGGCTTACATGATTATTCACTGCATACCCCCTCAAAAGTTAGCTGTAAATTAGCTTTGCATGTTTCAATGCGGACGGCATTTAAATGCTTTTCATGTTTACGGCGGTGCATACCCAGGCTATGAAATGTACCTTTATCCTTAGATACTTTTTCCTGCATACATAGGCGGTTTAATTCTTCGTAGGCGGTCTGTCTTGCTAAATAACTCCCAGTCTTGCGAATAGTTGGCAGCACCTCAGAAAATACCCAGTTTTGAAAGTTCAATGCTTCGGGTTTATTAGATCGAAAGATGATGCGATATAGATTAGGCTCATCAATAAAAGTGAGTAATTGAGTACCGCCATTCGTAGCAAAAGGAATTTTAAAAACGCCGTCAGGATTCAGGCCACCGCGCTTTTTAAGGGTGTCGTTTTTAACTACCCCCCTTTCGATCTGCAATAAATCAGATGTTCTTGAGATATCCATGACCTTGCAAATATCGGTCATACAAAACAAAGGTTGTCCGTTTGCATCAAAGGCGATCCGAACGCCATGATTCTTAAAATTAAAAATAGAGGGGTTCATATTCATGCTGCCACCTGCTTAATAAGTTCATAACGTGCATGAGTGCCGATACCTGAATGATTGCGCTCTCGATGAGTCACAATGTCATAACCTTGACGGCGTAGCTTTTCGATTATTGCGCTCAGGCGGTAGCAGTTAAAAAGGCGGATTGCATCCATTTGGGTAATGCTTTGCCCTTGCTTGAGGTGTTCTAAAATCTGTTCTAATTGGGTGTTATTCATATCCTTATGCTCCCGTCTTTGCCAGTGCATCAGTCAGCTTGTGAATCGTTCCGATGTGGATTATCAGAACATCCTTAGCACCTGCATGTTTCATCATGTCGGCATGTTCTTCACGCAACTCTTTAACTGTTCCGTTAATGCCTCGAACCTCTAAAAACTTCATAGATTCATCATTTACGATTAAATCTGCTTCCTGATCCGTTTCGCCAGTTGGACAATATGAGGCAAGGGCATAGGCGTATAGATCGGCTGGGTCTGTAATGCTCAAGGTTTCCAGTGCCAAGCGTAAAAAGGTATTTAGCTTGCTGGCCTCGGCCTTTAGGTAGTCATCAATTGAATAAGGCTTAGAAAATACCTCTGCACTTAATTCGGATGCTCGGATAGAAACATGGTCTAGCAGGTCAATTGCCTGTTCAATCTGTCTTGCATTGGCTTCGGCTTTAAGTTCATCAGGCAAGTAATCAAGGGCCAAGCAAGTGAAGTCAGATACATCAGTAAAAAGGCTCTTTATCTGCTCGCCGTTTACTTCATGGCTGATCTGCTCAAGTCTGCTTTGTGCCTGCTGAGTGATGCTAATTGCATCCTGTAGAGTAATTTCCATAGCTCAAGCCTCCATCGTTGCAATGGTGGCTTTGTGGCTTGCTATGCGTTCATTAATCCACTGGTCTACATCAGATTCAATCCAAGCGACACGGCGTTCGGAAATATTGACTGCTTTCGGGAACGTGCCTTGTTGCATCATTGCGTAAATTGACGATGCACCCAAGCCAGTTTTGGCCTGTACTTCTTTACGGCGGATCAGGCGTACATTTTCGATTTTTTGTTCTTTAGATAAAGTCATCTAAACATTCTCCATAATGGAAATGCCTAGACACAAAATAGGGAATAGAAAGTAATTAAGAGGGAAAAACTAAGTTTTATTAATTAGATATAGCAATATATACCTATTCAATTAAGTCCAATGACTAACAATGAATGTTCGGGTATATGAACATTCTTATTGACTTATGCCATGTTTGAACTACTATAAAAGCGTTCATCAATGTTTATCATTGTTGTTCAAAGTACAAAAAACTTAGTTTTTAATCGTTTTACATTTCTAAAGTTCCTTTAGTTTTGTGCCTGTCACGGCGGTTAAAAATTAATGGCGTTTAGCGATGTGGTGTTGCTAAAGCCACCTGTTCCAAAAAAAGGGTCAAGCGATGTGGTGTTGCTTGGCTCTTTTTCTTTGTCTGTAGATTTGTTCTGTGGTTAGCAGAATAAATGCATCAGACATGAATTCTATAAATAGTTCCTACTGAATTCATTGTTTTACTTTATAAGAGTTTTGCTTAAATGGCTACCTCTTTACCCAACAAGCGCGACGTCTTCGATACACCTCACCACTTAAATAATTCACTTTTGAATAACAGTGCTATTAAAAAAATATAACCTGAGTTATAGGCTTTAAACTTCAATTTAACTCTATTTAATTCGGTTTAAGTCGTTTTACCTCACTTTTGCTATAAATCTAATATAAGCAAAGTTATAAATTGAATAGCATTACTATTAGTCATATATGAATAATTAATAATTCAGCAAGTTACAATTAGATACAATTAAGCACCTTTAGCCTGATTAAAAAAGATCAGATTCGGTTCATAAATCACACTAAAAATATGATTACTCCATTTCTGCATCATCTCTGTGCGTTCTTTTTCATACTTGGCCTTGTTATATATACCCCTTACACCTTTGGCTGTATGGTTTAAACAAGCCTCGATTGCATCACTATTAAAACCTTGCTCGTTTAAATGGGTGCTGGCCGTTCTTCTCAAGTCATGCACGGTAAACGGTGGCAAGTCTGTTAATGCCAGTGCTGCCTTTTGCGCCGTATTAAAGGCGTTATGGCTGATATGAGTACCTGGCTTTCTGCCTACAAATACAAAAGGCTCATTGCCTGCAATCGCTTTTAGTTCCTTAAATATCTCTATAACCTGATCTGACATATAAACGACCATTTCACGGCTATGACCTGTCGCACTATCAGCCTTTGTTTCAGGGATAAGCCATATACGGCTATCAAAGTCGATATGCTCCCATTTAGCCCTCAATAGCTCTGACTTTCTAACCAATGTCAGCAATGACAGCAAAAGGCCCAGCTTTCTAGGTCGATAAATTCTTGAGTTTAGGAGGGTGGTGTAATAGGTGCGGATTTCATTTGTGCTTAAATATCTATCTCTAGGCTTTGCCTTGTGTACGTGCCGTGATGGGATAGCCAAAACAGGGTTATAAGGTACAAGGTCCAAAGTCATTGCATAATCAAACATGCGCTTTAACAAGCCTCTGACTTGGTTAGCTGCTGCATCATATCCCTGTTCTTTTTTGCGCCATATAGTACGGCGTATATCTTCAATACTGATCTGATCTAATGGAATGTGGCCCATCATCGGATAAATATCATTGCTCAGGCATAAAACCATGTTGTAAGGGTTTTTACGGTCTTTTTTAATGACTTCTTTTAAATAGCGTTCGCCGTAGTCCTTGAACAAAATGCCTTTGGGCTTGGCCTTATCTTGTTTAGGTGAAATACCTTTAGCCACCAATGAGGCTGATTCATCTCTGATCTGTCTAGCATCTTTAAGAGATAGATCAGGATAGCGACCTATAACAAGCCGTTCTTGCTTGCCTGCCAGTGAATAACGATAGTGCCACGACTTAACGCCTGATTCCTTCACCTCAATAAACAGCCCATTATTCAGCTTGTCTTTAACTGAATATCGCTTGTCCTGTGGTTTAAGGTTTTGAATCTCTCTATCAGTAGAGAAAAACAGGCCGTTTATCTTTGGCATTATTCTAGTCACTCAGGCATAAAAATAAGGTTTTATTGTCACGTAGCTATTAGGTGACTAAAAAAATCATAGCACTAGATGAACGTATAGAACATATTGGAACAATAAAAAGACATAAAAAAAGCACTAAGCTATTAAAACTTAATGCTATTTAATTATCACTGGAACTTATTAGAATTTACTGGAATATAGGCTTAAATTGAAATTACTTTCCAATACAGAACGATCCAAAAATTACACCCAGCAAATCATCTGCACTAAAGTCACCTGTAATTTCACCCAATGCATTTTGTGCTAAACGAAGCGATTCTGCGACCAATTCACCTGCTTGATACACCACAAGTTGCTCATGTGCCTCAGCAAGATAGTGCTGTGTGCGCTTCATTGCGTCTAAATGACGAGTTCGGGCAATAAAGGTATCTTCTTCTGGTTGGAAGCCTGCATGCACTGTAATCGCATCTATGAGCGCTTGCACACCTGTTTCCTGTTTTGCTGAAACAGTAATATGACGGAAACCTTCAAAATCACTTAATTCAGCTTGTTGTGCTGTCAAATCACACTTATTCCCAATCAGCATCAGACGTTTTGGTTCAAGATGATCAGCAAAATATTCCTGCGCTAAAGCCAAAGGATTTTCACCTTGGCTCAAGTCATACACCAAAAGCAATAAATCTGCTTGTTCAATTTCTTTAATGGCACGGCGGATTCCTTCACGCTCCACCACATCACCTGTTTCACGCAAACCTGCTGTATCCGTTAAGGTGATTGGCAAACCATTCAAAGTGATTTTTTCATGCAGAACATCACGGGTTGTTCCTGCAATATCGGTGACGATGGCACGATCATTGCCCGCCAAAGCATTCAGCAATGAAGATTTACCCGCATTCGGTTTACCTGCGATGACCACTTGTAAGCCTTCACGGAGTAATTGCCCTTGACGTGCTGAGGTCTGAACCTCAGTTACCGAAGCTTGTACACCTTCAAGCAAGGCTAAAATTTTACCATCTGCTAGAAAATCAATTTCTTCTTCGGGAAAATCAATCGCAGCTTCTACATGCAAACGCAAATGAATTAAATTTTGCAACACAGCATTTACTTTGTTGGAAAATGCACCTTGAAGCGAACGTACTGCGGAACGTGCTGCTGCTTGTGATGTCGCATCAATCAAATCGGCAATCGCTTCTGCTTGTACCAAGTCCATTTTGCCATTTTCAAAAGCACGCATGGAAAACTCACCTGCTTTTGCAGCAGTCGCACCGAGCTCCAATAAACGGGCAAGCAGGGCATTTTGAATCACAGGACCACCATGACCTTGTAATTCAACCACATCTTCACCAGTGAATGAGTGTGGGTTTGGGAAACAAATCGCCAGCCCCTCATCCATCACTTCGCCTTGATCATCAAAAAACTGACGGAAACCCGCAAAACGCGCTTTCGGTAATTCTTTTTGTGTCAACGCTTCAGCAATAGCATAGGCTTTTGGGCCAGATAGACGAATCACACCTACACCACCACGTCCAGGAGGTGTTGCAATGGCAGCGATTGTGGTCAGGTTGATACTATTCGTCATGTAAATCTACTCAAATTTTGACAATAAAAAAATCCGCCTAAGATTAGCATCTCAAGCGGATTTTTTCAGCAGTTGGATTGATGTTTAAATCAATTAAACCACTTCCGGTTCAGCTTTCGCTTTTTCAACAGATTTGTTGATAAACCATTGCTGTAAAATTGTGATCGAGTTGTTCACAATCCAGTACAAAACTAGACCAGCAGGGAAGAACAACATGAATACAGTGAACATAATCGGCATGATTTTGAATACTTTTGCTTGCATAGGATCAGTTGGCTGTGGGTTCAACATTTGTTGAACAAACATGGTCACACCCATGATCAACGGCAAGATGAACCAAGGATCCATCGCAGATAAATCTTGAATCCAAAGCATCCACGGTGCATGACGAAGCTCAACAGACTCCATCAATACCCAATACAATGCAAGGAAGATTGGCATTTGTAGAAGGAGCGGTAAACAACCAGCAAGAGGATTTACTTGTTCACGTTTGTAAAGCGCCATCATCTCTTGAGAGAAACGCATGCGGTCTTCACCAAATTCTTCTTTCATGCGTTGCATTTCAGGTGCAATCACACGCATTTTCGCCATAGAACGATAGCTCTTAGACGATAATGGCCAAAGAATCAGTTTCACCAATACAGTCAATAGAATAATTGACCAGCCCCAGTTACCTACTAAGTTGTGGAAGAACTGTAAGCCTGCAAACAATAACTTCGCAATCGGCCATAACCAACCATAATCAACAGTTTGGTTTAAACCTGCTGCCAAATCTTTTAACTCAGATTGAATTTTTGGACCAGAATAGAACGTCGCATCAATGCTCATTGCTTTACCAGCAGGAACATTAATCGTTGGAGAGGTAAATCCAATGATATTCATACCATCTGCAGATTTACGAGATTCCAGTTTTGCTGTGTATTGTTGACCACCAAAATGACCTGGCATCCAAGCACTTACAAAATAATGCTGAACCATTGCCACCCAACCACCTTTCGCTTCGGTATTGAGTTTTTCATCAGTAAAATTAGCAAACTTTAATTTATTGTAGTGTTCATCAGGCGTACCCCAAGCACCACCAAGATATGTTCCAAGTGTGAAAATACCTTGTGAAGTTTTACCAGGATCATCCGAGTTATCACGTTTGATCTGACCGAACATTTGTCCTTGCCAGTTCTGTGCACTACGGTTAACCACCTGATAGCTCACATCAATCGGATATTCACCTTTTTTAACGGTAAATGTTTTGATGATTTCGACGCCATCTGCCGATTTTAATACCATTGGTATGGTTAAAACATCAGAGGTCTTACCGTCTTTATCTTTAGTCGCTTTCGCGTCAGCAAGCGTATAAGTCGCTTTTTCGAACGCATAATTTGGACGATCTGGTTTACTGTCTGGACCATTGAGTCCGATTAACCCAGATTGTGCCACATAGGTACGTTTTGCATCACTTTCAAGCATAACAAAAGGCTGATCGCTATCTTTGCTTTTGTCATGATTCAGTAATTCAATACGAACAATATCACCACCTTTCGGACTAATCCAAAGATGATAAAGGTCAGTTTGTACTGAAATCAGTTGTTGATTTGCTGTGGCTGGCGCAGCTGTATTTTGTTGTGCAGCAGCTACATTGGCTTGCGGAACATCGCTAGTAGTCGCAGTTGCTTGACCTTTTGGCAAATCGGCAGAGACATCATGAGCCACAACAGCCTGCGGAGTCGCAGCTTTCGTTGTAGCATCCTGACCATAGTCTTTTTGCCAAGCCAAAATGAGCAAATATGCGGTGACTAACATGGCCCCAAGGATTGCAAACCTGGCCCATTGTTGCATATCTATTACCCCAAGTGGTTAGAGTGATTTTGGTTCAATAAACGTTCACGCAAGGGTACAGGAACATGAAGCGTTTGAGAATCTATTTGCTGAAATGAAATAAAACGAATTGTTTTTTTCGGCACAGGATCATAACCATAACCACCCCATGGATGACAACGACAGACACGTTTAGTGGCTAACCAGCTGCCTTTTAATGCGCCGTGTGTGTGGATTGCTTCTAACGAATATTGAGAACAAGTCGGAATATAACGACAACGGGGTCCAATGAGCGGACTAATCGCAATTTGATAGAAACGGATCAACCAATGCAATATACGAATCATTGGCTTCCTCTATTTTTGAGGGGAGGATTGAGCTATTTTATGGTGCTTTTTAACAATACGTTGCAATTTTAACCAAGCAAATTCTAACTGCTGAAACAATTCAGCATTGGGTACAGTTTCAATACCTACTTTAGGCATGACCACAATATCCAATAAGTCAATATTTTGCTGGTTTAAACGAAAACTTTCACGTGTTAAACGTTTTATTCGATTTCTTTCATGCGCACGGCGCACTTTCTTCTTAGCAACAACAATACCCAAACGGCTTTTAGGCTGTTCGGTTAACTTTGCTAAAAAAATAAAATGGGGTTGATGCACTTTAAAAAGCGCACCATCAAATACACCTTTGTAATCTGCAGCACAATGGATTCTCACCGCTGGACTGAAACTATAAAGAGACATAACACCCAAAGTCATGTACTAACTAACTGTCTAACGAATTAAACAGTTAAGCTGTGACGACCTTTTGCACGACGGCGAGCTAATACTTGACGACCAGCCTTAGTAGCCATACGAGCACGGAAACCATGAACGCGCTTACGCTTTAATTCAGATGGTTGGAATGTACGTTTCATATCGAAACTCCAAAATTGATCTTTTCTAAAGGTTCGCGATTATATTGTGCATTCCTTATTCAGTCAATGAATATTGCCTTAACTTTACGATATTCGTTGTTATTTTACACATCTATAGAATTTCATCATTTTATATAGATAAAGTAATCAAAAAAATATTCACAACATAACTTATTATTTTATAGTATAAATAGAAGTTACCAACAGATATATCCTCAAAGTTATCCATAGGTTTAAAAAATTTTAAATTTAATTCGCGATTTTTAAATTTCAAATCTCAGAAATTTGAATTTAAATTCATAACATTGAACTTATCCACAGAAAGCTCTGCTCTTATAAATAAATTCAAATTTAAAATTTAAATTTATTATTATTAGCACTCATTTTTTCTGTGGGAAACGCACTTTTATTTTTAAATAACATTTGTTTAAGTTGTGAATAACTGTGTTTTTATTAATTTGATAGATTGTGGATAAGTTTATGTGCTAATTTATCCACAGCAAGTGGTAAATCTTATCCACAAGTGGTTTAAATTTAATTTTATTTGCGGAAAGTTGTTTTTTTAAACGAATTAGACCGAATTGGTCATGACAGATGTGGATAACTTAGTTAGAATGGCGACCCCCCTTAATCTGTGCACAGGGGTAAATGGTCTTTTTTGAATTTAAATGGAATGAAGGGGTTTCACATGCTTTGGACGGACTGCTTAACTCGCTTGCGACAAGAGCTCTCTGATAATGTCTTTGCCATGTGGATTCGTCCTTTGGTTGCAGAAGAAGTCGATGGGACTTTAAAACTGTATGCACCTAATCCATATTGGACGCGCTACATTCAAGAGCATCATATTGAGCTTATTTCTATTCTGGCTGAACAACTCTCAGAAGGACGAGTACGTAAAGTTGAAATATTAGTCGATTCTCGTCCAGGTGCTATTCTTTCAGCATCTGAACAACCTGCGACGACTACAGCAGCATTAGACAGTACTCCAAATGAAGCACCTGTTGCTAAAATCAAAAAAGAAAAAGAACACGATGTTATTTCACCTAAAAATAATAAGAAAAGACAGCTTAACCCATTGTTTAATTTTGCATTATTTGTTGAAGGTCGTTCTAACCAAATGGCCGCTGAAACGTGTCGCAAAGTTTTAACACAACTGGGCGAACCGCAACATAATCCATTATTCCTTTATGGCCCAACAGGTCTAGGTAAAACACACTTAATGCAAGCAGTCGGGAATGCTTTATTACAAGCCAAGCCAAATGCACGTGTGATGTATATGACTGCGGAAAGTTTCGTCCAAGATTTTGTCAGTTCTTTACAAAAGGGCAAAGTTGAAGAGTTCAAAAAGAACTGTCGTTCTTTAGATTTACTCTTGGTTGATGATATTCATTTATTGGCTGGTAAAGAAGCAAGTTTGGTAGAGTTTTTCTATACTTTCAATGCTTTACTAGATGAGTCAAAACAGATTATTTTAACTTCAGACCGTTATCCGAAAGAACTAACAGAACTTGATCCACGTCTAGTTTCTCGTTTTTCTTGGGGATTGTCAGTAGGTGTTGAACCACCTGATATTGAAACACGTATCGAAATTTTATTAAAAAAAGCGGAAAGTAGTGGTATAGATTTACCACGTAACTGCGCTTTATTTATCGCACAGCAAGTGGTTGCCAATGTCCGTGAACTTGAAGGTGCATTAAACAAAGTCGTTGCTATTTCTCGTTTTAAAGGTTCTGCGATTGATTTGGATGTGGTACGAGAATCACTGAAAGATGTTCTGGCGATCCGTGCACGTACCATTAGTACTGAAAATATCCAACGTGTGGTCAGCGAATATTTCCGTATTCCACTCAAAGAACTCGTTGGCCCTAAGCGTACCCGTATCTATGCACGTCCACGTCAGTTGGCAATGGGCTTAGCACGTGAATTGACCGGGGATAGTTTCCCTGAGATTGGTATGGCATTTGGTGGTCGTGATCACAGTACCGTGATGCATGCTTGTGAAAAAGTGCAAAGCTTACGTGATGAAGACCCAATTTTTAATGAGGATTATAAAAACCTCATGCGTCTGTTACAAAGCTAAAATTTGTTCAAATTCGACACTTGCAAAGCGGCATAAACTGCCGCATAGTACGTCATTAAAAAAATTTTATTATCCACATTTCTGTCAAATTTTTAGAGGAATTCCACCGTGCGTTTGAAAATCGCGAAAGAAAGCTTACTCAACGTTTTATCCCATGTGGTGGGAGCTGTTGAGCGTCGCCATACTTTAAATATTCTTTCAAACGTAAAAATTCAAGCTACGAATCAGTCACTTACTGTAACTGGTTCGGATTTGGAAGTGGAGCTTGTTGCAAGTACAAGTTTGGCAGAAGGTGCGTGTTTACAAGCAGGGGAGACGACTGTTCCTGCACGTAAATTGGTGGATATTTGTAAATCATTACCGACTGCGGCATTGATTGATTTACAAATTACAGAAGATCAACGTTGTATTTTAAAATCAGGCAATAGCCGTTTTGTTTTAGGTACATTACCAGCAGAAGACTACCCGTTATTGACCAATGAAAATAGTCAAGGGACTCAGGTTCAAGTGACTGAGCGTGAATTAAAACGTTTATTTGAAAAAACCTCATTTGCGATGGCGGTTCAAGATGTACGTTTCTATTTAACGGGTACTTTATTGGAAATTGATGAAAATCAATTACGCGCTGTGACCACAGACGGTCACCGTTTAGCATTGTGTGAAACTTTAGCGTCTTCAAATTCAACACAATTGGTTCAAGCGATTGTTCCACGTAAAGCGGTGGGTGAGTTACAACGTCTACTCAGCATTGAAGATGAGCAATTAACGTTGTTGATTGGTCGTGAATTGTTGAATGTTACCATTCAAACTGCAAGCAAAGATAAAGAACAAGGCGATATTACAGTACGTTTCACCACGAAACTGATTGATGGTAAATTCCCTGATTATCGTCGTGTAATTCCACGTGGTGGCGATAAAGTAGTGAATATTCCACACGATGTCTTTAAACAATCTCTGCAACGTGTTGCGATTTTAAGTAATGAAAAATTACGCGGTGTGTTCTTAAACTTTAATGCCGATTCTTTGCAATTACGTGCCAATAACCCTGAGCAAGATGAAGCGATTGAAGATTTAGCAATCCAATACTCAAATGCACCGATGGAAATGTCGTTCAATGCGCAATATATTCTCGATGTTTTAAGCGTATTAGATGGTGATGATGTAGCAATGACTATGTCTGAAGCGAATCAATCGGTATTGGTACAAGATCCAACACAGCCAAATCAGACTTATGTTGTGATGCCGATGCGTGTGTAATTGTTTTAAATTAACTTTTTAATTTATTGTTATGCATATTACGCGTTTAAATATACAACGTGTTCGAAATTTACAGACGGTTGCACTCCATGAGTTGCAGCCGTTTAATGTTTTTTATGGACAAAATGGTTCAGGTAAAACTTCGATCTTAGAAGCGATTCATTTATTGGCAACAGGGCGTTCATTCCGAACCCATATTCCTAAAAACTACATTCAAAATAACCAAGCAGATGCGATTGTTTTTGCCCAATCCATGACTGAGAAAATTGGCATGCAAAAACTGCAAAGCGGTGAGCAACTCATTAAAGTCAATGGAGATACAGTTGCGACACAAGGTCAACTTGCCAAGATATTACCACTACAACTGATTGACCCTCTCAGCATTGATATTATTGATCATGGTGCAAAGCCACGACGACAATTGCTCGATTGGCTCATGTTTCACGTGGAACCCGATTTTTATCATGCATGGCAATACTATTCTCGTGCCTTAAAACAAAGAAATAGTTTGCTTAAAATTCAGAGAAATCTGACGCTGCAAGATTTGGAACCGTGGAACAAAATGCTGAGTGATTATGGTGAGGTTTTACATTCTCAGCGTGTCGAAATTGTGGAACAGTGGAAAATCTATTTACAAGAAGATTTAGCCCAATTACTGCCCGATTTAAGCATTGAAATGGAATATAGCGCAGGGTTCCATGTGGAACATGGTTTGGCGCAAGACCTTGTTCAATACCACAAAAAAGACGTTGATCGACGTTATACCGAGTATGGCCCACATCGTGCTGATATACGCTTAAAAACAGCCATGGGCGATGCGGATGTAGTGCTTTCACGAGGGCAAAAAAAGTTATTAATAATGGCTTTAAAACTGTCACAAATTGCCATGTTACATGCCTGTAATAAGGAAACTGTGGTATTATTAGATGATGTAACAGCAGAATTAGATTTAAGCGCACAACAACGTTTAATTGAGCGATTGAGCCAGCTTGGTAGTCAAGTTTTTATTACCACACTAGACCATGAATCAGTAAAAAAACATTTACATGATTTGTCTATTTCCTACCAGTTATTCAACGTTGACCAAGGTCAAGTGAGTGTTGTTGCGCGATGATTTTATTTTTTAGCCAATTTTGGAATGACCTATTTTTCACTAGGGAGAAACCATGAGTTCAGAAGATCAAATCGCTTCTCAAACAGAACAAACCAATGACAAGGCTTATGATTCCTCTAGTATCAAAGTATTACGTGGTCTAGATGCAGTCCGTAAACGCCCTGGTATGTATATTGGTGATACTGATGATGGTTCAGGCTTACACCATATGGTTTTTGAGGTCGTGGATAATGCGATTGATGAAGCTTTAGCTGGGCATTGTGACGAAATTTTAGTGACCATTCATGAAGATGAATCTGTCAGTGTTTCCGATAATGGTCGTGGTATCCCTACCGATATTCACCCTGAAGAAGGTGTGTCCGCAGCAGAAGTAATTCTGACTATTCTGCATGCTGGTGGTAAGTTTGATGATAATAGCTATAAAGTATCAGGCGGTTTGCACGGTGTAGGTGTATCCGTAGTTAACGCTTTATCAAGTAAGCTTGAATTAACCATTCATCGTGCTGGACAGATTCACCAACAAGAATATAAACATGGTGATCCTGTATATCCATTGAAAGCAATTGGTGAAACATCGACGACAGGTACTACAGTCCGTTTTTGGCCGAGTGCTGAAACATTTAGCCAAACTATTTTTAATGTGGATATTTTAGCGCGTCGTTTGCGTGAGCTTTCGTTCTTGAATGCTGGTGTGCGTATTGTATTACGTGATAATCGTGTCGATTTAGAACATGTATTTGATTATGAAGGTGGTTTGTCTGAGTTCGTAAAATATATCAACCAAGGCAAAACTCATCTCAATGATATTTTTCATTTCACCACACTTGCTGATAATGGCATTGGTGTTGAAGTTGCGTTGCAGTGGAATGATACCTATCAAGAGAATGTTCGTTGCTTTACTAACAACATTCCACAAAAAGATGGTGGTACGCATTTAGCAGGTTTCCGTGCAGCATTAACCCGTGGTTTAAACAGCTACATGGAAAATGAAAGCTTACTCAAAAAAGAGAAAGTTGCGGTCACTGGTGATGATGCGCGTGAAGGTTTGACTGCAATTGTTTCAGTGAAAGTGCCTGATCCTAAGTTCTCTTCACAAACCAAAGAAAAATTGGTATCGAGTGAAGTGAAACCTGCAGTTGAGCAGGCAATGAATAAATCATTCTCAGAATATTTATTGGAAAATCCTCAAGCAGCGAAATCAATCGCAGGCAAAATTATTGATGCAGCACGCGCACGTGATGCTGCGCGTAAAGCACGTGAAATGACGCGTCGTAAGAGTGCTTTAGACATTGCAGGTTTACCAGGTAAATTGGCAGATTGCCAAGAAAAAGATCCAGCACTTTCTGAACTTTACTTAGTCGAGGGTGACTCTGCGGGCGGTTCTGCGAAGCAAGGACGTAACCGTAAGATGCAGGCGATTCTGCCGTTGAAAGGTAAAATCCTGAACGTAGAACGTGCGCGTTTTGACAAAATGATTTCATCTCAAGAAGTCGGCACACTGATTACTGCATTAGGTTGTGGTATTGGTCGTGAAGAATATAATCCAGACAAATTACGTTATCACAAAATCATCATCATGACCGATGCGGACGTGGATGGTTCACACATTCGTACTTTGTTGCTGACTTTCTTCTTCCGTCAAATGCCTGAGCTTGTGGAACGTGGTTATATCTATATTGCTCAACCACCATTGTATAAATTGAAAAAGGGTAAGCAAGAGCAATACATTAAGGATAATGATGCTTTAGAAACTTACTTGATTTCAAATGCAATTGATGAGCTTGAGCTACATGTTAGTGCTGATGCACCTGCGATTCGTGGTGTGGCATTAGAGAAAGTGATCGCTGATTATCAAACTTCACAAAAAAGTTTACATCGTTTAACTGTACGCTATCCTGCATCATTATTAGACGGTTTATTGAGCTTAGACGCGTTTAAACTAGATCAAAATAATGATCAAGACTATGTGCAACAATGGGGCGACAAGCTTCGTCTGGCGATAGAAACAGCACAACCAAGCTTACGTCCTGAACTGAGCTTAGAAGCATTTGATAAAGAAAATGCAGATGGAATGAAAACAACTGTTTATTTCCCTCGTATTACTATCTATGTGCATAATTTACCGCACAGTTATTTACTCGATGCGGGTTTATTGTCTTCGAGTGAATATAAGCGTTTATTGCAAAACTCGAAAAGCTGGTTCACTTTGCTTGAAAATGGCGCATATTTGCAAAAAGGTGAGCGTAAAATTTATGTTTCTACGTTCCACCAAGTATGGCAACAAATCTTAGCTGATTCACGCAAAGGCATGATGATCCAGCGCTATAAAGGCTTGGGTGAGATGAATGCTGAACAGCTTTGGGAAACTACAATGGATCCTGAAAACCGTAATATGCTTCAAGTGACGATCGATGATGCAATCGAAGCGGATCGTATGTTTGCGTGTTTAATGGGTGATGATGTTGAACCACGTCGTGCATTTATTGAAGAAAATGCTTTGAATGCAGATATTGATGCTTAATTGATATTGTTTGAAGTATAAAAGGGAATAAACCAAGGTTTATTCCCTTTTTTATTGAATTGAATGATGTCGATTCAGAATGATAAATCATAAAAAAACCAGCTCATTTGAACTGGTTTTTTATTTGCTAGGTTTAAATCTAAAGATTATTCACCAGCAAGTGTACATTCAAAGTTTGCTTTGTCGACTGAGCAACGTGCTTTCTTCAATACAGACATCATACCTGCATCATAAACACCTTGTTTAGTTAACTCTAAACGACCTTCACGCATCAACTTTTGATATTTTAATTTATCTTCAGGCGTTAAATTTAATTTATATTTTGCTGGAATACTTGCTTCTAGACGGTTAATCATCGCAAAGCTTTTCGGTAAGTTCTTCACGAAGTAATCACGAGATTTTTGACCGAAACCAGCAGGGAATTTTTCAGGACGGATGATGAAGTCAGCCGTGATTTGTAATACTGGGAAATTAAACATTGCACCATTTGCACCTAAACCTTTTTGAATTTCAAGCGGTTTATAAGCATAAGCAGGTGCACCGATCATATCTACCTGACCGTTGTTAAATTTTGCTGCAAAGTTAGTAATATCAGATGGTACTGCTTGCGCACCTACACGTTGAATTAATACTTTTTGTGCATCATCGTAGCTTAAGTAAGCGAATTTTTTACCAGCAGCTTTTTCGATTGAGTTAATATTTTTGTCACGTACAAAAATAAACGCTGAACCTAAAGGTGCAATACCCGCAACTTCGTATTTGTTACTGCCTTTAGTAGAAACCATTTTTGCAGCATTACGTGCATCTAACGCAAAAGTAATGGCTGTTTTCGCAATCGCATTGCTTGGCACGCCACCGACAGAATCAATTGATCCCACAAATTTGTTATATTGACGCGCGCGCATCGCAGTCATAAATACGCCGTCACACTTTCCTGCTTTAAAATCTTGATCTGCTACGTTTTCATCTTGTTTTGGAATAAGATTAACGTCTGCACCCCAACTTTTAGCGGATAAAGCCCATTCTTGAGCCATTTGGTATGACTCACCTGACTTACCTAATAAGTCAAATACACAGACATTTACAGCTGCTTGAGAAGCTGAGCTAAATCCAACGATAGAAGTAGCAGCAATAGCGAAAGCAATTTTTTTCATTTTTTCGTCCTTATCTATTTTGTACAATTAGGAACCTTTCCATAAGCGCAATAGTAATCAGCTTTTTTTAAAAAAAATAGAGCATTTACTCCATTTATTTATATTTTTTTGCAATAAATTGTGAATTAGGTGCTTAATTTTATTACTTATACGCTATTTTAATAAGTAAATCATTATTTTATGTGATTAAAATCTCATTTTTCACTATAAGACTTCAAAAATAAAAAAATTATAAGATATTCAAAAAATTAAATTTATTTCTAATTGAACAAAAATATAAATCATCAATATTCCAAATATTGATCTCAATAAGTAATAAATTAAGAATTTTTGCATAAAATTTGTACTTGTTTTTTGTATTTTTATTGATCAAAATGCTGTGGGTAACTCTGTGCTTAATTTTAATTCAGTCGATTTTTTGGCTGTTTTGCAGACTTAATTTAGCATTGTGTAGTTGTAAAAATGAACAGAATAGCGATTTAAATTTTTATAAAAATAGGGATTTATTTCTATCAAAAAATATATTTATCCACATGTTTTTTGCGATCTTTTAAGTTTTTTGAATTTAAAAATCAACACGATAAGCTTATATTTTAATTCATTAAGTTATTCTAATATGTTCCACGCAAGCTATTTTTAGTTATAAATAAAAGTTATGTATTTTGTTATAGGTTTTTGGCTGTATTTTTTGAATAAAAATTTGGTTATTAGAAAATGCTTTAATCAGTAAAGTTTTGAATTAAAGATGAAGTTGATAAGAAATATTTTTATTAAACAAATGTTTATATTTATTAATAAAATATTTAGTGATTTCTAAAGATGTTTTTTACTACTTCTAGCAAAATGTATTCAATGAGATTCTGATTTCAGCGATGTGTTGTTTAAATATTTAGTTTTCTTAATTTTTATGCATAAAAAAGCCAAAAATCATGTACTTTGATTTCTGGCTAGTGTTCTTGCTAAAGTTTAGGTTTAGTCAAATGAACTTTCTAACTCTTCCAACTCCATCATGAGTTCGAGCATTTGTTCTTCAGCTTGTTCTAATTTGGACTTAAGTTCATTTTGTTCATTCATCAGTTTGAGTAAGTCATCTTTACGATTGGCTTCATAAAGCGCTGAATCTGCAAGTAATTCTTCAATTTCTGCCAATCTTGGCTGAATTTTTCCAATTTGTGTCTCAATTTTTTCGATATTTTTACGAATAGGGCGACTGAGTTCACGTTGACGTGCGGCTTCTTTGCGTTGTGCTTCTTTATCGACTTTTGAAGCAACTGTTTTTTCAACAACTTGTGACTGAATCGGAGCGCTCGGTTGCTGCCCATTTTTGATCATATCAATACGTGCTTGGCGTAACCATGCTGCATAATCTTGTAGATCGCCATCAAATTCTTTGCTTTGACCATTGTGAACTAATATTAATTCATCACAAACAGATGCAATCAATTGACGTTCATGCGAAACAAGTACCACTGCACCTTCAAAGTCTTGCAATGCCATGGTTAATGCATGACGCATATCTAAATCTAAATGGTTTGTCGGCTCATCGAGAATCAGAACATTTGGGCGTAACCAGACAATTAATGCTAAAGCCAATCGTGCACGTTCACCACCTGAGAAGCTTTCACTTGGGGTGTCCATACGTTCGCCGCTAAAGCCAAAACTTCCTAAGAACGAGCGTAAAGTTGCTTCACTAATTTTTGGATCAGCAATACGAGAGAGTTGTAGCATTGGACTGGCATTGCCATCTAAGGCATCCATTTGATGCTGGGCAAAATAACCGATATTAAGCAGTTCTGAATCTTTACGTATACCTTTAAGTAACGGCAAATCACCCACCAAAGATTTAATTAATGTTGATTTACCAGCACCATTCATACCGAGTAAGCCAATACGGCTACTTGGCGTGATTTGTAAATTCACATTGGTCACAATCAATTTATCGCCATAACCAATATCTGCATGTTCCAAGGTTAATAAAGGAGAACTCATTTTACTTGGTTCACGGAAACTGAAAGTAAAAGGGTTGTCCACATGCGCGGGTGCAAGCTCTTGCATGCGCTCAAGTTGTTTGATTCGACTCTGCGCTTGGCGTGCTTTGGTGGCTTTGGCCTTAAAACGGTCAATAAATTTTTGTAAATGTGCTTTGGCTTCTTGTTGTTTTTCAAAAGCTTGTTGTTGCTGCGCTAAACGTTCAGCACGTGTTGTTTCAAAAGTTGAATAATTCCCTGTATAAAGCGTCAGTTCTTGATTTTCGATGTGCAAAATATGATCAGTAATTGCATCTAAGAAATCACGGTCATGTGAAATTAAAATCAAAGTACCTGCATAAGCTTTTAACCAATCTTCGAGCCATAAAATTGCATCTAAGTCCAAATGGTTAGTTGGTTCATCCAGTAATAATAAATCTGAACGACTCATCAGGGTGCGCGCTAAATTTAAACGCATTCTCCAACCACCAGAGAAACTAGAAACCAAAAGTTCTGACTGATGCTCAAAAAAACCTAAACCAGCCATCAATTGTGATGCTTTTGAGGCTGCTGTGTAGCCATGAATTTCTTCAAAACGGCTATACAGATGTGCTAATTCATCATTGCTGAGTTCATCAGAGTGTTCAAGTTTGTGTTGAATATCCCAAAACTCTTCATCACCAGAGAGCACGAAATCAATCGCTTTCATATCTAAGGCTTTGATTTCTTGCGCCATGTGGGCAACTGTCCATACATTAGGACGTGTCAAACTACCGCTGTCGGACTCCATGCCACCCAAAAGCGCTGAAAATAGGGTAGATTTACCCGCGCCATTGACTCCAGTAAGACCGATTTTCCAACCTGGATGAAGCTGCATAGACGCTTTTTGAAATAAAATACGTCCGCCACGGCGAATTGAAAGTTGGTCTAACTGAATCATAAGAAATAAGCTATTCGTTATCGGATGCCATATTCTAAATGATAAATAGAAGAGTTCAAAAAATATAAGAAAAAAGAATTTAGGGGATAGATTGTTGGAATTTTATTGAACCGTATTCCTGCAGATTTTCATGCTTAATTAATTTTAAGTTTCTCAAAATAAATCCAAAATAAAGATGTGTGGTGTGTATTAATTATTATTATTGTGATATTAATCATAATATAGGGAGTGTTTTGAGATTATGGATAATGAATATATGCTTTTTAAAAATTGCTCTTAGCCTACTTTTTTTTGGGATGGTATCTAATTCAGCTATTGCTGGACAAACAATTTGTGTGTTTGATGTTCAGGGCCGTTCGGGTGATATTTTTAAAACAATTGAAGAATGGGCTTTAGAAGCAAAAAAATCACAAGCAGATATTAAATTAATTGCTTATCAAAAAGAAGAAGAGGCTGACGCAGATTTTAAAGCAGGAAAATGTGATGGTGCATTTTTAACTTCATTGCGTGCACGTTATTACAATAAATTTGGAGGTTCAATTGATGCATTAGGAGCAGTTCCTAATAATGTGATTGCAGAAAAAGCAATCAAATATGCATTAGATCAACGAAATGCTAAAAGAATGATTTCTCGAATAAGTAATGAGAAATTTGAAGTCGCTGGAATTACTCAAATTGGTACAGCTTATTTATTTGTTAAATATAATGTGCTTAAAAATCCAGAAAATCCAATCAAGGATTTAGTAGGGCAAAAATTTTCTTTCCTCGGTTATGACTTTGCGCAAAGTTATATGCTGAAAAAAGTAGATGCAATTCCCATCCCTTCAGAAATCTCAAATTTAGTTAAAAAATTTAACAGTGGGCAAGTTGATATGACTGCAGCGCCTGCTTATTTATATAAACCTTTTGAAATGCATAAGGGCTTAGGTGCAAATGGTGCTGTGGTAACGTTCCCTGTCATGAACATTACGATGTTAATGGTGGTGAGACCTGATAAGTTTCCTGAAAATTTTGGCTATAAATCTAGAGAAATTTTTGTCAAAAACTTACCTAGGACATTTTATGTAGTGAAAAGAACAGAGCTCAATATACCTGCAAAGTATAAATTAGCATTAACAAAAGAACAAAGTGTTAAATATCAGATGGTAATTCGTGATGCACGTATCGAGTTAACCAAACAAGGTGTTTATGACTCAACAATGATGTCTATGCTAAAAAAAGCTCGTTGTACGATTGATAGAACGAATTTTGAATGCTCATTGGCTGGAGAGTAAGCCCAATAGAATAAATTAAACAAAATAAGGAAATAAAATGAATAAAAAATATCTACTACCGATTATTTTACTCACCAGTAGCTCTTCATTTACACATGCTGCGAAACAGAATGTGTGCATTTTTGATTTATTGGGTAAAGCGGGCGAGTCATATAAATTGATGGAAGAATGGGCATTAGTCTCAAAAACATGGGGTGCTGATATTAGTTTAGTGGCATACCAGTCTGAAGAGCAAGTTGCTAAAGATTTTAAAACCAATAAGTGTGATGCTGCCGCGATGACTTCTATGCGTGCGCGTGAATATAATAAGTTTGGTGGTTCAATTGATGCTTTAGGCGGTGTGCCAAGTAATGATATTGCGAAAAAGGCAATTACTTACGCGTTAGATAAACGAAATGCAAAAAGATTGATTTCTGAAAAGAATGGTGTGGAATATGAGTTAGCTGCGATTTCACCGATTGGCATCGCCTATATGTTTGTACGTGATAAATCTATAAATACCCTTGAAAAGGGTAAAGGGAAAAAATTTGCCTATTTACACTATGACATTGCACAGAAAATTGCTGTGGAGCGAGTCGGTGCGGTGGGTGTTCCATCAGATATTTTTAACTTTGTTAAAAAGTTTAATGATGGTGAGGCAGATGCGATCGCTTCCCCTGCTTATGCTTATAAACCGCTTGAAATTTATAAAGGGATAAGTGCAAATGGTGCAATGTTTACTTATCCTGTAGTCAATGTAACTGCAGACTTGATTATTAAAAAAGATAAATTCCCACTAGATTTCGGTATGCAATCTAGAGCTTGGTCATTGAAGCAATTACCTCGTTCATATAGAAATATTGAGCGTATGGAAGCTGAAATACCTGCGAAATATAAGATAGATGTTTCTAAAGAAGATGCGCTTCGTTACCAAAAATTGTTGCGTGATGGTCGGATCGAGTTAACTAAAAGGGGAGTATACGACCCTGTGATGATGTCTGTACTTAAAAGAGCACGTTGTACCGTTGATCGAACCAACTTTGAATGCTCTCTTCCTGGTGAATAATTTTAGGTCATCCAAAATAACAAAGCCATCACTTAGATGGCTTTGAAATATTCAAAAATCACAAAAAAATATTAGTCGGTAAATGTGACTTTGGCTATGGCTTTTTTGCTTGCTTGGATAATTAAGGTCACGTTCTCTTTCACCATATAGCTTGCATCAACGGTTTCCCAATCGACTTTAACGGCTCCACGTGAAACAGCATCTTTCGATTGTGCTGAGTTCTTGGTTAGACCAGCTGCACGAAGAATTGAAATAATTGACACTTCACCGCCAAATTCGCCACGTGAAATGGTGATTTCAGGTGTACCTTCCGGTAGCTCACCTTCAGTAATTAAATTGCCTGCACCTTTGTGTGCATGTTCTGCAGCTTCAGCACCGTGGAAGCGTTCAACCAATTCCAAAGCAAGAATTTTCTTGATGTCTTGAGGGTTACGACCTTCAGCCATTTCCTTCAATAGAACTTCAATTTCGTCCATTGATTTAAAGCTGAGTAATTCAAAATAACGTTCAATCAAGCTGTCAGGCATAGACAATACTTTTTGATACATTGCGCCAGGTGCATCAAATACACCGATATAGTTGCCTAAAGATTTAGACATCTTATTAACGCCATCTAAGCCTTCAAGAATTGGTACAGTGATACACACTTGCGCTTCTTGGTCAAAACGACCTTGAAGCGTACGACCCATGAGCAAGTTAAAAGTTTGGTCTGTACCACCAAGTTCTACGTCTGCTTCTAGTGCGATTGAGTCATAGCCTTGAACCAATGGATACAAGAACTCATGAATCGCAATCGGTTGATGGTTGTTATAACGTTTGGTGAAGTCATCACGTTCTAACATACGTGCAACAGTTTGCTGTGAAGCCAATTGAATCAAATCAGCCGCAGTTTTTGTTGCAAACCATTCTGAGTTAAAGCGAACTTTAGTTTTATTCGGATCAAGAATTTTAAAGACTTGTTCTTGATAGGTTTTTGCATTTTCTAAAACTTGCTCACGCGATAATGGTGGGCGTGTTGCACTTTTACCTGTTGGATCACCGATCATGGCAGTGTAGTCACCAATCAAGAAGGTCACGTTATGACCCAAATCTTGAAAGGTTTTTAATTTATTGATCAGTACAGTATGACCTAAGTGTAGGTCAGGTGCTGTTGGGTCAAAGCCTGCTTTAATATTTAAAGGGCGATTTTCTTTGAGTTTTTTTAATAAATCCTCTTCAGAAATAATCTCGTGTGTGCCTCGTTGGATGAGGGCAAGTTGTTCTTCCGCTGGTAGGAAATTAGACATCACAAAATCCAATACATCAGTTATCTCATTTGTGCGATATACTAACATTTTTTCAGCATAATGCAGGCGAAGAATATCTCATGACAACAATCTATATTGGCGTAATGACTGGAACCAGCATGGACGGCGTCGATTTTGTTGCTGCTTCATTTGATCCTTTACATATTCATGCAACTTTAACAGTGCCTTTTGACCCTGATTTAAGGGATGAATTAATGGCTTTAACTCTTCCAGATGACAATGAAATTGATCGGATGGGCAAAGCCGATGTTGCGCTTGCAAGCATGATTGGAAATGGCATTAATCAACTGATCAATGAAAATAATTTAGACAGAGGCCAAATCAAAGCCATTGGCTCACATGGTCAAACCATTCGTCATCGTCCTGAACATGGGTTTACGCTACAAATTGGTGATCCAAATATTATTACTGAAATTACCCAAATTCCTGTAATTTCAGATTTTCGTCGCCGTGATATGGCAGCAGGGGGGCAAGGTGCACCATTGGTTCCTGCATTCCATCAAGCATTATTCCAACATCCAACCATTCACCGAGTGATTCTGAATTTGGGTGGGATTGCTAATGTCAGTATGTTACCTGCGGGCGATGATCAAGGTGTTTATGGTTTTGATACAGGACCAGCCAATATACTGATGGATGCTTGGTGCCATCGCTATACAGGACAGCCTTATGATGAAAATGGTAACTGGGCAGCTTATGGTCAACCGATTCGATCTTTATTAGATCGTTTGCAAGCACATGAATATTTTTCTAAAGAACCACCGAAAAGTACGGGGCGTGAAGACTTCAATTTAGAATGGTTGGATGAGCAAATTTCAGATTGGCGCAATGATCTGGAATACGATGAGCTTGAAGATACACCTGAAAA
Organism: Acinetobacter sp. WCHAc060025; assembly: GCF_004209355.1. Lineage (NCBI taxonomy): Bacteria > Pseudomonadati > Pseudomonadota > Gammaproteobacteria > Moraxellales > Moraxellaceae > Acinetobacter > Acinetobacter sp. WCHAc060025. The sequence goes on along the minus strand of NZ_SGSX01000020.1, from coordinate 6,730 downwards.
TGTTCAAGCGACACTGATGAAACTGACCACACGGGCGATTAAAAAAGCCATCTACCGTTCACCTTTGGATACTGGTGAAGTCTATGTCTGTGGCGGTGGGGCTTATAACTCACATTTGCTTGAACAATTGCGTTGGCGTTTACGTAAACATAATTGGTCTGTACAAACGACTTCCGCACTGGGCTTAGCACCGACTTGGGTTGAGGCGACAGCTTTTGCTTGGTTAGCCATGCGTTTTGATTTACAGCAAAGTGGTAACTTACCTGCGGTGACAGGTGCAAAAGGCTATCGTGTTTTAGGGACAATCACCGCTGTATAAGTTGTAAATTTATGGGTATCAATCAGGTAGATTGTCAGACAATGATCGACCTGTTTAACCCTAGATTTGTCCTTTCGAGCTGTTAACAAAACTAAGATTCAACTGCAATATCAATAAAAATGAGAATAGGAAATAGTAGAAATCACCATGACTATAGCGATAAAAACACAACGAATAGAATCTTATCAACGAGAAGGATTAAGCTTTGATGTCATTGATTCTGGACCATTAGATGGACAAGTTTTTGTCCTCTTACATGGTTTTCCTGAAACCAATAAAAGTTGGCAAGAAACTTCAGAAATTTTGAATGCACAAGGTTATCGAACTTTTGCAGTCAATCAACGGGGGTATAGTCTAGGTGCGCAACCAACTAGCCGTCGTGACTATCGTGGCTCTGCTTTGCTTGAAGATGTGAATGCTTTACTCGACATTATTCAACAACCTGTTTATTTGGTGGGGCATGATTGGGGTGCGGTTGTGGCTTGGGATGTGGCACAGCGTTATCCTGAGAAAATAAAGCATTTGATTACCATTTCAGTACCACATAAAGCCGCGTTCATGAAAGCGATGCTGACCAGTAATCAATTGTTTAAATCTTATTATATGGGCTTATTTCAGTTGCCTAAAATTCCTGAACTACTGTTTGAAAAAGTACCTCAGATTGGTTTGGCTTTATTGAAAGATTCAGGCATGACAGAACAACAACTCAAGGACTTTCAACAAGAAATTGTCAATGAAAAGCGTTTAAGTACAGCTTTAAACTGGTATCGAGGTTTACCATTCAGTTCCAATAAAAACTTATTGAAACCGATCACAGTCCCGACTTTATTTATTTGGGGCAAACACGATTCAGCGATTGGTCCTAAAGGTGTGGAATACAATAAAAATTATGTTCATGCGCCGTATAAAGAAGTGATTATGGATGCAACCCATTGGATTCCTGTACAAAATGCCAAAGAGCTTAGTCAATATATTTTAGATGCAGTTGCGTAGAAGATTGATACGTTTGATATAAAAATGCCCTCAAATTTGAGGGCATTTTTATAAATTCTTTAGATCAGATCGAGAATGAAGAACCACAACCACAAGTTGTTGTCGCATTTGGGTTTTCAACAATAAAACGTGAACCTTCAAGACCTTCAATATAGTCGACTTTTGAACCGACTAAATATTGATAGCTCAACGAATCAACCAACATTTTGACATCGCCATTCACAAACTCGGCATCGTCTTCATTGGCATTTTCAGCAAAGTTAAAACCATAAGAAAAACCTGAACAGCCACCACCTGTTACATAGACACGTAACATCAGTTCTTGATTACCTTCACTGTCACGCAGTTGGCGAACTTTATTTGCAGCATTATCAGTCATCTCAAGTGCTTGGGCGGTCATGATATTGTTCCTCAGATTCAAATGGCTTAAACGAAAAGACCATATATTCAGTATAACATACTCAATATATGGTCAGTGAGTGAACTTTAAAGTAAATTCAGACTAAATTTATCGGATTTAAGTAAAATTTAGCAGATGAACTTATTTATAGTTTTCATCCTGTAAAGCACATTCAAAGTTTGTTGGGCTATTCTTACAACGGAATTGCCAAAGAATCTTCATCATTTGCTTGTTATAAACGCCTTGTTTGGTCAGGTTAATACGTGATTCACGCATTAGCTTTTGATAACCTGGTTTATCTCCTTCAGGTACTTGCATCCAGTATTTTGAAGGAATATCTGCTTTCATTTTCCCAATAATACCATTGGCACGTGGTAATTGAGATTTCACCCAATCACGCGATTTTTGACCATAGCCTGCAGGGAATTTATCTGGACGAATGATGATATTTCCAGTCACTTGTAACAGTGGGTAATTCACAATTGCACCTTTAGTACCTAAGCCTTTATGTAACTCTAAAGGTTTAAATACAGCAACAGGTGCACCAATAATATCGACCTGTCCATTATTAAATTTTGCACCAAAATTGGTTACATCAGCACTGACAGCTTGTGCACCAATCTGCTGTACCATGATTTTCTGTGCTTGGTCGTAATCAAGGACGGCAATTTTTTTACCTGCTGCTTTTGCCACAGTATTGATATTGCGATCATTGACCAATAGATATGCATCACCTACAGGAATGACACCAACGACTTCATATTGTCCGCTGGTCATATATTTAGCAAAGTTTGGATTAGCTAAACCTTGCATGACTTTCACAGCGAGATTGAGATCAGGGATTGCACCAATTGCATCGAGTGAGCCTGTAAAGTTATTAAATTGGCGTCCACGCATACCTGTGATACTTACGGCATCACATTTACCTGCTTTAAAATCTTCAGCAATTACAGCTTCATTTGAATTCACTTTTAATTCAAGATCTGCACCCCAGTTTTTAGCAGCAAGTTGATAGTCTTTCATTAGGGTAAATACATCACCATTTTTACCAACTAAATCAAAGACACACATGACTTGTTTTGCTTGAGTTGCAGAGGTAGCAGCCATTAAACCAGCTGTGACGAGAAGGGCTTTAGACCATTTCATTATTTTTTTCCTTTCCATGATCAATATTATTGATGTTCAAACGATCCAGTTTAAAACATATATATCGGTGAACTTTTTACATCAAAATAAATTTAGCAAGAAATTCTATATGTCGAAATAGAACTTTATTCAATTTAAAACAATAAATTCTGAATTTATTGCTCAAGCCATTTGATGAGTTGATGTTGAGAAAATGATTACTTGAATTAGAGAAAATCGCAATGACTTAAATGACAAAAATGAGTAGAAAATATTCTAAAATGTGAGCCAGTTAATAGCTTTGTAAATTCATCATTTTTTGTTTTTTATTGCTTTAATTATTTGCTAAAGCGACAGAGCGGATCAGAGTTTTGCTCAGATCCGCTGATGTTAATTTTTACCTTGTTCTTTGTTTTGATCCGCTTTTCTATGATCATCACGCTTTTTATCACGTTGCTGTTGTTGATTTTGCTGTTGGCGTTGTTGCCATTGTTTACGATCTGGGCGATTGCCCCATTGGCGATCTTTCATTGACGAATGATTCCAACGCTGTTCAGGCTTGGTTTTATTGTCCCAATCATTTTTGCGTTGTGCTTGTTGCCATTTTTTACGCTGATCTTGTTCCCATTGCTGTTTTTTCAATTGATCACGTTTGGCTTTTTCATATTGCCAACGATGATTTTTCAACTGATTTTCACGTCGCTGTTGTTCTATCCGCTGTTGCTGAATACGATAGGCACGTTCACGCTCCCAGCGTTGACGGTCTTTATAAGGGTCATATCGAGCATCATAAGCTCGATCATAGTCATAATCGCGATAAATAGGATGTCCATAACTTCTATACCCACGAGAATCATAACCATCGTCAGGGAATGCTACACAACCAACAGCAAGTAGCGATGTTATTAATGAAACAAATAATGCTTTAATTGCCATGAGTTGCCTCCTTATATTTATCAAAAAATAGCAAAAAAAAATTGAGATAAAGCAAAATAGTCAATGACAATGTATTTGACTCAGATTAGCGTATTTAAAATTTATATTTGTATATCGATTGCTAGACTTGTATAAGAATATAGTCAGTCAATTCCTGATCATGTAGAAAATATGAAGAATTTGGACATTTAAGGAAGAACTCAATGGTTGCATTTCAACGTAATATTCAAGACATCGTCGAAAAAGGGCAGGGTGCTGCAGGCAGAACATTAGACCGTTTACCCACGTTTGCTCAAGAATCTTTGGCTAAACTATTGGGTTATCCTTATGAGTTCCCGCAATTAGATAGTTTTACGAAATGTTTGATGGCAGCACAATTGAAACAAGGCAAAGTGGGTTTCATCAATGAAAATGTCGAACGTTCACGAAAGCAATTTGAATCGCAGATGCAGTCGATTACCAATAAACCAACTCATGTTCAGTTTGTTGAAGATATTCGTTTACCGCTACAAAGTGGCAGTATCTATGCAAGACATTATCATCCTGCACCCAATAAAAAATTACCAATGATTGTGTTTTATCATGGTGGTGGTTTTGTTGTAGGAAGTGTGGATACCCATGATGAAGTTTGCCGGTTGATTGCGACACATGCTAAAGCGCAAGTCCTCAGTATAGAATACCCACTTGCACCTGAAGTTGGGCCTCGCGAGTTGATTCAATCGTGTGAAGATGCCCTAGCTTGGGTATATCAAAATCGCCGTCAGTTTAAAATTTTAAAAAATAAAATTGCGATTGCAGGAGATAGTGCAGGTGGAAATATTTGCGCAGTCCTCTCTCAAAGAACAGTCAATGAAGCTTACGCTCCTCAGGCACAGTTTTTAATTTACCCAGCGGTTGATTTTAAGAGCCGTCATCCATCATTTTTTGCTTATAAAGATGGATTAGTTTTGACTGGATCTGACATTGATTACGTGACTGACTATTACGCGACGCGATTCAATATTGCATTAGACGATACGATTATTTCGCCAACTTACGGTAATTTGAAAAAATTAGCCCCTGCATTTGTAGTAACTGCAGGACATGATGTACTTCATGACGAAGGTAAAATCTATGCTTATAAATTACGTCAGCATGGTGTGAAAATTCATTATCAAGACTATGAAGACCAAACACATGGCTTTATCAACTTAACACCAATTTCACGTAAAGCGAAAAAGAATGTCATCGAAATGAGCAAAGAGTTCCGTAAGTTTTGGGATAAACAATAATTCCTTGATAAAAGCAGCCTAAAAGATCAAAACACAAATGATCGATTGTTTTATTTAGAACAATCGATCATTTGTGTTAAAAGAGTATTTAAATTATGTATTTACTAATTTAGTTTTGACCGACTCAGGGAAAATAAGTTTAAAGTCAGTGGAATAAAAACCTTTAAGAAAAGTCGCTTTAGAAAAGTCTGGAAAAATACTTTGTGTATTATTCCAAGTCGCATTAGAAATATAAGCAATTTTACTTTTAAACTTAGGCGAGAATTGATACAGAAACAGATGATCTTTTTGTTGAATGTTTAATAAACGAGAGGGTATAAGTTTTGAAGATATTGCATGTGATGATTTTAATTGCGTTAAATTGATGGTTAATGAGAGTGTTTCACTTCCAACTTGAATATCACAATGTAATTGTTGCTTAGAATGTTTCCAATTAAAACTCGCCAACTCTTTCGGAATACCCCAATGATAGCGCCCTTCATTTACAGATGCTTGGCTAGAAACATATATTTTGGGGATGTTAGAACTTATTTTAAAATTTTGAGTAGTATGATCTAAAACTAATAATTCATCATAAGGACCGACAGGCGAAGAATAATAGCGTACAAGAATAACCTGAACGATTCGTCCAAATTTAGCTTCTACTAAGCCGAAGTTTTGAGAGCGCCGTGTAAATACTGGGCTTAACCAATAATTTAAAATATAGCCTTCGCCAGAAAGTTCCCAAGGTAAAGCAGTATGTGGAATGGATTCTTCTATTTTCATTTTATTCGCAACATTCAAGATACAGAGTAAAGGCAAACGTAATATTGATTAAGCTTGTATAGTCACATAGATTAGCCTACTCAAGTTTAATTCCTTCAGTGATTCATTTACTGAAGTCATTGATATAAGCAACAATTAGTTTAAAACGGCTCAGGACGAAAGAGAATGATCAAAAAGATAGGTTTAAGTTTAGGATTGGTATTTATAGTTAATCCAGCATTTGCAAATACAAATATGCAAATCAAAACCAATTTAGGCAATATCAATATTGAACTATATGATGAACAAGCACCGACCTCAGTTAAAAACTTTAAGAGTTATGTAAATAGTCAATTCTATAATGGAACGATCTTCCATCGCGTAATTCCTGGCTTCATGATTCAAGGTGGCGGTTTTGATAGTAATATGAAAGAAAAAGCAACCCAAGCACCAATTCAAAATGAAGCAAATAATGGTTTGAAGAATACACGTGGCACATTAGCAATGGCGAGAACCAATAATCCGAACTCTGCAACCAGTCAGTTCTTTATTAATGTTGCCAATAATGACTTTTTAAATAAATCGGTAGGAAATCCAGGCTACGCTGTGTTTGGTAAAGTTACACAAGGTTTAGATGTTGTCGATAAAATTGTAAATACTCCGACAGGAACCGTCGGCATGTACCAAGATGTACCTAAACAAGCTGTAAAAATCATCAGTATTCAAACGACCGACAATAAATCAAAAAAATAATGAAAATATAAAGCAGAAATATTTTTTACATATTTCTGCTTTATAATTAAAAACTTATGCGTCAAAAAGTGTGTTTTTGAACCAAAATGGTGCACAAAAATACAACACTCAATAAAACAATCAGTTAAAAGCACTTGCGCGTGTAAGAAATTGCCCTATAATGAGCTCATCCCGACGCGATACAGCAAA
>NZ_SGSX01000002.1:0-261388 GCF_004209355.1 Acinetobacter sp. WCHAc060025 | reverse complement strand
CTTGCTGTATCGCGTCGGGATGCAGTGCATTCTATAGATTTTCAAAACTAACGCAAGCCCTATTTTCAACAAAAACCATCGTGTGATTATTTTTCAAACAAAATAATCTAAAAAGGACATTATTCATCTATTTTTTAGTCAATTTATTTAAATCAAACCTATAACATCTATTTAAAAATATTATTCATAGTAGTCCCCACCCGATTGGGCATGTAAAAAAGCTGGGATAAGACCTGTGAGTGCAGCACGAATATCTGCACGCTCATTGATGAGTTGGTGTGAACCCTCTTCTAAAATCAATAAAGTTTGCAATCTGAATTGACGTCGAACAAAATCAATATTGTATTTCCAATCAACAGTCTGATCTTGTGCACCTTGAGCCAACCAAACAGGAATACGACATTTCGGATAATCCTCCATTTCCTGCATCCATTTGGACATCGCTAAAATCCAATCCATTCCCATCATTCTTGGTTGTAAAGGATCTTTTAAACGAACAAAGCGTAGAAATTCAGGATTATGGTTATTTCTTTTAAAATGACGTGGCACTTCTTTTTTTATTCGTCGAATAATGCCTAGACCAATCGAGTTATGCCACCACGCTGTTTTTGCAGGACGCACCAAAGGTGAAAGCAATAATACTCGCTCTACAATTGGGTTTTCACGTTTTTGCGCATATTTAAGTAAATGATGCATCCAAATCGCACCACCCGTACTTTGTCCAATTCCCAACCAAGGCTTTGGCAATTGTGCTGAATTTTTAACATATTGATAAACTGAATGTAGAACCTGCTGATAGTGATCAAAGTCTTTAATATTTGCAGGTGACCCATCACTTAAACCATGCCCAGGTAAATCATAGGTGATGACACTAAAGCCTTGCTCTAATATTTCTTTGATAATCGGTTGATAAATACCACTATGTTCTAAGTAGCCATGAAGTAAAAATACACTGCCTTTTATTTTTTCAGTTTTAGGTTTAAACACTTGTACATGAAGTTTAAACAAAGGCATTTTGATATAGCCTTGCCAGTGCTGACAATCTAGCTGATCAAAACCATACAAACGTTGATAAGACTTAATTTCTTTATTGGCAATATATTCACGATTTAAATTTAATGCTTCTAATAATAATGGTGTGGTATCTCGATTTGGTACAGGTAAATCAAGTTGCTTTAAAATCGTTGGATTTAAAAATGGAATATCTGCCATTAAGGCACCTCTCTACAGCCACTTGACCCGAACAACATATCGCGGATTGTTGCTAATGTTTCGTAATTTGCACGACGGCTATGATCATAATTTTGTTTGCTTGGTTGCCATTCACTAAGTTGCGTCGGCATTGGCGCATTAACTGGAATGGTTTCTATACCACTAAGTGCAAATAATCGTCTTGTTCTAGGCATATGATAACGATCTGTCACCAAGAGTACTGTTGGCGCTCCACCTTTCTTTTGTAAAAGTAATGAACTAAACCGTGTATTCTCACAAGTGTTCATACTGCGGTTTTCGAGCAGTTTTGCTTCCACACCACGTTCGGCTAACCATTTTTGCATATAAGGCGCTTCTACGCCGCTCAAAACGATGGGGAGTTTATTTTGCTTTTCCAGTGCTAAAGTTGTTTCCAATCTTAATCGTGTATATTCATTTACAATAATATCTTTTTGATTTTTATCGAGTGTTAATCCACCACCCAAAACAACAATTGCATAGGGTTGGCTTGATTTTAAACTCTCTCGATTTTGTTCATTTGCATCAGAACCATTTTCAACAACATCAGTGACTTGTGAGCTCGCCAATTCTGCATCAACCGCAACCGCATCTCCCATCAATAATGCTTCATCGATTTGATGGGTTTTTAAGAATTTCAAATATTCATCCATTAAAGCTTTATTGTCTTCACTATTTAAATCCAATAACGCTTTAACAGTTTCACTTGACTGATCACTCACAACGCCAGAAGCCACCGCCTCTGAGCTTGCTTGTTCAGAACTGACTTGTTCTGAAAGTAAAGGAATAACAGGTTTATCCTGCTCTTGTTCTTCACTTTTTTGTTCTTGGGAAATTTTTTCTTGTAAGGCTTTATATCTCAATTGTAGCAACATTAAATCTTGTGCATTTTTACTTTTTATTTCCTCATCTAAAAGTTTCAAATACGCTTGACGTGCAATCCATAAGTCAGAACCTGGTTCAAGTGTATTTTCTTCTGACAATGCTGCCTTTTGTTGACTTTGCGCTGCAACCTGATCTACTTCAACAGGAACGACATGATTTAGAATTTTCACCATCATATTGGAGTAAAATGGTGTATACCAAAAAACCACCAGACAGCTCAATAAGACGAATAGTATCGCAACTATTCGTACAAATCTGACCATCCAATGTTGTTTCACCATAAACTTACTCTATTAATGGTTTTGAATTAAACCTTGCTCATTAAAAAGCACAGGTTCAGGTTCTAAATGTACACCAAATTTATCATAAACATCTTTCTGTACCGCTTGAAAAGTTGCTTTCACATCTTTCAATGTTGCATCAGCATAATTTACCAGTACTAAAGCTTGTTTATGAAACATACCTACTTGATTGAGCCGTTTACCTTTCCAACCTGACTGATCAATCAACCAACCTGCGGCAATTTTAACTTGATTATCTTTTTGAGGATAATGTGGAATATTAGGGAATTTTTCAATTAATTGTGTAAAATCTTGTTGATTAATAATTGGATTTTTAAAGAAACTCCCTGCATTTGGAAATTCTTTTGGGTCTGGTAATTTACTTTGGCGAATCTGAATCACTTGTTTTTGCAAGTTTTCAGGCGTAATTTCATCTCCCATCGCAGCTTTCAAGTCACCATAATTCATTTTTAAATCAGCATGTTTTAATAATTTAAAAATAACATGGGTGATCACATAACGATTTGGATCATCTTTAAAAATGCTATGTCGGTATGAGAATTGACAATCAACCGCCTGAATGTGCTGTGTTTGCTTACTTTGACGATCATAAACTTCAACAGATTCAATAAACTCGCCTGCTTCAACACCATAAGCACCAATATTTTGTACAGGTGACGCGCCAACTAAACCCGGAATCAATGCGAGATTTTGTAAACCATACATTTTCTGTTCCGTCGTCCATAACACAAAATCATGCCAAACTTGACCCGCCCCCACTCTGAGGATTGCAGTATTTTCATCTTCTGCGAATAACTCAATACCTTGAATATCTATCGCGATCACAAGTGCATGAATCTGTTCAGGAAGCATCATATTACTGCCTCCTGAAAGGAGTAAAACATTTAAATTTTGCTGTTGAGCAAATTGCAAAGCTTCTTCAAGTTCAGCAACAGATTGAACTTTAACAAAATGAGAAGCTGTTGCGCTCAAACTTAAGGTATTGAATGGCTTTAGTTGAACCTGAGATTCAATATTCATTATCTAAATTATTTCCTAACGATGTTCTAAAGCAATTTGCTAAAATCACCTTGTAAAATGATAATTGAATTTCAATCAATTATTTATATTGAAATTGCTGTTGCAAAACATTGACCCAAGCTTGGCTACTTGACTCGCATTGATCAATCACACGTTCAAAACCGTCTGCTTCTCCATAATAAGGATCGGGTAAGGCTTGTTGCGGATATTGCTGATCATGTTCACTCATCAATGCAATTGTAGACCTTATTTGACTTGCACTAAACTGTTGAATGGCTTGTTTTAACAAATCTTGGATATCATCAAAATTTTCATGATCCATCGCTAAAATTAAATCAAAGTCCAAAAAATCCTGTGTTTTTAGCTGTCTAGCTCTTAAAGAAGAAAGATCATAGCCTCTTTTTATTGCATGTTTTTGACTACGACTATCTGGAGCTTTATTCGGGTGATAATTACTTGTACCCGCCGAATCAACAATAACATTTAATTGTTTTTCATCACAAAAATGTCGTAACACCACTTCAGCTGTTGGAGAACGACAAATATTTCCCAAGCACACACATAAAACTTTGTATGGCGTTTTGGATGACATAACAACCTCAAATGATCATTTATTTTATAAAGTCTTATGTTAAGTTATTTAGCAAGCGAATCCTATAGAACTGTAAAACAATAATGTTTAATTTGTGATGATAGATTAAGGATAATACACATGAGTCATTTTCAATTTCAGACTGTCGCCAATATCATTTCAGGGGTAGGTTCGATTCAAGAACTTAAAAATATTTTAGCCCATAAATATCAGAAAGCCTTAATTGTAACCGATGCAGGAATGATTCAACATTCACTCCATTTACCTATTTTAGAAATATTAGAACAATCTCAAATAGAGTATGAAATTTATTCAGAAGTTCAAGCTGATCCTGCTGAGAGCATTGTGTTATCTGCCGTTGAGTTTGCTAAACAAAGAAATGTCGATGTGGTGATTGGTTTTGGTGGCGGTAGCTCAATGGATGTTGCCAAACTGATTGCAATATTGGCAAATCCAAAACAAACTCAGACCATTCAAGAAATCTATGGGGTGAATAATGCCCAAGGTCCTCGTTTACCTTTAATCTTAATTCCTACGACAGCAGGTACTGGTTCTGAAGTAACACCTATTTCTATCGTTACCACAGGTGAAACCACCAAAACAGGCATTGTTGCACCCATCTTATATGCTGATGTAGCAATTTTAGATGCAGCATTCACCACAGGCTTACCTGCACATATCACCGCGGCAACAGGTATAGATGCGATGGTGCATGCGATCGAAGCTTATACTTCAAAGATTAAAAAGAATTTTTATGCGGACATGCTTGCCAAACAAGCACTCAAACTGTTGAATAAAAATTTAAAATTAGTTTTAGAAAATGGTTCAAATTTAGAAGCACGTCAAAATATGCTACTGGGTTCGATGCTTGCTGGTCAGGCTTTTGCCAATGCGCCAGTCGGTGCTGTGCATGCACTTGCCTATCCTTTGGGTGGGCATTTTCATTTATCGCATGGGCATACCAATGCTCTCGTTTTACTTGAAGTATTAAAATTCAATGCGCCTGAAGCAAAAACATATTATGCAGAACTGATGCAATGGCTAAATCCATATAGTAAAGGCAGCATCGAAGGTTTATGTGATCTCTTTATTGATCATATGCAAAGCCACCTAGACAATAGCGGTTTAACCTTAAAACTACGTGATTTAAATGTACAAGAACATCAACTTGAAACTTTAGCCAATGATGCGATGTTACAAACACGACTTTTGCAAAATAATCCAAGAGCAATGCAACAAGAAGATGCTCTGAAAATTTATCAAGCGATTTATTAACACCGTTCTTATAGTAAGGAGGTAAAGCTTTTTGATGAATTCAGACTCATCAATAAGCTTTTATCCCCTAAAGTTCTAACTCATCCAGACTTAGCTTCCCAATCAAGCAAAAACCAACTGCTTCTTTATTAATCTTTTCTCATACTATGAAAATAACAATAAGTTGAAATTACAGCCAAATAATCATCTATTTTTTAACCATTTAAAATAAATCAAATCTACAGACATTTAATAATAAGTATTATATTTTCAGTAATTTATTACAAATCAATAGATTAATTACATCTTAACTGGTTGTTTTTTAATTTCTCTTTCATTTAATTTTTAAAATAATTACTCTAGAATCGCTGTCCATCTTAATCGGAAAATTAAGATCACTTACAGCATCGGAAAATCATTCTATGAAAAAACTCAGCATCGCGATCTTACCTTTAGTCGCATTCGGCTTAAATACGGTTACACATGCAGCAACTTCAGATAGCAAAACATTTGGTGTATCAGCTGGTTGGTTACATGTAATGCCACAAAGTAGCGGTCAAGGTGTCTATGGTAAAACTGGTAATTCACCATTATTAGGAGCTATGGCAAATCTACAAGCAGCCAATCCTGATGCTGGTTTTGAAGTACAAGACGCTGATACAGCAGGATTAATGCTTGATTATTTTGTGAATGATAACGTTTCATTAGAATTAACTTTGGGTGTTCCGCCTGAGATGAAGCTTGCAGGCAAAGGTGCTATTAAGCTTGGAAATGAAACGATACTTGATTTAAATCAATTTGATAAAGCGGCAACGACTGATGCCTATACACCTACGATTTCTGCACGTTACCACTTTGGATCCATTAACAATAAAATCCGCCCTTATGTAGGTGCAGGCTTAATGTATGCACACTTTTCAAATGTAGAAACTGATTCTGCAATTAATGATGCATTAAAAGCTACTAAACTCGCCCCATTCAATCCACAATTGGGTAAAGTTAAAGTTGATGATGCTGTAGCACCAGTTGCAATGTTAGGTATTGATTACAGTATCAATAAAAATTGGTATGCAACAGCTTCAGTTTCTTATGCTCATCTAACAACAAAAGCGAAATTGAATGTCAACGGTACAAACCCATACACTGGTGGTTCGATGACTTTAATTTCAGGTCAAAGCGACATCGAAATTAAACCAATCGTGACTTATTTAGGTCTAGGTTACCGTTTCTAATTGATTTTCATCAATTAAGCTTAAAGCCTATTCGCTTAAACTGAATAGGCTTTTTTATGTCATAAATAAAACTAAAAACTTGAATCCATTTACTAATTTGGTTAAAACATAAAGATAATATCCAAATGTAAAACTCAAATGAAACCTGAAATAAAAAATCGTGCGGATTACCCTTTTCTCTTCCCGATTCAAACCCGCTGGGCAGATAACGATATTTATGGACATGTGAATAACGTGACTTATTATAGTTATTTCGATACTGCTGCAAATGTTCTACTCATTCAAAAAGCAGGCTTTGATATTCATCACTCACCAATTATCGGTTTAGTGGTCAATTCATCATGTAATTTCTTAGAAGAACTGACTTATCCAGAAATCATTGAAGTTGGTGTTGCAATTGCAAAAATCGGAAACTCTTCACTGACTTACGATCTCGCCATTTTCAAACAAGGAAAAGGTGAAGCATCTGCACAAGGTCAATTTGTCCATGTGTTTGTAGAACGTACAACTAAAAAAAGCACCTCTATTCCACAAGAAATGCGAGATGCTTTAAAAAATTATTTAATCAAATAAATAATACATCAATAAAGATGCCTGACTAAGTACAGGCTTTTTTATGACTTCATCTCAATATCAAGCAGACTCAATTACTTCAGTTGTATATTTTCCAACTGACCTTCAAATGCTTCCATTAAACTTTTCACAATAGGCTCTTGATGAAGCATTTCAGATGCACGATCAAATGCACGAACCTTCCGCTCACGTTGCATCATAAACGGCGTAATTGTCTCAACTTCACCATATTGCACATTAAATACGGTACTTGACCATTGTTGTTTCAGTGATGCCTCAAGATCATGTTGAGTCTGGTTGAGTAAGTTCTCATATTGTTTTGAAGTTTGAAACGTAGATTGACCATTTATCGTACCGATCATCAAACCATGTTGCGCCAATTCTTGCACAGCAGGAGAAAGCGAACTATTTCTAAACCAATATTCCCACTTATCCACCGTCCACTCACCTTCAAGAATTTGAGGCTGTAAGCTTAAAATTTCTTGTGGCGTTTGATGATGACTCGATTGAACTACATGTGTTGTAGTGACTTGAGTCTGAGTGCTTTCATGTTGTGAATGATCTTGCTGAACTGTTTGAGCATGTTTCTGAACAGCATTTTCAACAACTACACTTGAATCAGCAATTTCACGATCAGACTCAGGCGCTAAAAAGAAAACATCTTGAGTTTGATCCGGCACCACAGGTTGAGGTGATATTTCACCACCAAATAAAGTCAAACTTGGTTCTGCCGCTTCAACTTGCACGACTTGCTGTATCTGCTGTGTTTCGGAATTAACAATAACACTTTGAACGTCCGCAACAATCTGTTCATTTTCCGATTGTTCTAAATGCTGAATATTTTCATTCTGTACATTCGTAAATTGATCATTTGAATTTTCAACTTCTTCATCCAAATAATCATCACTACTTAGCTCATGATCAGTAACAGGTTGCTGCGACAATTCATCTTCTGCTTCTTCTAAGTTTGGATCAAAAGATGATGAGTCTTGTAATTGAACCTCTTGAACTGGTAATGCTTGCACCGCTTCACGATTTAACGGTGCGCTATTTAAAGATGAGCTATTTTCAATAACAACATTTGATTCAATTTGCTGAGAAACTTGCTGTTGCGAAACCACAACTTCATTGACTTGAATTGGTCGAAATGCCAATAAACGCAACACCGTCATTTCAAAACCTTGCTCTTGTGTAACAGCAAGTTGCAATTCAGCACGACCTTTACATGCGATTTGGTAATACAATTGTAAGTCCTGAGCGGAAACCAATTGCGATAAAGCCATAATTTTTTGATTAATCTCAGCACTATATTTCAAACTTAAATCAGGCAAATATTGCAACATTGCCAATTCATGCAAGGTTGAAATAAACTGATCTAAAACCAATGAAACATCTAAAGCTTGCTGTCTGAATTGCAACAATAATTGGCTTACACGTTCACGCTGATTTTGATGAATCGCTAAGATCAAATCATAAATAATGGTGCGATCAATCAACCCCAGCATTTCTTTAACATCTTGGTGATGAATTGCACCTTGACCATAAGCGATCGCTTGATCCGTCAAAGATAGTGCATCACGCAATGAACCTTGTGCAGATTCAGCAATTTGCCAAATCGCATCTTGTTCAGATTGAATTTCTTCTTTATTGAGAATATTGGTGAGGTGATGAGTAATTTCATCAACAGCAAGTGGACGTAAGGTAAATTGCAAACAACGTGAAATTACTGTGATCGGCAACTTTTGCGGATCTGTCGTTGCAAATAAAAATTTCACATGCTCAGGCGGTTCTTCCAATGTTTTTAACAAAGCATTGAATGAATGCGTTGACAGCATATGTACTTCATCAATCAGATAAACCTTGAAACGACCTTGCGTAGGAGCATAAGGTACGTTATCCAAGAGTTCACGAGTATCTTCAACTTTGGTACGTGAAGCAGCATCGATCTCGATCAAGTCAATGAAACGCCCTTCATTGACAGCTTTACAGGTTGCACACACTTCACACGGCGTAGAAGTCACACCAGTTTCGCAGTTTAAACATTTCGCCAAAATACGTGCAATTGTGGTCTTACCTACGCCACGTGTCCCCGTGAACAGATATGCATGATGTAAACGTCCACGATCTAAAGCACTGGTTAACGCACGTGATACGTGGTTTTGTCCAACCAATTCATTAAAGTTGCGTGGGCGATATTTACGTGCAAGTACCTGATACATGAAAGCTCCTCATTATAGCTATAAGGATACTGTTTTTTTGATGATTAGTGAATGAAGAACTATAGAGTTATTTCTTATGAGAGATAATTCGATCAATTTCTTCAAATTTGACGATTTTAATGATGTTGTGCTTTGCTGTTTGATTGAGAAGAATCGCCTTATCTTGAAAACTATCAACAATAATCCAATTCTCTTTATCTTTGTTTTTTAATATCGTAATTGGTGCAGATTCATTAAGCCTTTTCAATTTTGTATCTGCAACAAAACAAGTGGCAATTAAAGACATAAAAATCATAATGAAAATTACTATCTCTTTATCTTTTCTAATCTGATTATCTGAAAAAATAGTCAACATCCCCCCAACTAGCACTGAAATGAACAATAATTCACTAAAATAAATAACTTGACCTGAACTTTTAAAAATGATTCCGAATAACCACAGTATCACTGCATAAGCAAGCAATACAAAAAGAATTTTTCCAAGCTCATATTTTTTTTGATTTTTATTTATAAGCTGAGTGGTTTCTTTAATATTTTGATCTTTTACAATGACTTTTTTCTTCTTTACGTACTTATAAAATCTCACTGTTAATGCTTTATATTGATAAACAAAAAATGCATTAAAAAAAATGACAACACTCAGCGCTGTTATGACTTTTATAATATCCATAACATAAAATGTTGGTGACAAAACCGACATTACCCATATGGCATCTAATGAATAATAAAAGTATGTATTAGCTAACACAGATATTGTTAATGCTACAACTGACAAGATACCAAATAATTCTGAAATCGAAAATTCTTTTTTAATCATTCAATTGAAATCAATAGTTATTTTGAATCTTTTTAACACAACATCTATAAATCGTAAAGTGCCATATTTTTTACTACCATGTTGAAAAATCAAAAACATTATAGGAATGCCCGATTTTAAATTTCAGGCATCAACCCAAGCATTTAAACAACTGCTTAAAACCAGCCTTTACTACCTTTAACCAATCTATCTGCACAGCGCAAAGTTTCTTGAGTTAATCCCCATAGCCGATAATCCCCTGTAATCGAACCAATCGCAAAGTTGTGCGTATAAGCAAAGCTGAGTTTACGTTGCGGGTCACACCAAGCACCTGAACCATTATAACCAATATGCCCAAAGCCTTTTTTGGCACGTTTCCCCATCGTAATGACACGATGATAACCCAAACGCCACTTCATCGGGATTGGCATCACTCGATCACGTTTAATCGATTGGATCTGGCTTAACTCAGCGAAAATTTCGGGACGAATAAATACCTTACCGTCCCATTCACCTTTATTTGCCATCATCGCATAAATTTTCGCTAAACTATTTGAACTAAATACGCCATTGGCAGCAGGAATAATCGCTTGCAAACCTTGATCACTAAAAAAGCTAAAATCACGCATGCCTTTAGGCACCATCGCATCTAAAAAATCTTGCGGATTTTGCCCTGTCATTTCCGCCAATTTATCTGAGAAGGATGCTTTTTTTTGTTTGCTTTTAGGTTTTTTTGATTCCGCTTGGGCAGGTGCTGTACTTTGCTTTTTTGGAATTAATCGCGCAACACGAGACAACTCATGCTCAGGCACACCAAAATAAGCACCATCTAACTGTAAAGGTTCAACCAAATACGTTTGCATTAAATCTGTTAATGTTCGCCCCGTTGCTTTTTCTAATACACCACCCACCAACCAGCCAAAAGTAATGGCTTGATAGGCAATATCTTCACCGATTTCAAAGCGTGGTGTCGCCTGTTCCATAACATTCAGCATGTGTTGCCAATCCGCCATTTCAACAGCACTTTCAATGATATTACGAATATCATATAAACCACTTTGATGACTCAGAATATGACGTAAAGTCATTTTTTCCTTACCATTTTGCCCAAATTCAGGCCAATAATTTACAACAGGAAGATCATAATCAACCAAGCCCTCACTCACTAAAATATGTGCAAGTGTAGCCAAAATGCCTTTACCTGTGGAATAACAGACAGAAAGGGTTTGATCATTCCATTGTTCTGTTTGAGATTTTTTACCCGTATAAATATCGACAACTTTTTGACCTTGAAAATAAACGGTCAGTGCAGCACCACCATGCTCAATCCGACCATCCTGTAAACGACTAAATTGAGTTGCTAAATCTTGAAAACGCTCATCTACAACGCCTTGATAATTTTTGGTATTTGCAAAAATAATATCCGTTAAACCACTCATCGTCCTGCCCATTCTTATCAATTTTCGTTTACTTTTTTATTCCAAAAAAAAAGCCTAAATCATCTCGACTTAGGCTTCCTATACTATGGTAAATTATATTGCTTTGACTATACCTGAAACATGCGGTTTTTGTGATTTTTGATTACGGATCATGAAATCTGTAGTTTTTCCTGTTTCAGCAGTTAAAAATTCTACGGTTGATGGCAAATACATTGGTAGTTTAAAGAAAACATCGGCTTCATAAGCATCTGCCAAATTCAAACTTGCCAAGACACGTGCTTTACTCCACATTCCGTGAGCAATTGCTTGTTTAAAACCAAACGCTTTAGCCGTTACAGCATGAATATGAATCAAGTTGAAATCACCAGAAGTCATTGCATAACGACGACCTGTATTTTCAGAAACACTCCAAACTGCTTGTACTTGATAGTTTGGTTCTTTCATTTCTTTGGCTTTTTCAGTAACAGAGCCATCCGTCTTTTGGCGTGCAAGATAAGTCGTTAAACCTTCCATCACCACTTCATTACCCACTTTTGCTGTGGTAATAAAATCAAACTGCACACCTTTATCATGTGGCTTTAACTCGCCAAATTTACAAGACAAGGTCAACTGTTCATTTACACCCACTTTACGGGTTTGTTTGATTTGATTACGAATATGCACCAAACCTAAGATTGCAAATGGAAATGCTTCTGTTGTCATCATATGCATTTGCAAACTTTGCGATAAAACCGCTAAATAAATCGCAGGAATATATCCATTATTTTTAAAACCACACACTTCGTTGTAGGCTTTTAAATGTTTTTGATCGACTTTGAACGAATCCACCACATATTCAACTTGCGGTAGAACCTTTTCACCTTTCGGTTTTTTAAAAATCAAACCTTGTATTACTTTTGGATAAGCTAAATAAGGTTTTGGAAGTTGACTAAAATGGCGAGTATTCATACTAGACCTTTGAAATATTTTATCTTTATGACGTTTTCTCTCCTGAGCAATGGACTAAGGAGAAAACTGGAAAGGCGAAATGTATCGTAATTAAACTCCACCTCTCCCTAACCCTCTCCTTCAAGGAGAGGGAATAAAGCGACTGATCAAGCCCCTAACAAGCTTTGTCCGCATACACGTACAACGTTACCATTTAAACCTGTAGATGCTGTAGATGCAAATAATGCAATCGTTTCAGCAACATCGACTGGTAAACCGCCTTGGCTCATAGAGTTCATACGGCGACCTGCTTCACGGATTGCAAAAGGAATCGCAGCAGTCATTTGTGTTTCGATGAAACCAGGGGCAACAGCATTAATCGTAATACCATCTTTCAGCACTGGTGCAGTAAATTTAACTAAACCAATCACACCTGCTTTAGATGCTGCATAGTTAGTTTGACCTAAGTTCCCCGCGATACCTGAGATCGATGATACACAAACGATACGACCATTTGCATTCAAGCCATCATTTGACAATAAATAGTCATTAATACGTTCAGCAGCAGACAAGTTAATGTTGATCACAAGATCCCATAACTCAGGCTTCATATTTGCCAAAGTTTTATCACGTGTAATCCCTGCATTATGAACGATAATGTCTAAACCGCCTTGAGCCGCAGCAGCTGTTTTAATTTTCTCACCTGCATCCGCAGCAGTAATATCAATGGCTAATGTAGAACCACCGATTTCACCCGCAACACGATCAAGGTCAGCTTGTTGTGGCGGAACGTCTAAACAAATAACATGTGCGCCATCACGAGCCAATACATGTGCAATCGCTTCACCAATACCACGACTTGCACCTGTCACTAAAGCTGTTTTGCCAGCTAAAGGTTTTGCCCAATCAACATCGATAACATTGCCTTTAGATACACGAATCACTTGACCTGATACATAAGCAGAACGTGGAGAAATCGCAAAACGTAAAGTTGATTCTAAATTTTGACCTGCATCCGCATCCACAAGAATCAAATCGGCAGCGATACCTTTTTTAAACTCTTTACCAACTGATTTAACAAAACCTTCTAATGCACGTTGTGCAATTGCTTGCTTAATCGTTGGTGCAGTTTCTGGTGTTAAACCAATCACAATCACACGACCAGAAGTTGCAATTTGACGTGCAACTGGATTAAAGAATTTATAAAGTTCATCTAATTGTTCTGAGTTTTGAATACCAGAAGCGTCGAAAACCACTGCTTTGAATTTAGACTCTTTATCACCTTCGTTAAAAGCACCCACATTTAAACCAGACTTTGCAGCAGCTTGTTGTAGTTCTGCGTTATTTCCTGCATAGGTATTTGCATGGATATTACTGAGAACCTGTGCAATTTCACCTGAAAATTGGCTATTTGGTGCCGCACCAAATAAAACAGCGCCTTTTACAACAGGATTTGGCGACTCAAAGCGCTCTAATTGAATCGGTGATGGCAAACCTAAATTTTTAATGACAAATTTACCAATTGGAGATTTTGCAAATGCTTGGTATTGGTCAGACATGTTTCTTATCTCTCATCTAATTAATTGTATATGGAACCTAAGCGATCTTTTAACTTCAATGCAATCTCAGATACTTATCATACAAATGTTCCATAAGTTTCAGTTTAATAATACTTGAGTTGCAATAATGATGACTTGACCTGAAAGAATATGCAAATGTCATTATAGTCAATTCAGCCCATAGATGATTATGTTAATGTAACACTTAAGAAAATTGCGAACATGCTTGGAAAAGCCTTATGAGCAAAACAACTCAAGAAAATTCAAACGTTGAAAATACTGCGACAGAGACTGTGTCAAATACATCAAAACCTCGTGCCCGTACGAGTAAAAATGTTAACACAAACACTACAGCAGCGACTGCAACAAGTACGACAAAAAAACCAACTCGTACAACTACAACAGCGCCACGTAGTAAAGCAGCAACCACAACGGTTAAAAAAGTCACCTCTTCATCTTCTAAAACTCAAACTTCTGGTCAACAGGACAAAACTATGAGTCAAAATACTGTACGTCGCGTTGCAATCATCGGTGGTAACCGTATTCCTTTTGCACGTTCAAATGGTCCATATTTCAAAGCTTCTAACTCTGACATGCTCACAGCAGCATTAAACGGTCTAGTAGAACGTTTTAATTTACAAGGTCAGCGCTTAGGTGAAGTGGTAGCAGGTGCAGTATTGAAACACAGCCGTGACTTCAACATGACACGTGAATGTGTACTCAGCACTCAACTTGCACCTGAAACCCCTGCTTACGATATTCAACAAGCATGTGGTACGGGCTTACAAGCCGCTTTCCTTGTTGCGAATAAAATTGCATTGGGTCAAATCGAAGTCGGTGTTGCAGGTGGTGTAGATACAACTTCTGATGCACCGATTGCATTTGGTGATGGTTTACGTAAAGCTTTACTTGAACTTAACATCGCAAAAACAGGTAAAGATCGTTTAAAAGCATTAGCGAAAATCAATGTTAAAGATTTGATGGATGCACCAAAAAATGGTGAGCCACGTACTGGTTTGTCAATGGGTGATCACCAAGCAATCACAGCTTTAGAATGGGGTATTCCTCGTGAAGCACAAGATGAGCTTGCTGCATCTTCACACCAAAAAATGGCGAAAGCTTACGAAGAAGGTTTCTTTGAAGATCTAATTACGCCATTCTTAGGTTTAGAAAAAGACAATAACTTACGTCCAGATTCTTCTGTAGAAAAATTAGCAAAACTTAAGCCTGCTTTTGGTAAAGGTGATACTGCTACCATGACAGCGGGTAACTCTACTCCACTGACTGACGGTGCTTCTGTGGTACTTTTAGCATCTGAAGAATGGGCTAAAGCCAATGGTCATGAAGTTCTTGCTTATTTAACTTTCACTGAAACAGCTGCTGTAGACTTCCTTGGTAAGAAAGAAGGTTTATTGATGGCGCCTGCTTATGCAGTTCCACGTATGTTAGATCGCGCAGGCATCAAACTTCAAGATTTTGATTATTATGAAATTCATGAAGCTTTTGCATCACAAGTGCTTTCTACTTTGAAAGCTTGGGAAGATCCTAAGTTCTGTAAAGAACGTTTAGGTTTAGATGCACCATTGGGTTCAATCGATCGTAGCAAATTAAACGTAAAAGGTTCTTCTTTAGCTGCGGGTCACCCATTTGCTGCTACAGGTGGTCGTATCCTTGCTACTGCTGCAAAATTGATTAACCAAAAAGGTTCAGGTCGTGTATTAATTTCGATCTGTGCTGCGGGTGGTCAAGGTGTTACAGCAATTGTAGAAAAATAATTTTCCTGCAATCTATGTATGAAAAAAGCATCCTTTTTAAGGATGCTTTTTTATGTCGTTTAATTCTAGAAAATGATATTACTATGAAATATAATTTTTAAATTAAAAATATTATTCATAAATTTCAAAAAGATATAAGATAAAAATCTTCAATATAATTTGGTAGGTGTTTCGTAGGTTTAAAAAAAACCCTTCAACCAAGATACTCAATCTCAAGGTGATCAACACCTGATGGAATGATGAAATAACAATGGTAGAAGGAATCGCACCATGGCTTTTAAAAATATTGCAGATCAAACAAACGGTTTTTATATCCCTTGCGTATCACTTTTTGGACCTGGTTGTGCCAAAGAAGTTGGTGTAAAAGCGCAAAATTTAGGGGCGAAAAAAGCACTTATCGTCACTGATGCTGGCTTATTCAAATTCGGCGTTGCAGACATTATTGTCGACTATCTAAAAGAAGCAGGTGTAGACAGCCACGTTTTCCCTGGCGCAGAACCAAACCCAACGGACATTAACGTACACAACGGTGTAAATGCTTATAATGAAAATGGTTGCGACTTTATCGTATCTTTAGGTGGTGGTTCATCTCATGACTGTGCTAAAGGTATTGGCTTAGTCACAGCGGGTGGCGGTCATATCCGTGATTATGAAGGGATTGATCAAAGTAAAGTGCCAATGACACCGCTTGTTGCGATCAATACAACTGCGGGTACTGCATCAGAAATGACGCGCTTCTGTATCATCACTAACACTGATACTCATGTAAAAATGGCGATTGTTGACTGGCGCTGTACACCACTTGTTGCTATTGACGATCCTAAGTTAATGATTGCAAAACCTGCTGCATTAACTGCTGCAACAGGTATGGACGCATTAACTCACGCTGTTGAAGCTTATGTATCTACTGCTGCAAATCCAATCACAGATGCATGTGCTGAAAAAGCAATTAGCATGATCAGTGAATGGTTAAGCCCTGCTGTTGCGAATGGTGAAAACCTAGAAGCGCGTGATGCAATGGCATATGCACAGTATCTTGCTGGTATGGCATTTAACAACGCTTCATTGGGTTATGTCCATGCAATGGCGCACCAATTAGGTGGTTTCTACAACCTACCACACGGTGTATGTAATGCAATTTTATTACCGCACGTATGTGAATTTAACCTCATTGCATGTCCAGATCGCTATGCGAAAATTGCACAGCTAATGGGTGTAAACACAGATGGTTTAACTGTGACCGAGGCTGCATTTGCTGCTATCGAAGCGATCCGTGAACTTTCGGCATCAATCGGTATCCCAAGTGGCTTAGCTGAGCTTGGCGTGAAAGCTGAAGATCATGCTGTAATGACTTCAAATGCTCAAAAAGATGCTTGTATGTTGACCAACCCGCGTAAAGCAACGGATGCTCAAGTGATTGGTATCTTTGAAGCCGCGATGTAATCGTTACTCCCATTCAGTTTAAATTTTACTACTGTTTCACTTCTCTACTTTGGGGAATATCGCTTCGGTGATATTCCCTTTTTTTTATTTCAATTCTCAAATGACAACATATATTGTCAAAAATAAAAACTATGCTTATGATGCTTAAAACACTGTTAAAATAATTCAATACAGAGAATCTAAAAATGGCAAATAAGAAAATAATCGTCATTACAGGTGCAAATACAGGCATCGGGCTAGCAACTGCAGAAACTTTCGTCAAAGATGGGCATCATGTGATCATTGCATGTCGCAACCCTGCAAAAGCAAAGATTGCGCAACAGCAGTTACAATCCTTAAATAAAGGACAAGTTGATGTGATTGCTTTGGATTTAAATAGTCTCGAACAAGTTAATCAAGCCGCCAATGAAATCATTGCCAAATACGAAAAAATTGATGTTTTAGTGAATAATGCTGGCATGATGACACCCGAGCTAGAAGCCACAGTTGATGGTTATGAAAAGCAATTTGGCGTGAACTATCTCGGTCCTTTCCTCTGGACCATGAAACTGCTTCCTTTAGTTAAAAAAGCTGAACATGGTCGCGTGATCAATCTAGCGTCTATGATGCACGTTTTAGGTTCAATCAAACCAGAGCACTTTAAAGCCGATCACATCAAAAAATATAATGGCGTAATCAGTTATGGCAACAGTAAACTTGCCAACCTTTTATTCAGTAATGCTTTAGCCAAACAGCTTGAAGGGACAAATGTCACCAGTAATGCGCTACATCCCGGTGGTGTAGATTCAGAAATCTATCGTGAACTACCGAAATGGCAATATGCTATTATCAAACTTGGATTGATTCCACCAACAAAACCTGCTGAACTGATTAAGAAAATCGCTTTTGATCCGAAATGGGCAAAACGCAATGGTGATTATGTGAGTTTGCAAACGCCTGCTTTTAAATCCGCAAAGGCAAAGAACAAACAACTTGCACAACAACTTTATGATCAGTCTTTACAAATGGTCAGCACGTACCTTTAATTTTTATAAATTAACTTTCATATTCACAGGGAAATCAAATGACTACAGCACAATTGAAGTATCAACCTGATATACTTGGCTCAGGTTATGAACAATTAACCATCAACCTCCCTGATGACTATGAGGGTAAAGTCACAGCAACCTTGGTACGTAAAAAGGCATCGCAAACAACAAACAAAGCCGTGTTATATATCCATGGATTTATTGATTATTTCTTTCAAACAGAAATGGCAGAACAATTTAACCAACATGGTTATGACTTTTATGCACTCGATCTGAGAAAATACGGTCGCTCATATTTACCACATCAAAAATATTATTATGTGCTGAACTTGAATGAATATGATGCTGAAATTACCCAAGCTTTAGAGATCATTGGACAAGAAGGTCATAACAGTGTGCTTTTATCTGGGCACTCTACAGGTGGTTTAATTACAACACTCTATGCTGCACACTATCCAAATCACCCATTGATCAAAGCACTGTGGTGTAATAGTCCATTTTATGATTTTAATATGCCTGCATGGAAGAAAAAACTTGCTTTGCCACGTCTAGCCGCACTAGGTAGACATTTACCAAAACTAAAATTCCCAAGTGAGTTGAATAAGTGGTATGTACCAAGCCTGCATCAAAAATTTCATGGTGAATGGAATTTTGATTTAAATTGGAAAAAGAATTCCTATCCTTTCGCCTACCTCAGTTTCGTTCATGCTATTTTTGAAGCACAGAAAGAAATCCATGCAGGTGCACAAGTGAATGTTCCCACCTTAATTATGCATTCACATAAAACCAGTTATCCTAAAAAATTCAATCAGGATGCTCAAACAACTGACGTTATTTTAGAAGTTAAAGACATTGTTAAATATGGAAATAAATTACAAGGTGATGTCAATGTCATGACAATTCAAAATGGATTGCATGATTTAGTATTATCTGCGCCAGATGTGCGCGCAAAAGTTTATGCTTCTCTTTTCCAATGGCTAGAACAAAAAGAAATCTAAACCATTTCTATAAGCTATTTTAATTGAAACAACCTTTCGGCTGCTGCGCATCACTGTTCATCTTTATATTTAAGCAGAACTTGATGTGCAGGATGCCCTTCAGGTGTTAACTCAATCAATCGCTCAACTGCATCAATCGCTTCTGGAAAATGCGCAAGATGTTTCAACAATACATCCGTTTCATTGGCTTTAAAGATCGCTTCACTTAAACGTGACTCTAAACAATCGCGCCAAGCACATAAGAATGGACTTTCTGTTTTTGCTAAAAATACGCCTTTACACAGTTTTAAAGCAGATTCGGTATAACCTGAATCCAATGCATTTTCCGCTTGTAAAAAATCAGCCTCAACATGTGCCAATAAACGATATGGGCGAGAGCCTAACATTCCCCCTAAAATATCGCGTAATTGCGACATTTCAGCTTTTAGAGTCCCCACACTCACCTTTCGCTCACCATAAAGTGATTGATGTAAATTTTCTAAATTCATGCCCTGAGGACATAAAGCGAGAATGGTCAGAATTTCAATTTGGCGTGGTGTGAGTACGACAATTTTGCCATTAAATAAAACTTGCGGAACTGCAAAAGCACGGATAAATAAATGTTGTTGCTGATATTCCAATAATGCTGACTGGATAATCGAAGCACAGCGCTCTGCGGCTAACAGCCCTAGACTATTGTGATTATTCCATGTGGTTGAAAGATCAATCACACCCAGTACTTGTTTTGAATAAGGATCAATGATGGGAGAGGCATAACAAACCCAATCATGCACAGACGACATGAAATGTTCACTGGAAAATACACAGCTTGATTGTTGGGTTTTCAATGATAAAGCCAGTGCATTGGTTCCAACCAAATCTTCACGCCACTGCCCGCCAGCTACGAAATGAACACGTTCTGCAGCACTACGCATTTGCCCACTGGCTGCCGACCAAATAATGGTACTACCGATATCACCGACAGCAGCAACCATGGAAGACTGTTCTGCAATATGTCTAAGTTCATCACCACAATGTTCTATGGCTTTTTCAAGTACTGATTTACGCTCTGCTTTGACATTCATCAGCGGCGCAGCATCTCGATCTTTAGGAATCGCAGCAGATTTTGAACGTTGCCATGAACTTGCGATGCTTTGACCGAGCTGATCTGCATGTTTTAAAGACAAACTGCTACTTTGGCGTAATTGCTCAATTAGATTTCGCTTATGGGTTAACTCTTTCTGGCTCAACATACGCTACATTCCTATGTAAATTGGCTAAATTTCCCAAATCCTTTCTTCTTTATTTTTTTATTCCAGTAACTATGTTTATAAATTACTTTATCACACTAACACAACTCCCTTAGCCCTCGTCAACACAACTACTACCAAAGCGTTAGAATAAGGCTAAAATTTATTTTTCCACTGGCTTTTTCGACCAACAAGAAAACATTGTCAAAGATTAAAGCATAGCCCAAATCCTCTTAAATTTTCATCCAACCTTTCTCCTACCTTTGCCTCTCTATGCTCAATTCATCATGTAAAGAATGACTTTCGTCATACATGCAATTTTAAACATCATGCCTATTTCATTCAGTGCATGAAAATAAGTAAAGGGATATTCTTATGCGTTATGTAGATCCAAACCAACCTGGTTCAAAAGTACAATTCAAAGCTCAATATGAAAACTTTATTGATGGAAAATGGGTTCCACCTTTAAAAGGTGAATATTTTGATAATATTTCTCCAGTAGATGGTAAAGCATTTACCAAAGTTCCTCGTTCTTCTGCAGAAGACATTGAACTTGCTCTTGATGCTGCGCATAAAGCAAAAGCGAGCTGGAACAGTTCTTCTCCGACCACTCGTTCAAATATTTTATTAAAAATTGCAGATCGCCTAGAAGAAAATCTTGAACTTCTTGCAGTTGCTGAAACTTGGGACAATGGTAAACCTGTCCGCGAAACGCTCGCAGCAGATATTCCGCTTGCGATTGATCATTTCCGTTATTTTGCTGGCTGTATCCGTGCGCAAGAAGGCGGCATTTCTGAGATTGATGAAGATACGATTGCTTACCATTTCCATGAGCCTTTGGGTGTAGTGGGTCAAATCATTCCTTGGAACTTCCCGATTTTAATGGCGACATGGAAACTTGCACCAGCTTTGGCTGCAGGTAACTGTATTGTCTTGAAACCTGCTGAGCAAACGCCTGCAAGTATTTTAGTTCTCGTTGAATTGATTCAAGATTTACTCCCAGCTGGCGTACTGAACGTAGTCAATGGTTTTGGTATCGAAGTAGGTCGTCCACTTGCTACAAATCCGCGTATTGCAAAGATTGCATTTACTGGTTCAACTGCGGTTGGTCAGCAAATCATGCAATATGCGACTGAAAACATCATTCCTGTAACGTTGGAACTTGGCGGTAAATCTCCAAACATCTTCTTTGAAGATATCATGGACAAAGATGATGAATTCCTAGACAAAGCGCTTGAAGGTTTTGCAATGTTTGCATTAAACCAAGGTGAAATTTGTACTTGCCCATCACGTGCATTGGTTCAAGAAAGCATTGCTGACAAATTCCTGGAAATGGCGGTTGAGCGTGTAAAACGTATTAAAACTGGTCATCCTCTAGATACAGATACCATGATCGGTGCACAAGCATCTCAAGAGCAACAAGACAAAATCTTGGGTTGTATCGCTACAGGTCGTGCGGAAGGTGCGCAAGTGCTTACAGGCGGTGGCGATCGTCATGAAGTGGGCGAGGGTTTCTATATCGAACCGACCATTTTCAAAGGCAATAACAGCATGAAAATTTTCCAAGAAGAAATTTTTGGACCTGTTTTATCTGTTGCAACATTCAAAGACTATGATGAAGCAATCAAAATCGCCAATGATACGATTTATGGTTTAGGTGCAGGTGTTTGGTCACGTTCAGCACATACGTCTTATCGCGCAGGACGTGCGATTCAAGCGGGTCGCGTTTGGACAAACTGTTACCACATCTACCCTGCTCATGCTGCCTTCGGTGGTTATAAGAAGTCAGGTATTGGTCGTGAAAACCACAAAATGATGCTTGATCATTATCAACAAACTAAAAACTTACTTGTAAGCTACTCAACTAAAGCAATGGGCTTCTTCTAAGTTTTAAATTTGAATTTTGTGTGATTTAAAGCGAACTTCGGTTCGCTTTATTTTTTATGTCGCGAATTAAAAACAGATGTTACACACTTTAAAAACTATGCGCCTTTCAAACTGTTTTAGAGCATACTCGGCGGAGTCTTACGTCGAAAGTTTTAATTTCAGGGTTAGCCTGCGGCTCGCCCTACTTTTTTTTCGGAAAAAGTAGGCAAAACCATTGTCATTCGCAAAACTCGTCAATTACCATCTTTTGATTGATATATCGAGGAAACATTAACTTACAGATGTAGTCCTGCCTCAAACAGTTGCGAATGACGTTACCGTGTATCCAATTTTATTGAGAAACAAAAAGTGTTTTAACTTACTGCATAACATTTTTAAAATAAAACTTAAACCTTCTGCGCAATCTCAATAAACGCCTTCACAATCGGACTGATCTGTTTTTTATTCTTTACTGCCAAACCGATTGAACGCTTAATATTCGGTGATAAAGGCAATTTCTGCACATTGGGAAATAACGTCATCAATTCCTGATTCAATGCCATATCAGCCACAATTGAAACCCCTGCATGATTATTCACCATATTGATAATGGTTAAAATCTGCGAGAAATGACACTTAATTTTAGGGCTTAAATTGGCTTTTCGAAACATTTCAGTAACATGACTTTGACTGCCTGCTGAAGTCATTAAAAATGGATGCTCGACCAATTCCTGTAAACTCACGGCACTTTGTTTAGCAAGTTCATAAGATTTTGGAATCAAAGCCACAAAAATATCATTTATCACAGAAAAGGTATCAAAGCGCTCATCAGGCAACACCACAAAACCGACATCAATACTGCGCTCCTGAATCCATTGTGCAATATCTTTGTCTGTACCCTCTTTGATGAATACTTCAATATTGGGATATTCAGCGCTAAATTTTTCTAAAATCAAAGGAATCAGTACATTGGATGAAGATGCACCAAAAGAACCAATACGCAATGTACCCGAATGAAAACCATGAATATCCGAAATTTCTTGTTTTAATTGATTGGAAATATTAAGAATTTCCTGCACATGCAACAACAGACGAGCGCCCGCTTCAGTGAGTTCTACTTCGTTATGATCACGATGGAATAAGGTCACTGCCCAATCTTGTTCCAAACTTTTAATTGCATGAGAAATCGCAGATTGCGAAATTTGCAAATGATGTGCCACGACTGTAAAACTTTTCTGCTCTGCCAAAAGTGCAAAAATACTTAATTGGGTAAAAGTCATGCACACATTTCTCATGAGTAAAAACTCATTTTACCATAAAGTATTATTAGGAATATCCTATATTCAAATTCAGCTATCAATTGTCACAAATGAATTGTTTCAGCCCAATTCAGTAAGGATCAGGCACCGCACATGTTACAAATGATCAATATTCTATTTTCACCGATTGCACTGATTGCCTTGGGATTCTATCTATTCCAATCACGTACTTTGGATGAAAAATTTTGGAATGGTGCTGAAAAGCTGAATTATTATGTACTGTTTCCCTCATTGCTGTTCAGTTCGTTGGCGAGTGCCAATATGCACATGGGACACCTCGACAGCATTTTGATGGTGATCTTTGCAATGATGGCGATAATCATTGTCAGTACCTATATTTTTGCTAAACTGAATAAAAGCCCAGATGCACATTTCGGGGTATATATCCAGAGTCTGATTCGGTTTAATACTTATATTGGGCTTTCGATTGCAACCACACTACCCACCCCTGAAATTAGAAGTATATTGGTCAATATTTTGGCAATCGCCATTCCTTTTGTAAATGTAGTGTCCATTCTTTCACTGACACCGAAAAATCAATTAAATATCAAAAATATTGCGATTTCATTGATCAATAACCCTTTGATCAGCTCGTGCATACTTGGCATAGCTTTTAACTTTTTACAGATTCCAATTTGGACGGGTTTTCAAAGTCTGCTACAGGCTTTTTCCAACAGTAGCTTAATGTTAGGTTTGCTTTGTGTAGGTACAGCGATTCAACTCAAAGGCATACAAGCGTATTTCAAAACAGCATTCATCATTAGTTTTGTAAGATTGTGCATCATTCCAATCACGACATTTATTGTATTGCAGTTTTTTGATCTGAATTACGCAGCTGTCATCGCGATCATGATTTTCTTTTCGATTCCAACAGCTTCTGCAGCCTATATCTTAACTAAACTTTTAAATGGCGATTATCAGCTAATGGCTGCTGTGATCAGCTTACAAACCATATTATCTGTGGTGACTTTGGTGATCATGTTGGCTTTGCTTCAAAGTTATTATTTTTAAAACTGATTCCGCAGCTTACTCATTCATACACATGATAAATTAATATTGTTATCGAAAATTTTAGATTCAAAGCATATCCAAAAGAATATCGGAAGTTCCTTCTCCCTTTGGGAGAAGGCTAGGATGAGGGTTTTTAAATACTATTCCACTGCTTGCAATGCATGCTCAACAAAATGTAAATGATCAACACCCCAAAACATTTCATCCCCCACAAACCAAGTTGGCGCACCGAAAACACCTCGTTCAATCGCTTCTTCAGTCACTTGTTTAAGCTGATTTTTAACTTGATCATCGGCAAGCCAAGCCTGTACCAAATCAATATCAAGTTCCAATGATTGAGCCAATACAACCAATTCGCTCATATCATTTAAATTTTTAGGCTGCCCAAACATTGCATCAAATAAACCCTGCAACACTTTTTGAAAATTTTCAGGCTGATACAGTTGCACGGCTGTAATCAAACGCATCAGGTTCAAGGTATTAATCGGGAAATATGGATTCATTTGCACAGGAATATGCCAAAGTTTTGACCATCTACCCAAATCAATCATGGAATAACGTGCTTTCGCAGGAACAGCCATTGGACTGCTGTTTCCTGTTGCCTTAAAAACACCGCCCAATAGCATCGGTTTCCAGATAATTTCAGCCTGATACTGCTTTGCAATCTGCTGAATACGGTAAAAACCCACATAACTATATGGACTACCAAAATCAAAATAGAATTCCACTTGTTTCATTTTTTATTCATTCCTTTATGAATTAATTTCAATCATTTAAATAACCTATTATTAATAAGTCATTTTCATTGCATCTACCATCAGCGGTGCTATCGCGTTCGGCGACATGGATGTCGCCTCGTTAGACTGGGGTAAAAGGACTTACCCTCAGTCTAACAAAGGATTTTTGTTTCTTTTCATCCTTGAAAAGAAAGGTATCGCCTACACAAATTATCCTAAATTTTTCAATAAAATATGGGGCTGTACCAAATTAAAATGGAGAATACTTGTTTGTAAATAACTAATAATTTTATTATTTTAGTTATGTTTTAAATCTATTGATCCATTTAAATGCTTACCATTTTTCAATCCACGGACGTAAATCCAATTCATGCGTCCATGCATCACGAGGTTGTTGCGCAATATGCCAATAATTTTCCGCAATATGCTCAGGATTTAAAATACCATCCTGATCTTTCTTCTCATACAAATGCGGAAACGTATTTTTAATAAAATCAGTATCAATCGCGCCATCCACCACTACATGCGCCACATGAATATTTTGAGGACCAAGCTCACGTGCCATACTCTGAGCCAAAGCACGAAGCGCATGTTTCGCCCCAGCAAATGCTGCAAAATAAGCAGATCCGCGCATACCGGCTGTTGCACCTGTAAAGATGATTGTACCTCGTTGACGCGTCACCATTCGTTTAGCCACTTCACGTCCAACAAGGAATGCCGCAAAACATGCCATTTCCCAAATCTTAAAATATTTACGTGCTGTTTCTTCTAAAATACTGCACGGTACATTCGCACCGATATTAAAAACTAAAACATCAATTTCTCCAATATTCGCTTCAATCTCTTCAATCAGTTGAATAACCTCTTCCTCCTTTCGTGCATCGGATGCAAAACCATAAGCGACACCGCCAAAGCCTTCAATTTCTTGAATTAAAGGCTGTAGCTTATCTGCATTACGGCGCGTCATACAAGTAATATAGCCACCTTGTGCAAAGCGTTTTGCAATTGCTCCACCTGTGGCATCCCCCGCACCAATGACGAGTGCCACTTTATTTCCCTGCTGTTTTAATTCATTCATTATTGTGCTCACTTTAAACGAACATTGCGGTCGTTAAATTATTCATCCATAAAATAACGATCGTTATCATAACGATTACTATGTTATAATTCCCCAACATCGTCAAGCTTAATTTATAATCAAATAATTTAAGTTAATGACAATAATTATATTTATTCCGTTGAATATGTGAGATAGCACAATGCGTTATAAATCAGGCTATAAAGCTGAGAAACGTCAAGAGTTATTGGACATCAGTGGTCAAATTGCCAAAAAAAATGGCTTTAGTGCCACAGGTGTAGACAGTTTTATGAAAGCTGCAGGTGTGACCAGCGGTGCTTTTTATTCTCACTTTTCATCTAAATCTGATTTATTCAAAGCTTTGATTGAAAATGAATTACAACACAGTTTTCAAATGTGGCAAGACAATCCGCATCAAGACAATGCTGAAGCGTGGATGGACTTTGAACTCAATCGCTACCTGTCAATTTCTCATGTAGATCGTCCTGATCATGGCTGTGTATTGCCGACGTTAGCCAGTGAAATTGCTCGTGCGGAGATTGACATAAAACAAGTGTATCAAGCTGAACTGCTCCGTGGTCAGCACCTTTTTATGAAACATTTGGGCAGTGAAGAAAAAGCATGGGCAGTCATGTGCCAATTGGTCGGAGCAATACTGATGGCACGTAGCATGGCGGATGAATCGGTTAAATTGATGATTTTAGAATCAAGCAAACAGTGTATTAAAGCCATGTTGCAAAAGGCATCATAATTTTTATATTTAAGCTCACTATAAACTGCTATAAATACGCCATGTTCTTTATAAAACAGCATAAATCATGACTGCTCCAACATCCGCTTTGCCTAAAACGATCTATGCAATTCAACATTTAGCTTTTGAAGATTTGGGTATTATTGAAGATACCTTTTATGAACACGATTATCGGGTTCGCTACTTTGAGGCAGGCATTGATGATTTAAAGAAAGCCTTTGAATTTGAGGGCTTGGTGATTATTTTGGGTGGTCCGATTGGGGTTTATGAAACCGAAGACTATCCATTTTTAAATGATGAAATTGCCTATTTAAAACAACGTTTAGCAAAAAACTTACCCACGATTGGGATTTGTTTGGGTG
Source organism: Acinetobacter sp. WCHAc060025 (assembly GCF_004209355.1). NCBI lineage: Bacteria > Pseudomonadati > Pseudomonadota > Gammaproteobacteria > Moraxellales > Moraxellaceae > Acinetobacter > Acinetobacter sp. WCHAc060025. The sequence goes on along the minus strand of NZ_SGSX01000002.1, from coordinate 233,763 downwards.
CACAACTGATTGCCCATGCTTTGGGGGCGAAAGTTTATGCAGGACACCAAAAAGAAATTGGTTGGAGTCCATTAACGCTCTCCACTGCGGAGAAAAATCCATTAAAACCAATCGAAAATATCAGTGTCTTACATTGGCATGGCGATACTTTTGATCTTCCTAAACAAGCTGAGTTATTAGCAAGTTCTGATATTTATCCAAATCAAGCATTTAGAGTTGGACAGAATATTTTAGCGCTGCAATTCCATGTCGAAGTGGCTGCTGACAGTATGGAAAAATGGCTCATTGGTCATACGTGTGAATTACGCAAAGCTGAAATCAATATCCCTCAACTACGCCTTGCGAATGAAAAATATGCGCCTATTTTAGAAAGCAAATCTCCGCAGGTTTTAGCGAACTTTATGAACCAATTCAGCTTTTAATTTTTTTATAAAAAAAGCACTCAAATTGAGTGCTTTCTTTTAAAGATCTGTTTTACAAAATTATTTTGCTACAGAAGCTTCAGTTGTGATGTTTACAGTGATTTTATCACCTACGTTAGGCACATAAGCACCTACACCAAATGCAGAACGATCAAATGAAGTCGTTGCATTGAAACCTACTGTTTCTGCTTTAGTCATTGGGTGCGCACCTGTTTTGTTTAAAACAGCATCTAAAACAACAGGTTTAGTCACATCTTTCACAGTTAAATTACCTGTGATTTTGTATTTGTTTTTACCTAAAGCTTGAACTTTAGTACTTTTAAAAGTGATGTTTGGATATTTTTCAGCATCAAAGAAATCAGCTGTTTTTAAGTGCTCATCCAAAGCTTTAACGTTTGTATTTAAGCTTGATAATGGAATCGTTACATTCACAGAAGAATCAGCAGGTTTAGCTGTATCTACAGAAATCGTTCCTTGGATATCGCTAAAGTTTGCAGACGGTGTAGAAAAACCAAAGTGATTCCAAGTAAATACAGTTGCTGTATGCGTAGGATCAATTTTGTAGTCTACTGGTTTAGCGACAGTAAAAGTTGCTACAGAAGCGATCGCCAAGCCTAGTGTTAATGATTTAAAGTTCATGTTCTTAATCTCTCTTTGGAATGATTGCTATTCTATACACTTCACATTTTAATTCACTGTTATTGCTAATACGTTATGTTGCATATATGCAACGATTCTGCACCCTGAATCACCTCAGGTTTTAAACCTATGTTTTCACATAAAATACTGACAATATAAATAAACAAGAAGCAGAATTAAACTTAAGTCAGAAAATAGATCAAGAAATTACACTAGAGTTTTCATCTAATTTTCGTTATCTATAGTATTAAATATTCTATTTGGTAAATTTGAATGGTTCATTCCGCACAAGCGCTCAGCATCCAAACACCGTATCGTGTCACACTTAGCAATCCACAAGGTCATACGTGGTATGCCGATGAACCTTTGGATAAAGGTGGTAAAGATACCGCACCAAATCCGATGCAAATTTTACTCTCGGCTTTAGGCGCATGTACTACGGTGACTTTAGAAATGTATGCCAACCACAAAGGCATTCAACTCGACCATGTGCAAGTTGATTTGGCTTTGAATCCTGAGGGTGATCCCGAAGCTGGTCATAACAATATCGTGAGAAAAATCACCTTAAAAGGTCAATTCACGGAAGATCAACACAAACGCCTATTAAAAGTCGCTGAAAGTTGCCCTGTTCACAAATTATTAACCTCAAATATTCAAATCCAGTCTGAATTAATTGTTGAATAATTGAAAACTTAAGCCAATTATCAACATATTATTCAGCACTGAATAATTGAGTTTACATTCGGTTTAAACTGACAATATCAAGACGTTTAATTCAATTGCCAGTTTAAATCAGACCATCACATTTGAACAAAAGCACCCTCATTTTAGGCGATATTTACATAAAATAGTTTGTTAAAAAATAACCCGCTACAACACCAATAAATGAATACAACACCATGATAAAGAAGACAAAACTAGTTTTATTTTTCTTTCTTAAAAACTTCATCATATTGAAGGTCTCACATTTCAAAAATAAAAAGATATTTTAGTATAACTGCCCTGCAATGCGTAGATGCACTTCTTCACAAAGAAACTATAACAGATGTGGAAACTCGCAGCATATCTGTTATACACATTTTAGCTGTAAGCAATCTTAAGTAAGTTCATTATTTCTGTTCAAACAATGTAGCGCAAACGTTATCAATCAAGATATTGTCATTAATTATCAATAGAATAACCACATTTGACAATATAAGAGGTTTTTACTTTTGGAAAAGTTTGCTTTTATCCAAAACATTCAAGATTGGTCTGATCAATATCCTTGGTTAGAAATGCTCACTTCACTGGGGATCCTGATTGGTTTCGCTTTATTGGCAAACTTTGTTGCTAAACAAGTTGTTGTGCGTGGCATCCGAAAGCTGATTGAAAAATTAAATTTCGCCAATAGCGACATTTTATCTCAGCATAGTGTCATTCGCCGCATTGCCAATATTGTTCCCGCCATTGTGATCATTAATGGGATTGTCACTGTTCCACATTTATCAGAAAAAATGATTTCTATGGTACAAATGCTTGGTCAAGCCTTTATTTTTGTAACCATTGCGTTGGCAATCAGTGAATTTCTCAGTATTTTCAATTTAGTCTATCAAAAAAATCCTAAGTCTCGTAATAAGCCAATCAAAGGATATTTACAGTTAGTCAAACTGATCATTTATATCGTTTGTGGCTTATTGATTTTGGGCACATTCCTGAAAAAAGATGTATTCAGTTTACTTGCAGGCTTTGGTGCAATGGCTGCGGTATTGATGTTGGTATTTCAAAATACCATTTTATCACTTGTAGCCTCAGTTCAAATCTCATCTTATGACATGGTACGCATTGGTGATTGGATCGAAATGCCTTCTTTAAATGCTGATGGCGATGTGATCGATATGTCACTTCATACCATTACCGTGCAAAATTTTGATAAGACTTTTACCACCATTCCCACCAATAAATTGGTCACGGATACGTTTAAAAATTGGCGTGGGATGAAACAAGTTGGCGCGAGACGTATTAAGCGTTCTATTTTTATTGATCAGAATAGTGTGCATTTTTTAAGTGCGCAGGAGCAAAATAAATTTAAATCATTTTTATTGCTGGATACTTATCTGAATGAAAAACAAAATGAACTGAAAGCGTTTAATCAGCAATTCTTAAATGATGCAATGCTTAACCAGCGACGTTTAACCAATATTGGTACCTTTCGTGCTTATGTGACTGCTTATTTGAAACAACATTCGGGTATTTCACAAACGCAAACTGTCATGGTGCGTCAAATGCAACCGACCAGTGAGGGTTTACCTTTGGAAATTTATGCATTTGCTAACACCACGATTTGGGGTGATTATGAGATGATTCAATCTGATATTTTTGATCATCTGATGGCGATCTTACCTGAATTTGGTTTGAAAATTTATCAAGCACCGTCTGGCTCTGATTTGCAAGCGATGTTTCAGCAAAATCATGTTGTGAATCACGATCAGCATTTTTCGTCTTAATAAATAACCTGTGTTCGAAGTGGATTTTCACCAACTTTCGATACGCGGAATCGTCCTTCGCAATTGTTTGAGGCAGGACTAAACCTACAGGTTAATGTTTTTGCGATAATTTTGATATGTTTCGGTATGTGTCGAGTTCTGCGAAGGACAATGGTTTTGGTTACTTTTGCCGAAACAAAAGTAACTCCAACCGAAGGTTAATCCCCGATATATGAACAAAAACAATGAGACTCCGTCACAATGAACTTTATATAAATTATTAAAATAACGTATCAAACTCACATTAAATATTCAATTCATTGCACTTAGTTTGGGTGCAATGAGGGTTTCGTTATTCTAATTTTAAATTTTTTATTACACATAAAACTAAAGCCCCTTTCGGGGCTTTTCAATCTTATAGCTTCTCAACCAAAATACGGTCAATTTGCTTTAAACCAGTTTGCTTTTCATGGTTCTTACGACGAATTTTAATCAACTTGTCTTCTTGAAAATCCTGAAGTAACAACTCTACAGCAACCATTGATTCAAGTGGTAAATCTTGTCCGATCCACTTTTGCTCACCTGCATCCATTAAAGTGATTTCGTCACTAATTTGCTCATAAAGGCTCATATTTTCCTCACTTATGGAATTTAATCCATCATATCTCATGAAAACGAAATGACGCAGGACACTATATACCTTTTAATAAAAACTGCCAGCTCTTTCCTCTCTATTTCAGCATCATCATATAAGCTTTTAAATTAAAACAATTTTATAAATTTAAAATCACCTATTTTAATTCATGAGCAAGTCACTGGAGTCAACAATAAATCAGCATTCCGATTTACAAAATGATATGGGGCACCATAAGCATCTGCGTTGAATTGGATTTTTTTTGCACTCAATATGGCTTGTTTAAATTTTTCCAATTCTACAGCACTTTGCAAAAATGGATTTCCATAACTCTGACCATCCAAAACAATATCAAGATCATTCTGCTCTGCATTTAAACGATCAAGTCCACGATGATCCTCTATGACAAATTTACTTTTCTCATCAGATTCTATGCAATTCAGGCTCAAATTTAAAATCGCCCTTTTATCATTCATATTGATCAACATTTTATCGCTGGCTTTCTGATATTTTTCAGGATATTCAAGCTCTACATAAGTCCAATGCCCTATAGCGACCTTTGATAAAATGGTTTGCTCAAATTTTCCTTTATCATCCCACTGAACTTTGATTGTTTTTTCAAAAGCTTGCACTTGGGTTCATGCATTCAATCCAATCAAAGTGCCAATCATAAATGACTTTATACGAACCATAAGATTGTCCTTTTTATTTTTGTGCCCATAAAATATAAACTGCGCTGAAGCAAAGCATGGTAACCTTTTGTATTTCTTTTCAAGCCAAAGTCAAATAACGATACTTTTAAACTTTTTTGCAAAAAAAACGCTCCAATTTTGGAGCGTTTTTTAAACAGAAAATTTAATGATTTAAATTAAGCTGTTAATTCTTTTACTGCTGCAACAACGGCTTCAGTGGTAATACCGAAGTGTTGATACAAATCTTTAGCAGGTGCAGATTCGCCATAAGTCGTCATACCGATCACACGACCGTCAAGACCTACAAATTTCCACCAGTAATCTACATGTGCAGCTTCAACCGCAACACGCGCACGAATTGCAGATGGAAGAACAGCTTCACGATAAGCAGCATCTTGTTTTACAAACTCTTCAGCACATGGCATAGACACAACACGTACACCTTCAAGTTGCGCATACGCTTCCATTGCCAAGCCCACTTCTGAACCTGTTGCGATAATGATTGCTTTCAACTCGCCTTTTTCTTCAGCCAATACATAACCACCTTTCGCAACATCAGCAATTTGAGCTTCTGTACGTGTTTGGAAAGCCAAGTTTTGACGAGAGAAAATTAACGCTGTAGGACCTTCTTTACGTTCTAAAGCAGATTTCCAAGAAATAGATGCTTCTACAGTGTCACATGGACGCCAAGTATTTAAATTTGGAGTACCACGTAAAGATGCGATTTGCTCTACAGGTTGGTGTGTAGGACCATCTTCACCCAGACCAATTGAGTCATGGGTATACACATGAATCACACGTTGTTTCATCAATGCAGACATACGAACTGCGTTACGTGCATATTCCATAAACATGAGGAATGTAGCAACATAAGGAATGAAGCCACCGTGTAAAGCGACACCATTGGCAATCGCAGTCATACCGAATTCACGTACACCATAATGTACATAATTACCCGCAGCATCAGACTCAACACCTTTTGCGCCTTTCCAAAGTGTCAGGTTTGAACCCGCTAAGTCAGCAGAACCACCTAAAATTTCAGGCAATAATGGTGCAAATGCTTGGATTGCATTTTGGCTTGCTTTACGTGTTGCGATGGTTTCGCCTTTTGCATTCACTTCCGCAATATAAGCATCTGCTTTTGCAGCGAAATCAGCAGGTAAATCACCTTCTAAACGGCGTTTAAGCTCAGCCGCTTCAGTTGGGTATTTTGCAGCATAAGCAGCAAAAGTTTCATTCCAAGCTGCTTCAGAAGCAGTACCCTTAGCTTTGGCATCCCAAGATGTATAAACATCTTCAGGAATTACAAACGCTTCTTCTTTCCAGCCTAAAGCTTCACGGGTTAATGCAATTTCATCATTACCCAGTGGCGCACCGTGGCAATCTTCTTTACCTTGTTTATTTGGTGAACCTAAACCGATCACAGTTTTACACATGATCAATGTTGGTTTAGTAGTTTCAGCTTTTGCTTCAACAGTTGCAGCACGAATTGCATCAGCATCGTGACCATCAACTTTAAGTACTTGCCAGCCATACGCTAAGAAACGCTGTTCTGTATCGTCAGAGAACCAACCTTCTACTTCACCATCAATTGAAATGCCATTGTCATCATAATAAGCAACAAGTTTACCTAGACCCAAAGTCCCTGCCAATGAACATGCTTCATGAGAAACACCTTCCATTAAGCAACCATCACCCAAGAAACAGTAAGTGAAATGATCTACAACTTTAATGTCTTCTTTGTTGAATTGAGCAGCTAAAGTTTTTTCAGCAAGTGCAAAACCAACTGCATTGGCAATACCCTGACCCAATGGACCTGTGGTTGTTTCGATCCCAGGTGCATAGCCCAATTCTGGGTGACCTGGCGTTTTAGAATGTAATTGACGGAAAGATTTTAAATCTTCTATTGAAAGATCATAACCAGTCAAATGTAATAATGCATATTGAAGCATTGAGCCATGACCATTTGAAAGTACAAAACGGTCACGGTTCGCCCATTGTGGATTTGTTGGGTTGTGGTTTAAAAACTCACGCCATACCACATCAGCGATATCTGCCATCCCCATTGGTGCGCCTGGATGTCCAGAATTTGCTTTTTGCACAGCATCCATTGCGAGTACACGAATTGCATTGGCAATACGACGTTCATTCAGCGGGGTTGTCATAAATCTCAGTCCAATAATGGGTTAATAAATGTAGAAGATGAATACAAATTCAATAACGATCTATTGTCTTAAAAAAATATGTAAGCGTAAAGACTAATAATCTATATTTAACGTGCTTACACACAAGAGAACAAAAAATAGGCAAAATTTAGCAAAAAATCTAATTTCTTAGTCAACCTAAAATATCTTTTGAGAAACGAATTTGATTTCGACCCTCCGCCTTTGCTTGATACAAAGCGATATCGGCACTATTTAAAGAATTAAAGAGCTCTTAATAAGAAAAATTGATATGTTTATTCGTTTTAAAACCATCTAATTGAAATAATTTCATGCATTTTGGCTAAGATGTGCTAGTGCTTAGACTGAAGTCGATGTAACATAACGCGTCTTTATAAATTACTGCGATAGGACTTTCATGCGCGAGTATGCTGTTTTTACTTCGGAATCTGTGAGCGAAGGTCATCCTGACAAAATGGCTGACCAAATCAGTGACGCTATCTTGGATGCAATCTTAAAAGAAGACCCATATGCAAGGGTTGCATGCGAAACATTAGTAAAAACTGGTGCTGTCGTACTTGCGGGTGAAATCACAACAACTGCAAACGTAGATTTTGAAGCAATCGTACGTCATACAGTGAATGGTATTGGCTATCATCACACAGACTTAGGCTTTGATGGTTCTACGTGTGCTGTGATCAACATGATTGGTAAACAATCACCAGAGATTGCACAAGGTGTAGACCGCCAAAAACCTGAAGATCAAGGTGCGGGTGACCAAGGTTTAATGTTTGGTTATGCAAGCCGTGAAACTGATGTTTTAATGCCTGCTCCTATTTCATATGCACATCGTTTGATGGAAAAGCAAGCTGAATTGCGTCGTAATGGCACACTTCCGTGGTTACGTCCAGATGCGAAAAGCCAAGTCACTTTCGCTTATGAAAATGGCAAACCAGTTCGTCTAGATGCTGTTGTACTTTCAACTCAGCACGATCCTGAAATTTCACAAGCGAATTTAAAAGAAGCTGTGATTGAAGAAATCGTGAAGAAAATCATTCCAGCTGAAATGTTCCATGCAGAAACCAAATTCCACATTAACCCAACAGGTTTATTTGTGATCGGTGGTCCTGTAGGTGACTGTGGTTTAACAGGTCGTAAGATCATCGTAGATACATACGGTGGTATGGCGCGTCACGGCGGTGGTGCTTTCTCTGGTAAAGATCCATCAAAAGTTGACCGTTCTGCGGCTTATGCAGGTCGTTATGTTGCAAAAAATATTGTTGCAGCTGGTCTTGCAGATAAATGTGAAATCCAAGTGTCTTATGCCATTGGTGTTGCTGAACCAACGTCTATTTCAATCAATACTTTCAATACAGGTAAAGTATCTGATGAGTTAATCGTTCAATTGGTTCGTGAACATTTTGACTTACGCCCATACGGTATTACTCGTATGTTGAACTTAATCCAACCAATGTATAAGCAAACAGCTGCTTATGGTCACTTCGGTCGTGAAGGTTCTGATACAGCCTTTACTTGGGAAAAAACAGACAAAGTTGAAGCATTAAAAGCTTCTGCAGGTCTATAATTTATACAAAACCCATCATTCTTATCCTAATTTGAAGTGATGACAAAAAAGCCCAATCTATTTATTGGGCTTTTTTTAATTGAAAATTCATTACAATCTATAAAATAGTTCAACTTTTTAAGTGCATCAGGATGATCACAAGTTCAATTTAAAAAGGTAAATTATTTCAAATAGCATCGCTTTCATTAACCAGCCAAAGCACTTTCAATGTCTTTTTCTAAATCTTCAGGTTTAGTCGTTGGCGCATAACGGTTGAGTACTTCACCTTTTTTATTGATTAAAAATTTAGTGAAATTCCATTTTATACCATTGCCCAAAATTCCCTTACTGTTATTGGTTAAATAACGGAAGATCACATGTGCACTTGGGCCTTTTACATCAACCTTGGCGAACATCGGGAAACTCACCCCATAGTTACGTTGGCAATATTCACCGATTTGCTCGTTTGAACCAGGGTCTTGTCCACCAAACTGATTACATGGAAAACCCAAGACTTCAAAACCCTGATCTTTATATTTTTCATAAAGTTTTTCTAAGCCTGCAAATTGTGGAGTAAATCCACATTTACTCGCAGTATTTACGATCAATAAAACTTTCCCTTCATAATCTGAAAAAGATTTATTCTCGCCCTCTAACAGTTCAGCGTCAAACTGATAAACATTTGTCATGGATAAGTTTCCTCGTCGCCTTTTTCTTGTGTTTTTAATTCTAATGAAGCTGAATTCACGCAATAGCGTAAACCCGTTGGTTGAGGTCCATCTTCAAAGACATGCCCCAAATGCGCGTCACAGTGATGACATACGATCTCAACACGTTCCATACCATGTGAATGATCATCATGTTCTTCTATAGCAGAATTGTTGATGGCTTTAAAGAAACTTGGCCAACCACAACCACTGTCAAATTTTGACTCTGAAGTGAATAGTGGCTCTCCACAGCACCGACATACATAAGTCCCATTCTGCTTGGTATTCCAATATTTTCCAGTAAATGCAGGCTCAGTCCCTTTTTGACGAGTAATTTTAAATTCCTCTGGTGATAACTCTCTTTGCCATTCTCTGTCTGTTTTATTGAGTTTTCCCATGATTATTTCCTTTACTATCATGCTACTTAAAATAGGTTAATCGTATATTTACGTTATTCATCTTAAAATTTCTAGTCCTAAGTTCACAATTTACAAAAGACTTACATCAGAACTAATAGCAAAAAGAAAGCAATACAAAAATTAAAGTGAGCAAATTAATTTAATTTATCCTTTTTTGTGAGCAATTTTAGTGTTAATCTAAGCGCTGTTCTTGCTCAGGATTAGAAAATGTCGCAAAAAAAGAGCGTTATTTTTAAAAATCTGCTTCCTGTGATTCGACAATATCAACAGGATGGATTTACCCATGAAAAAATTGTTGCCTTACTTAGAGACGAACATAATCTTGATCTCGTAACAACTGAAACATTTAAAAGTTATTTATATCGTTATGCAAAAGTGAACTCCACTCTTTCCGAGAACCTCAAAATGCCGAACAGTATCCAAACCCCACGCGAAATAAAAAAATCGTCTAAGCTCGAGCATGTATGCTACGACATCCGTGGACCTGTGTTACGAGCGGCCAATGAGATGGAAGAAGCGGGCCATAAAATTATCAAGCTCAATATTGGCAACCCTGCCCCATTTGGTTTTGAAGCACCGCAAGAAATTATCAATGATGTGGCTTTAAATCTGCCGAATGCAATTGGCTATACCGACTCAAAAGGTATTTTCCCTGCACGTAAAGCAATCTGCCAGTATTATCAACAGAAAGGCATTCTCAATATGCATGTCAATGATGTGTATGTCGGGAATGGTGTATCAGAACTGATCGTAATGGCGATGCAAGGTCTATTGGATGATGGCGATGAAATGCTGATTCCAATGCCTGACTATCCACTGTGGACTGCTGCAGTGAATCTTTCAGGCGGTACTGCGATTCACTATAAATGTGATGACCAAAATTACTGGTACCCTGATATTGCAGATATGGAAAGCAAAATCACCCCGAATACGCGCGGGATCGTGATTATTAATCCAAATAACCCAACAGGTTCAGTTTATCCACGTCATGTTTTAGAGCAAATTGTTGCACTAGCTAAAAAATACGATTTGATTTTATTTGCAGATGAAATTTACGACAAAATCGTCTATGACGGTATTGAACATGTATCTGTTGCTGCGCTTGCAGGTAATCAATTATGTATTTCATTTAATGGCTTATCTAAAGCGTATCGTATTGCTGGCTATCGTTCAGGTTGGATGGCGATCACAGGTGATAAATCTCGTGCTGCCGACTATATTGAAGGTTTAGACATGCTCGCTTCTATGCGCTTGTGTGCCAACCATCAAGCACAGTATGCGATCCAAACAGCACTTGGTGGTTATCAGTCGATCAATGATTTGATTCGTCCAGGTGGACGTTTGTATGAACAGCGTAATATTGCATGGGAAATGTTGAATGACATTCCAGGTGTGAGCTGTGTAAAACCTGAGGGTGCAATGTACTGCTTCCCTCGCCTTGATCCTGAAATCTATCCAATTCAAGATGATGAAAAATTCATGTTAGATTTCTTAAAAGCAGAAAAAGTGCTTTTAGTTCAGGGAACTGGATTCAACTGGCCAACCCCAGATCATTTCCGTGTGGTGTTCTTACCTGCTGAAAATGAACTACGTGAAGCATTAACTCGTTTAAGTCGCTTCTTAGCTAAAATGCGTTAATTCTCCAACAATTAAATAACAGGCACTCTACTGAGTGCCTTTTTTACGTTTTCTATATTGTATTTTCGATTTACTCTAACAACACTTTTCAATTATAAATTTGAATGATTATTCAAAAAATAACATTTTTAAATAGATATGGGCAAAAGACCATTTTTTATATTAAGTTAAAAATCGGCATAGAAAATGCTTAAAACTTAAATAATAGATCAATGGATAGAAAAGGAACTTTTATGAAAAAAACGGTTACCGCCCTTGCGCTTTCGATTGGTATGCTTCTGCCATTCTCCAGTTATGCCAAAAATAATGTCGTCGTTGTTGCGACTGGTGGCACCATTGCAGGTGCAGGCGCCAGCTCAACCAATAGCGCAACTTATACCGCAGCAAAAGTCCCTGTCGACGATTTGTTAAATGCTGTGCCTCAAATCCAAAACCTTGCCAATGTTACAGGTGTACAAGCTCTGCAAGTTGCATCTGAAAGCATTACTGATAAAGAATTGCTTACCATAGCGCGTAAAGTCAATGAACTGGTTAAAAAACCTGATGTTAATGGTGTGGTGATTACCCACGGAACAGACACTTTAGAAGAAACAGCATTCTTTCTAAGTTTAACTGTTCATACAGACAAACCGATTGTCGTCGTGGGTTCGATGCGTCCACCTTCAGCACTTTCTGCCGATGGACCTTTAAATCTATATAGTGCTGTTGCACTTGCAGCAGCCGATAGTGCAAAAGGCAAAGGCGTTTTTGTGCTGATGAATGATAGTATTTTTGCAGCACGAGATGTGACCAAAACTATTAACATTCATACCAATGCTTTTGCAAGCCAATGGGGTGCTTTAGGAACGCTCGTTGAAGGAAAGCCATATTGGTTTAGAAATGTCGCAAAACGTTTTAATAACAGCTCAGAATTTAATATTGAAAATATTCAAGGTGATGCCCTACCTTTAGTTCAGATCGTCTATGGTTCAGGTAATATGCTGCCTGATGCCTATTTGGCGTATGCTAAAGCAGGAGCAAAAGCGATTATCAATGCAGGCACTGGCAATGGTTCTGTACCGAACTATATCGTTCCGACTTTAAATCAGTTACAACAACAAGGCGTGCAAATCATTCGCTCTGCACGTGTCCCACAAGGTTTTGTCTTACGCAATGCAGAACAACCCGATGATAAATATGGCTGGGTGGTTGCTCATGATTTAAATCCGCAAAAAGCCAAGCTTTTAGCAGCTTTAGCCCTGACCAAAACCAAAGATGCTAAAGAGATTCAACGTATGTTTTGGGAATATTAATTTTATAATTTAAATATAAAGTCTTGGAATTTAGATAAAAAAACCGTCAATGAATTTGACGGTTTTTGCTTTTATCAACTCTTTTATTTACATCAACTATGAATCAACTGACAAATCCAATTGATCAATAATATAAAGTGTATTGCTATCGATAATGTTCTTTTCTTGATCTAAATATTTTTGTTCTAAAACACCATCGGTTTCAGAAAAGCCATAATCATCATCATTCAAAACCGCCAAATGTTGCGCATCAATCACCCATAAACCTTCAACTTTATCATGTGGATACTGCAAACGCTCCACCAAATCCACGACTAAAGTTTTTGTAACTGGATGAATACCGTGTTGCGCTAAACCTTCCCAACCCGAACTTAAAACATACTGCTCTATCGTTTGCCCATCAATCAATAAACCCAGATTTTCATCTTGCTGAAAAGTTTCATTATTTTGAATACTTTCTAAATCGATTGCATTGCGAATATCTATTTTATAAACACGCTTAAACGCTTGCGGATTATCTTTATAAAAATCGTCATCACGTTCTGCAACTAAAAACTCGTTTGAACTTAATGCTGTGATTGCCGTATTTGAATAAGCAATTCCCTCTTGTTTGTATAAATATTGCGAAACTTGTTTATTTTCAAGGTTAATCATCACAATACGCACAAGGTCTGATTTCGAAAATGATGAATCAGGATTACTCATTGTGGATTGCATGATCCCTACTAAAGTTTTCTGATCTGGTGTGATCGTTAAACCTTCCATACCTCTATTTTGACGACGATTGGCAAATTCTAAGGGTAATAAATAGTCTGATTTTCGTCGTGTATCTTGTTCATAAGCATTGATGCGATCTATTTCGATGCCATTTGCATCAAAATGCACAATATGTGGACCATATTCATCACTCACCCAAAAAGTTCCGTCTCTTAAAGCCACCAATCCTTCTGAGTCCAAACCATATTCATCTGTGCCAAGTTCTAAGACTTGACCATGCTGATCGTATGCAATTTCTTTAGTCGCGCCAAAATGCTGATTGGGTAATCCTGTAATATTTCGCCCTGTTGGATCTTTAAGCAGGATTTCTTTTATTTTTTCAATCGTGCCATTTTCATGTAGCTGGAATAGTCCAATTTTAGGCGTATAACTTGGATCTAAAAATATTTTTCCTTTATCACCATTTACATCATAGGTTGTATTAGGCCCACGATCTGTCAAAGCATAAAATTGATTTCTTTCAGTTGGATGTGCCGATATTTCTGAACCAAAACCACCACAACGAATTTCTATAAAATTCCCTTGTTTTGCCCCATCTGGAATATTGTGTATATCTAAAATATCGTAAGGTAATTGCACGCCTTTGCTAAATTTTTTATAAATTTCATTATCTTGAATCATTATACACACCCTCATCTATAGTATTTTTTAGATTTAATATTACCGCTATTCATGTGCTTCATCTTCCTTAGACTTATAAATCCTCAGCTCTCTTCTCACGAATTTTTAAATAAACTTGCCATAATTCAGGGCAAAATTTTACTGCGAGCAGATCAGAATCACTGTCTTTTCCAAAAATTGAATACAATACGTAAGACCACTCCCAATCATCAAAATGTGGTTTGGCATCCAATAGGAATTGTAAGTTCTGAGCTTTTTGGAAGTGCTGAATATAATCAGGGTTAGATGGATGTTCTTGCATAGAACGGATTAATTTTAAAAATAATGGGAAAGTTTGCTGATCAATTCCATATTTTTTGACAAATGCGACCGTAAAATGTTGTTGAATCGATTGATGCCCATCATCTACAACATTTAAATACTGTTCTAACACATTTAAATATTTACGATCTTTTATTGCCAAAGCAAATACTGCAAATGTACTCGGTATCGCGCAATCTTCCGCCTCTAAATTGCTATACCATTCATGCTCTTTTAATGAAAGATTAATATATTCAATTATTTGCGGATGTAATTGTGGATATTTTACCGCACCTGAAAACAAATAGTTTTGCCCACATAATTGTAAATTTTCAATATTTAAGGCTTGCTGATGTGGGCTAACAAACTCGATAGAAAAACTACGAGGAAAATCCATCTTTAATAAATTATTAATAAAATTTAATGCCTTACAATAGGTTTCTTCATGATCATTTTTCGCTGAAATCGCAATAGTTGCAAAAGCATCGTTGGCTTGGCAAAGCAAATCTTTATCTTGAAAAAAAGTAAGTTGCTTATCAAATTGTTGTGAACCATTTTGTTTAAACTGTTGAAAAACTTCGGCATCCAACTCATTTACAATTTCAAAATATTCATTTGCAGTGACAGACTCATAACTTGCACCAAATTTCATATAACACGTTGCAACATAGCAAATGAATTTCAGTTTATCTAAATCTTGATTATCAAATTGAATTTTATTTCTGAAAGGCTTTGTAGGATACAACTCGAAAAAACCTTCATTTTCATTAGTAATCTCATAGTATTTTTTTATGACATTCTCTCGGATCCAATTTTTCAAATCGTAGCTAAAACCACCAAACCCACTCGCATCAATCTTCCTCAATTTCTCAAAAAAATCTTGGTAGATTTCAAGATTAAAACTTTTAATCTGAAAAAAATACTCAACAACTGAACTGTTTAAAAAAGATGGAGATGCATCAATACTATACGCACAGTATGAAGTTGCATCGGCTTTGCAATTATTATTTTCAATTGCTGAAATATAACGCTCTAACAAAGGCTCATTACCACTTATTTCAATAAGATATTCTTTTTCTGCCATATGTTTTCTACTAATTCAAAAAACAAATTAATCTAACACGATTTGATCTTTTTTATTGTCTTGAAATATTTATTATTACGAATAAAACCGTCTAAAAAAGAGGCTTTCGCCTCTTTCATTACTAATATTTACTCAGGTTTGGTCAATTCCGTCATCGGCCAGCGTGGTGTTGTCGTTACAGACAAACCATCCTGTTGCCCTGCTTTTAAACGTTGATAACCTGCAAAAGCAATCATTGCACCATTATCGGTACATAAAGCAGGTTCTGCATAATAAACAGTCGCTTTAATCTTCGCTAAATCAGCCTCTAAACGTTCACGCAAACGCTTATTGGCACTCACACCACCTGCAATCACCAAAGTTTTCAAACCTGTTTGTTTCAATGCTTTTACAGATTTTTTAACTAAAGTATCTACTAAGGCTTCTTGGAAAGATGCTGCGATATCAGCGTCACGATTTTCACCATCTAATTTTTTCAATTGAACTGAAACGGCTGTTTTTAAGCCACTAAATGAAAATTGTAAGCCTTGATGCAACATTGGGCGTGGAAATTCAAATGCGTCTTTATCGCCTTGTTCTGCCAAGCGAGAAATATTTGGACCACCTGGATAAGGTAATTTCAACATTTTTGCAACTTTATCAAAAGCTTCACCAGCAGCATCGTCAATCGACTCACCGAGGATTTCGTATTCACCGATGCTGTGTGCAGCCATCAACTGTGTATGTCCGCCAGAAACCAATAAAGCGATAAACGGAAATTTAGGCGGTGTTGCAGATAAAAGTGGTGCAAGCATATGACCTTCCATATGATGTACACCAATTGCAGGTTTATTTAATGCAAAAGCCAAAGTTCGACCGAACAAAGCACCTGTCATCAACGCGCCCATAAGACCTGGCCCACGCGTATACGCAACAGCATCAATCTCAGATTTCTTCACACTACTTTGTTCAAGTAGTTGATTAATTAAAGGAATAAGCTTTCGCACATGGTCACGAGATGCCAACTCAGGTACAACACCACCATATTCTGCATGCAATTTAATTTGACTATATAGCACCTGTCCTCTTAAGCCGACTTCACTGTCATAGAGCGCCAATCCTGTTTCATCACATGAAGTTTCTAAGCCAAGAACGATCATTAAATTGCCTTTTACCCGTTTCAAAATATTGCCAGAGCTATTATAGACTTGTGATATGAGATGTAAATGAGTAAAATACTGACCTTCACTTGTGATCAAGGGTAATTCGACCCTGATCTTATCCATAACTTAATGAGGATTCTTCATGCCACAAGTTAAATTGAAAGAAGGCGAACCAGTAGACGTAGCTATCCGTCGTTTCAAACGTTCATGCGAAAAAGCGGGTGTTTTAGCTGACGTTCGTAAACGCGAATTCTACGAAAAACCTACTCAAGAACGTAAACGTAAAAAAGCTGCTGCTGTTAAACGCTACCAAAAGAAATTGGCGCGTGAATCAGTACGTACTACTCGCCTTTACTAAGATTAATTTGTGATTGATTGACTAACCTGGACAAGATAAATGACTACTTTAAAAAACCAAATAACTGATATTTTGAAAGCTGCTATGCGTGCGAAAGAAATGGATAAGTTAACGGTAATACGTAGTCTACAGGCAGCAATCAAGCAAATTGAAGTCGATGAGCGCATTGAGCTTGATGATACTCAGGTTCTTGCGGTCATTGAAAAGCAAATCAAACAACGCAAAGAGTCGGTTAAAGCCTTTTTAGGTGCTAATCGCGAAGATTTAGCTAGTAAAGAACAAGCCGAAATTGAGGTTTTATCTCAGTTTCTACCTGAAGCTATGTCAGAGGACGAGCTTGATTCTCTCATTGCGCAGACTATTGAAGCGCAAGGTGCTACTAGCATGAAAGATATGGGTAAGGTGATGAATTCTCTACGTCCGATCATAGCCGGACGTGCCGATCCTGCACAAGTTTCTGCAAAAATTAAAGCAAAACTTGGCTAATTCCCACATCGCAAATCTTGATTTAAATATTTATATTTAAATATATTCTGTTTGATTTGGTCTATTTAACGATTTGAATAAAATTATTTTGCAATGAAGTAATTAAGGTTCAGGTAGATACGTTAAATAGTCCAGATTCATCAAATCCTCTATTCAATATTTTTTCTCAATCATTTATTATAAATTTTTATTTCTATTTGACTGATATTCCAAAGTAAATAACGCCAATATTATTGCTAATAAATCTAATCAATTTTAAATATTTTCAAATTATCAATATCTTACTTCTATTAACTTAAAGCAAATCACATTGAATATTATATTTTTTTAGCAATTGCATTTCAGGTGATAACATCACTTTATCAATTACATTTTGCTTGGTCATGGATTGCACTGAAAGCGGTAAATATTGACGATTTTGATCAGACACCTGATACATATCATCGACATATTTCTTAACAATGCCACAAAACTGTTGCTGTTGCTGGGGTGAAAATTGCGTGATTTTCGGATCTAAACTTCGTAGAAAAAACTTCATATCCGCACTGTATTGATTCGATATTTTTTCAACGGCACGCACATATTGATCTGGTACACCTGTAGCAATAGCAAGCTGAGCCGACATAGCAAGAATCAAAGTAAATATTATTTTCTTCATACGAATCAAACAGTTTTATTGAATTTTAAAAAACTTAGATTAACCTGTTTATAACAGAATAGAAAGTAAATTTTCTTTAATGGTTTAGATGATCGTATTTTAGATTTTCAACTTACGTTCGTCTTGCATGACTTTTAAGCGTACGTCAATTCGAGCGCTCATGGCATTGTTTTCTTTCGCCAAACGTTGCGCATGAAGCAATGATTTAATGGCATTCTCTTCATCCCCTGACCAATATTGTACCTCTGCACGATTACGCAAAACATTCACAGTACGCATCGGATTATTTTTATCTAAATTTGCAGCTTGTTGGAGTAACTGCCACCCCATAATGTCTTTACTATTTTTATTCACAAAACGATTCACCAACTGTTCAGCTTCTTTAGACTTCTGTTGTCGTATATAAACTTCTGCTAATTTATAACTTAAAGCTCTATTTTCTGGTGTAATTCGCTGTTTACTGATAATCGTTTGATATGCATCATCAATTTTATTTTTACCCAAATCAATATCGGTTTGAATGAGTGTGATTAATGCATGATCCGTGTTGATTTTTTTAGCCAAATCAATTTGAGTTTGTGCATTTTCATAATCACCCTGCATGAGATAAAACTCACTCAAAGCAATCAATCCTGCTATATTTTTATTTCTTGCAATCGCTTGTAGCTGGCGCTCTGTTGCCTGATTCGACACCACAGCTGTGTACCATTTAATAATATCAAAATCATATTGCAGATTACGATAAGGGATCCGCGGAAATTGGTTTGCTCTGAGTCTTGCTTCACTCATACGCTCAGTTGTCAGTGGATGAGTAAACCAGAAGTCTGGTAAATAGCTTAAGCGACTGGTTGCTCGATTCATGGTTTCAAAAAAATCAGCCATGCTTTCAGGATTAAAACCTGCCCCGTACATAAACTGCATGCCGATGCGATCTGCTTCACGCTCTTGGTCACGACTATAACTCAGTTGCTTATCCATGATAGCAGCTTGCGTTCCCATCATCACAGCACCACCAATATCACCATCGGCTTGTGATGCAATCGCCGCACCTACCAGAATACCTGCAAGTGCAAGTAAACCCTGCCCTTTAAATGCTTCCTGAGAGCGACTGTAATGACGTTGTGTTACATGCGCAATCTCATGCCCCATTACACTCGCTACTTCATCCATACTCCCTGAAGCTGTGACCATCCCAGTATTTAAGGCAAATAATCCTCCAGGGACTGCAAAAGCATTGATCTGTGGATCTTTAATCACCACCAATCCAACAGGCTGTCCAAGTTGAGTTTGGCTTAAAATACGCGAGAAAACCTGCATAAACTGATCTTCCAACCATGGATCTTGTATCACAGGCATTTGTTGCTGAACTTGACGATAGACTTTTTCACCAATCACTTTTTCTTTTTGTTGATCAATAAAACCTACGCCACCACCAATTTCAGGCACATCAAATTGAGCTCCTACCTTATTTTGATAAAAATCATTTGCAGAGCTCAAACTTGTAGTCAAACATAGACAAAGACTTAATAAGGTTTTATTCAAAGGAATTGCTCTTTTACTCTAACTATTTGAATATAACATCGAATTTAGGATAGATTTGCAATGAAGTGTAGTTTTGTTTTAACCAATAATATCGAGGAGGTTTTTACAATATTGTAAATTACCTCCTCTCCCACATTTTTAAAATTGTGGATTAACCAAATAACGCGGTGCGCGATCTTCCAAAGCATCGATTAAATTTTGATACGCCAATTCAGCCATTTTCTTACGTGTTTCTGCTGTTGCTGAACCAATATGAGGTAAAGTCACGACATTATCCAATTTGAATAATGGCGAGTCTTGCAAAGGTTCTTTTTGATATACATCTAAACCTGCTGCAAAAATCTGTTGATTACTTAAAGCATCGATCAAAGCCTGCTCATCTACCACCGAACCACGTGCAATATTGACAAAAACTGCATGCTTTTGCATCAGTGATAATTCATGCTTACCAATCAACGCCTTAGATTCTGAATTTAAATCCACAGCAACAACAACGAAATCTGATTGCTGTAATAAATCCTCCAAGCTTCGATATTGCGCATTGAATTGTTGGGCAACTTCTATTTTTTCACGGCGATTATGGTAAAGGATATTCATATTAAAACCATGAAAACCACGTCGTGCAGTTGCAGCACCTATATGACCAAGACCAATAATACCTAAAGTTTTGCCAAATATATCTTGACCGAATTGTGCTGTACCCACTGTACGCTTCCACTCGCCTTGCTTTGTCCATTGATCAAGCGAAGGTACTTTACGTGCTGCACTGACAAGCAATGTAAATGCTAAATCTGCTGTGGTTTCTGTGAGTACATGTGGTGTATTCGCCAACCATATTTTCTTTTGATTTAAATATTGAACATCATAATTGTCATAACCCACGCTCACAGATGAAATAATTTTTAGCTTTTGAGCGGTTGCCAAGTTCGATTCATTTAATAGTCGACCTGCTCCAACCATGGCATCAGCATCGACCACTTCCTTTCGAATTTGTTCATTCACATCACCCTGTTTCGGGTTAATTACCACAACTTGATATTGCTGTTCTAAGCGTGCCTGAACGTCTGAATCAATCTGACTAAAAACAATGACTTTTTTACTCATATCCCTGAACATCTCGTTAATGACTATGTCTAAAATAATAAGTTTTTTATCCAAATGGTATTTATTTCTGCATAAACTGCCATAAGCGACGCTTTAAAATAGGTTGTTCAATCATTTCTTGTAAACTTGCCAATTGAATCACTTCACTCTGATTTAAATGCGTTAATTGTCCTAAACTAATGATTTTACGCTCTTGACGTAGTCCATCGATAAAACCTTGAATATACATCGACGCACCTCGACCATCTTGAAATTGAAGCATTGGAAAAGGCCACTTAAGTTCAAAATACTGACCAAAAGCTGCATGTTGGATATTTCCCCATAAAGTTTTTTGATCATCATTCAGCTGAGTAGCATCCACAAAGATTACGCAATGTTCTATTTGATAAGCTTGAATTTCAAATGACGCGATTTCTAGGGCGGGTTCAACGCTGATCGCCGTTTGTTTTTGAATTTGTTCTGAAGAAGTGATCTCTTCTGTCTGTTGCGTTTCAGCATTCACTTTAAGCAGTGAAACTTCTGATTGAACTGCGCTTTCACAGCGTGCTAAGACATTTTCTGTGTTTTTAGTTAATGCTGTTATGGAATGATTAAAGTCTTTAAATTCAACTGTTGTTGCAATTTCAGCTTCATTTTGAGCAACATCACGATATAAAGTATTTTGATAATGACGTGTTTGAACATCGACCCGAGGAATCCAAAGGTCTATTCCCATTGCAGCTAAAATACTACGCTGATGCTCTGCTAAATTCACATTCATTACGATTCAGAAATTGGTTATTGAAAGTTAATTAAAGTCACTAGTGTAACGGTCTTTTCTCAAGTTTAGAGATGAAGTTTAAAGAAAATTTTGAAATAAAATGATGGATCAAAATTGATGCATGCAGATCAATTGCTTAGCCATTTTATCCTAACGCTATAATGATGTGACAAGAATGCCGTACTTTGCGGTTAAATACATCCCTGAACGAATAATATCTATACCATTGGCATGATGTACTTTCAGTTCTTGGGTCAAAACATCAAAATGTAAGGCATCAAAACAATCTTGATGCTGAGATAACCAACTTAAAGTATCTGCAAGCTGCTCGTCTACAATATAACTCTCAGTAGAAAAATCTTTAGCCATACAGCTCAAATATGTAAAAAAGAAATATTGTAGCTTAAATCATATAAGAGTGAGTGGATTAATATGGAATTGTTTAATTTGATCAAATGTAAATTGAATGAAAAGGTCTAAATAAATGAATAAAACCCAATCTCATGAATATTATTGTTATTTAAATCTCAAATTTGTTTGATTTTTTCTGTTTACCTATGATTTTGAAATTATTTCAAATATCACCATAGTTTAGTCATGTGCCATGAATGATTTCATATGGTGATATTTTTACACTTCGTTTAGAAAATTAATGATGAGCACCACACTTACGGCACTCTTTTATCACACTATTTTTTCCAATTTCATATTCAAAACTATGGATACACAATAATTTTCTAATCATCTGAAACATTGCAAAACTCCTTCTGACTATTTCGTCGTAAACGATAGTTTCATCCTAAAACATCAATACCTTAGCAAGGTATAAGATATATTTATCACATTTTATTCTAAAAATGTAAACTTTATTTTTCATTCTTTAGTAGTATATTCCAAACGTTTTTTCACATTAATTTCGATAGATTTTTTCATATTACGATAATTCTTAAACTATTGTTTTTATTGGTTAATAATTCACATAATCTAAAAAAATATTTGTCTTTTTTCTTGATTTAATCCGACTTTTATATAGGATGAAATAATAGCTTTTTCTATTTGAATCATCTTTCCCAATAGAAAGCTTTAGAAAAATTAATATTCAATATTTATCAATATGATTATAAAGGAATTTTATATGCAAGGATGTATGATGCAACAACCACTGTTAATCAGTAGCCTGATTGAACATGCGACTCGTTATCACAGTGATACAGCGATTATTTCAAAAAATACTGATGGTACGATCACCACAACCAATTGGGCTCAAGTTGCTGAAAACTCAAAACGCTTTGCCAACGCCTTATCTGATTTTGGACTCACACTTGGTGATCGTGTTGCCACAATTGCATGGAATAATCATCGACATCTTGAATCATGGTATGCCATCTCTGGAAGTGGTCTAGTGTGTCACACCATTAACCCACGTTTATTTCCAGAACAACTTATTTTTATTATTAATGATGCTGCCGATAAAGTGGTGCTATTTGATAAAACATTCCTACCTTTGATCAAAGCTGTTAAGCCACACACACCTACAGTCGAACACTTTGTCTATCTCGGTGCTTTTGATCAAGATGTTGCTGATGCAATTCCTGATGTTAAATTTTATGATGTATTGATTGCGAACCATTCTGCACAATTCGAGTGGCCTGAATTAGAAGAAAATACCGCGAGTTCGCTGTGCTATACCTCTGGAACAACGGGTAATCCTAAAGGTGCATTGTATAGCCATCGTTCCACCATTTTGCACACCTATGCCATCGCACTACCTGATTCACTCAATCTATCCGCAAAAGACGTCATGTTGCCTGTCGTACCAATGTTCCATGTCAATGCTTGGGGTACGCCTTATGCAGCAGCGATGGTCGGTTGTACCGTAGTACTCCCAGGTCCAGGCTTGGATGGTGCAAGTTTAGTACACATGATTGATGAATATAAAGTTAGCATCGCGCTCGGTGTTCCGACGATTTGGCAAGGTTTATTGGCTGCAGCTCAACAATCAGGTAGTAAGCTTGATAGCTTGAAACGTAATGTCGTTGGTGGTTCTGCATGCCCTGCTGCCATGATGAAAGCATTTAGAGATATTTATCAGTGTGAAACCATTCATGCATGGGGGATGACTGAAATGAGCCCTCTAGGTACAGGTAACCAACTTAAAGCTAAACACTTACAGTTGAGTGATGATGAAAAACTCAATATCCGTCTTTCTCAGGGTCGCCCACCATTCGGGGTAGATTTACGTATTACTGATGAAGAAAATGGTACCAATGAAGTCGCACGTGATGGACACACTACGGGTAACCTTCAAGTCAAAGGGCATTGGATTATTGACTCGTATTATGGTAAATCAAGCAATGCATTGAGTGCTGATGGTTGGTTTGATACAGGTGATATTGCTACGATCAATGAAGATGGCTACCTGCTTCTCAGTGATCGCGCCAAAGACTTGATTAAGTCAGGTGGTGAATGGATTTCATCCGTAGAACTCGAAAATATTGCCATGAATCACCCTGAAATTGCGATGGCTGCAGCCATTGCGGCTCAACATCCAAAATGGGATGAACGCCCAATTGTGATTGCGATTAAACATAAAGACAGCCAGATTACCGAACAAGATTTATTAGATTACTACAGCGATAAAATTGCAAAATGGCAAATTCCTGACAAAGTCATTTTTGTTGATTCAATCCCATTGACTGGTACAGGAAAAATGTTGAAACGTGATTTGCGTGAACTATATGGCAATGTCTTACTGACTGAATAATCAAATCCATATTTGAATCAAAAGTTAAATAAAATGCCCAATTCATATTGGGCATTTTATTTATAACAATTTCAAATTTAAATTTTTTTACATTTAAGTCTTAAGCCAGTTTTTAAATAAGCTAAATGAGTTGTGAATTTTGCACTTTAAGTATTTTATTTTTCATTTGCTTCGTTTGTGCTAAATCAAAACTCAATAAAAAAGTCTCTCCTGCAAATGTCACATTTTCGTGTAAAACACGCATGGTCTGCACAATCGCGTCTTCATCCACTTTACCGAATCCTTGCTTCAGGCTAAAACCAAGTACATAGCATGGAACATGTGCTAAATATTGAGTTTGTTTTCTCACCAAATAGACTTTTTTGATGTTTGAATAGGCTTTCAATTGCGACAACAACGCTTCCAATTCAATATCCGTTAAAGCATGTGGAATAAATTGATCTCGCGCTGTCACTTGCTCTCTTTCCTGCATCGCATTCTGTTCAAGCTCCACCCTATCTAATAAAAGCTGCTGATACTTATCCGCTAGGGTCGAACTCTGTTGAGATAAATAAAATTGTTGCAACGTTTCATATACTTTAACTTGATAAAACTCATTCAATTCAGCTGCGCGCTCTAAGATTTCACACCCCAAATCATTTTTTCGCTCAATCAAGAATTGTCCATAAATAAAATTGACACGTGCATTATCCGAATCCTGCTGATACAAGACTTCACAAAGCAGAAATGCGCGTTCAGGATCATGTGCAATACGCTCTGTTAAATCAATATGATCAATTTTTTCATCTTCAGTCAGAATTATATTTTGTTCAATTTTCTGATTGAGCTCATCCAAATATTCCTTCTGCTTTTGAATATTCTGATAATGATTCTGCCAGCTTTCGAGTACATCACTTTGCCATTTTTGATCAAAAATTTGAGTAATTTCAATCAAACGAGAACCGAGTAATCGATCAGATTTAGCTTCATTGCTCACCCATGCAACTTTGGCAGACTGTCCGATTGCATCTAAACGATCTTGTAAAGATGGATGTGTATCCTCAAAGCTGGTTTTTAGGCTCAAAGATTGATTTAACCAAAGCTGTGTTTTGTCATTTTGCGCAAAGTCTGTTAATCGTTGGACATAACCCAAATAAGGTGACACATTTGGTTTTGGCATCTCTTCTGCATGCTTAAAAATGGTCGGCCAAAATTCTTCATTTAAATAGCAACCGACTATATTTACTGTACTTAAAGTTTCAGCAACTGTTTCAGCAGAAGTTAATTCTACTGAAATTCTATCCGCTTCGTACTCGTTCGCTCGTGCAATTGGAAATGAATAAGCTGCAAAATAAGGTACAAATCGCTTAAAAAACGGACGAAATATAATATCAATTCGGCTGGCATTTTGTTCAACCAACATATAGAGCTGTGACCAACGAATACGTTGCCGATAAATCCAATTGGCTGCTCTGGCATGATTTTTCGATAAATGTCCAAATTCATGTGCTAAAACTGAGGTTAATTGCTCAGTTGAAAGCGATTGCATCAAAGGCAAACCAATAATCAAATAATTTTCATCATGCCCCAAGATACCCAATCTTGGGCGTTGTACCACTGCTGCATTGAACTCTTCTGTAATGAGCACATGATGAAAATGTGGCGAATTTAATTGTTCACGCAGTCGATGAATAATCTGAAACAATTCTGGAGCATCTTGTTGAAAAATTTCAATACCTTGTGGTTTATCTACACTCACCCAAAGTGAACGAACAATGACATATAGAAATATTGCCACTAGAATGATAATTTTAATTGCAAAAGCCTTCAGCACAAGAATGGATAAACAAGCCAAGACCAATAAAATCAGTAGAACAATCACACCAAAAGCAATATACAAATTACCCAACCAAGCTAAAAGCGTCACCTTTGCTTGATATTTTTTAGGATTTTCCTTTAAAGCCTGTTCTAATTTCTCAATACGTTTTTGATCATACATTTATTATTTTTCCAAACTTAAATCGGAGTAAAGCAACGCAGTTACAGCATGGAATAATTTATTTATTAAATCAACTTAAACCTCTTTTTATCGACAATATGCAAACTGACCCGCAAATAAAAACTCGGACAAATTGCCCGAGTTTTCTAGTTAACCATTTTTTTCTAAGCACTTAAACTCTTAGGCTAGAATCTCCAGTGATAGAACAAATCGATGGCTTTCTCAAGTGACTGACTCGCTTCCAAATATAAACGTTTATTCATTTGATAACGCAAGGTTAATTTATTCACTGGAGTAAATACACCTACACCATAACGAATATAAAGATCTGGTGTGATATAACCCGTCAAACTGACTTGCGTATCATCACCAGTACCTTGTGCATCAAACGACAAACCACTTAGACCAAAAGTACGTCCAATTTGATTGGTAAATGCCCGAGTTCCACCCAAACCTAAACTAATCCCTGCCGCTGCAATAGTATTATTCACATCAGATTTAAAGCCTTCCGCATTACTCAAACCACTCGAACCTTCATTAATACGACCTGTAATCAACGCATTCATCGCTTCTTGATCAGACAGTCCTGCATCATTATAAACCTGAATATTCGGACTCGTCGCTGTACCTGTAACACGGATACCCACCGTACTGCCTGAAATGCTCTTATTGGTATCAACATCAAGCGTTGGATTTGCCAATGGTCCATTGAAACGTGCAATTGCACGATTTAAATCAAGACGCTGACCATAAGCTTCGATCACGACTTTTTGGCTCACACCAATTGCACCATTGGCACGCATAGCGCTTTCTAAACCGCGTTGTGATAAATACAAACGCCCAATCAGAGGAATACGACTATTAAAGCCTTGGAAAATAACTTTATCACCTAAGTTCACAGAAACATCAGCACGAATATCCCAAGGTTTCGCGGCTTTTAAAATAGCCAGTTGGTTTTGTCCTTCTTTGACGATCCGAACATCTGGAGATACGTTCACCACTGTTGCACTTGATTCAGGCATTGAAATCAACGCACTTGGCACATCAACTTTACCATTAACTTTGATACGACGACTTAAAGGTAAGGCATCCAGTTGTATATCGGTATCGACCACTGCTGTGATCAATGGCGCTTGACGAATTAATAATTTATCGCCTTTCACACGCAATTGGACATGTGGATCATTTTTCCAATCAATTGAGCCATTAATCTGACCGACACCACGACCACTGTTGAATGCACCATTAATCGTTGCAGTATCTTGGCGTATTGACGAATAGAGTTGAATGTTATTTAAATTGACAGGCAGTGAAATCATACTAATTTCACCATTGCGCAATCTTAAATCACCATCAAACAACGGCTGAGTCAAAGTTCCACTGATTTTCCCTGCCAATGACAAGGTTCCATTTAATTTACGTACATCTGCTATAAATGGTTTTAATATCTTCAACTGAACTTCATTAAATGCCACTTCACCGCGCATTGGTTTTGAATCGACGTATGGATTGACAACCACACTCGCATAACCAGTACCAATATTCGGTGCTTTTAAATCTACACGGAGCAATAAACCATCTTTGATGCTTTTTGCAATAACACTGGCTTCATCATATTCCATAGAAGTTGATGGATCATTCGGATCTTCAGCCGCTAAACCGATTTGACCTTTTTGCGTTACTAATTTTGCATCTAACTTCGGCTGAGTACCTTGTGCCCATGAAGCTCTTGCATAACCATTTAGCTTACCTGTTAATGCCAAACCTTCTGGCATAAAGGCTGCAAAATCTTGAAGATCTAAATTTTTAGTGATGAATGAAACATTACCATTTTGCTTACTTGCACGAATTGGCTGATCAAAGCACAGTTGGCTTTGTTGGCTCATCCAACAATGTTGACCAACAAACAATTCCGTTTTTGCCGAATTGAAAATTACAGGTGCATTTTGTTGCTGTAGCAAATGTACACGGACTGAGTCAAATTCACCTTTTTGAATTTGCCCTAGCCAATCATTTTTCTGGGTAAATCCACCCGCAAGTTGTACATAGAATTTAGAATAATAGTTCCAAGCTTGAACTTGCAATAAATGTGCCTTGTATGTTCCAGATAGGGTCATGGCAGCATGTTGAATTTCTCGATCACTACTGCGCAATGTATCCATTTGCGCCACCATTTTAGATGGTACGGTATCAGAGGTTGGCATTTCCCCTTTTAAACTCAGCTTTTTAATACTTAGTGTGTCGCCAAAGGCAAAATTATCAACGGCTAAATTAGCTGTAGCACTTAAGCGAGGTTGAGCTTGTAAATTCAAATAACCATAAGCTTTACCACGCAAGCTTGGATACAGTTCATACAACGCAGGTGCATTCACTTTTAAACGTAGGTTTTGTGCATTTCCTGTTGCTTGAACTTGGTTTTGTGCATAAGACAAGAATAGGTCATTTGCCTCAAACTGTTGTGGCATAAATCTTTTTTGATTATTGTTTAAAACAACAGCTAGGTTACCTTTTCCACGTAAAGGCTTACCATTAATCATCCCTGCAATATTTAATTGCTGAATATTAATTCTTTTTAGTTGATCAGACCAATTGCCTTGTGTTTTAACATTACCAGAAACTTCACCACGTACAGCAGAGACAAAGTATTGTGGTTTAAAGCGAACCAATGAGGCATTGATGTCCCAACCAATTCCATTGCTGATATGCACCAAACCATTGGCAAGTATTTTTCCAGCGATACCATCATGCTGAAATTCACTAATTTTGATGAGTTCAGGTGTTCCTGCAACTTTAAGTTTGAGTAAGCCACTGCCTTGTTTCATTTGTGCTGCATTTAATGCACCGTCGTAATTCACCGCAAAGCCTTTAAAAGCGCCACCCGCTTTTTGATCATGGAAAAGTACAGCAGCGGTGCTCTTGCCTGTTAACTGAATTGTTTCAGCATTGGCTTGACCAGCCATGCGCCCCGTTAAATTAATCGACTCTAAGTTGATAATTTGCTGATTTGGTTGTGCATATCCACTGGCTTTGAGCTGACCATTGAGTAAATTAACTGGTGCTGTATCAATGATACTTTGCGGATTAAAATTCTTCGCATTTAATAAAGCGTTCCATTTTAACTGGCGTTTCTCATCTGGTAATTCTACAACCGCACTCCCCGATAAAGCGCCTTGATCAGCTAGATAATTGAACTGTGGTACATGTAAGTCATTGCCTTTTAGATCAAGTTGAGCATCGTATTTTCCAGCAGGTAGACTGCCTTTTTCATGCTTTTTCACTACTGTTGCGACATGAATATTTTGCTGACCTTCAACAAGTGCTAATTTGACTTGCCCTTGCTCACTACTCAACCAACCAACATAGGGTACCGCACGATCAATATTTTTCCATGCAACATCCATTAACATCGGTTCAGGTTTTTTACCTTTTTGCTCTGCCTGATCTAATCGTACATTCCAATTTTCATACTTATCAAAATCCACTTTTGCAGATAAATGTAAGCCTTGTTTTAATTCGCCAACTGAACCAATCTCAGCATCTAAAGATGGGGGTAAGAAATCCTGTACCACTTGTGGAATCAGCTTGTCTTTTGGATTTAGACGATCTAAACGACCTTTAATATCCCAATGCACATGATCTTGCCAACTGACTAACCCAGCCGCATTGATTGCGCCCCCCATCAACTGAGCATTTAAATTATTAATATTGAGCTGATGTAATAAATCGGTATGTGCGGATGCAGTGTATTGTCCCTGTGGAATATTCTGTCCACTCAAATCTGTATTTAAATCTAGATTTAAACCTTTAATATCACCTTGGAATGTCGCTTTACCTGATTTCGCCAACAATTTTTGCTCAAGTAAAAATGGCAAATGGTAATCTTTAAAAATTAAAGCACCATTCATTGGTACATTTGGACGCATCGGATGAACAATCGCCCAACCTGTCAACATATCAGGCGTCTTGGTTGCAATACCTGCTCTGATCGTACCCAATGAACCACGCGCATGTACATAAATGTCTTCAACATTGATACTTTTTAAAGAGGGTAATTTTACAATTGCTGTTGCATTTAACGGATAATCACCTTGTTTAAAGTCCATATTCCCTGTGGCATTACGTACTGACAGATAGCCCATATCCATTTTGGAGTTTTTAAATTTGAGCGCAGTTTCAGACCACAATGTATCTTCAAGATGAATATCATTAAAACTTATTTTTGATGAGGCAGTTTTTATTTCAAGATGATCGACATCAGCTTTATCTAAACGCAAAACAAAAGGCAGTTTAATTTCGTTGAATTTGAATGGTTCATCACTAGGTGGTGATTTGCTGATGATTTGTAAATTGTTAACATCGGCATGGCTCAAATGAATTTCTTTATCTAGAATTGCGCGCCAACCCAATGATACATCCGCACGATCAATTTTCACATCGACAGGTTTGAGCGTTACCAAAATATTTTTGAGAATAATACCTTTGAGTAAGTTACCACCTTCATATTCATAATGAATAATTTTCTGACTAGAAGCGACACGGTCTAATAAAAACTTACTGCCTTTATCCGTACTAAACATAATGACCAATGCCGTAATCAAGAGAATGATCACCAAAAGCAAAGACATCAGAACATTACGTAACCAATGACGTTTTTTTGCCTGCTCTTGCTCTAGTTGATCATTTTGCTGTTCATTTTGAACATCTTGATGCTCTTCATCAGCCATAATATTTCCAGTAATTCTCTTATATTTTTAGTCGATTAAAGTTGCGAACCAATAAAGAAGTGCAGTCGAATTGGATGCCCAGGATCGGATATACCGGACGCGACATCTAAACGAATTGGACCAATTGGAGATTTCCAACGAATCCCTAACCCTAAACTGTATTCTGAATCATTACTAAATGACTTGTCGTAAGCATTACCAAAATCACTGAAGATTGCACCACGCCAACCTTCTTTAAATTGGTAATTGTATTCCAAAGTACCTACAGCTAAACCTTGACCACCCACTTTATAACCATATTCAATTGGAGAAAGGCTCTTATAATCAAAACCACGCAAGCTTTGATCTCCACCCGCGAAGTAACGTAAATTATAAGGAACTTTCTCAAAGTCTTTGGCAAAAATATACCCCACATTCAAGCCACCTACGACTTGGTGATTATCATTTGCCCCAAAAGAATATAAACCTTTCCAATCTGCACTGGTAATCGCCATATCTGTATCAGACAGTAACGATCCACTACCTAATTGAATTTTATAACTTTGTTTATAACCACGGGTTGGGTTAATACGGTTATCACTTGTCGTTTTAGTCGCTTCATAACCAAGCAATAAAGATTGTTGTTCTTGATTTGAACCTGGAATCAAAAAAGCATCTGGAATATTGGAAATATCGACTGGACCATCTTGAGTGACGCGGTCTAAACGATAACGCACGCCCAAAATATGTTGCCACTCTCGACGCGAACCTTTGATAATACGGTCTACCCCTGCAACAGCAGACTCAATAACCAAATCCATGTCATTACCAATACCATCCCTAGTTTCACGCTCATAACCTGCGACTAAACTAATATAGTCATTCAGTGGATGCTTATATGGAATGTTGTAGCGTGCATCTATAGATTGGCGGATCTGAGACAATTCCATATTGGCGTCAAAAGAATGCCCTAAATGATTGACGATGGCACGGCGGTATTGTCCACGTAAACGAACACCTGTATCCGTTCCATAACCAATACCTGTTTCTAAACTATTTAAACGATCTGCATTCAAAGTCACAATTACTGGAATTTTTTTAGTTTCACGCGCTTGCTCACGCATCGCATCTTCATCCAATTCTTTTTCTTTTTGCTGGGCTTGTAATTGTTTCAAATTAGGATTTACACCCGAATTCTGAGTCCCCGCAAACTGATTCTCATTGACTACATTCTGGGTCACTTCCTTATTGGAAACATGCGCCTTTTCCACACCAGTCTGTTCAGTAAATACAGATTCAGCGACTTTTTCCTGATCCACCAATGCTTGTAGATCTGCAGGAAGCTCTAGTGGTTTTACAATTGCATCAGGCTTAACAGCATCTACTAAAGTGTAGTTAAAATAACGCGAGTTGGTTAAGTTATTGGCTAAACCATTGACACGCCATGCCGTATAGTCTGCCCCATCTTTCCAAGGTGCTAGTGTTTTGAGAATTTTTAAATCAATAGGCAATGGCTTAGATGGATCACTCATTCTAAATTCGACATCAGCCAATTTATAACGATCACCCGTTTCATATTTTAAATCAATTTTGGCCGTATTTTGAGGTTGCTCAACTTTGACATCATGTAAGCGCCAATAGCTATCAAAAAAACCATTGTTTGAAGCAGCGTCGCTAATCCGCATTTTCATGGTTTCATAAGCACCATGATGCAGAATATCTCCCTTATCTAAATCTGGTAATACGCTAATCACTTGGAATTGTGCAAGCTTCGAGCCTGCCCCAGAAAACTCTATATTTTGATCAACAATTTTAACTGGATTATTCGGTGTTACATCCACATGTAAAGCATTATCACCCGCTTTGGAAAATTTAAATTGTGTATTGTAATACCCGACTGCTTGTGCCGCTTGAACCGCTAGAGTACGCAGTTGAGGAACCGAACCATTAAAATCAGAATAAGCTTCCTGAGTAAATGTTCCAAGTTTTGCTTTTAAATTATTGGTGAGAATCGTAGGCGCACCTGAAACCGATACACTAATTTTTGCAATTGCCACACCATTGTCTTGAGGGCCTCGAACACGATTTACAATCCGTTTAAAAAAGCCTGGTTTCTCTTGCTCAGCTTCTACATTTTCTGAATCATTGCGATCGACTAAGGTCGTACCTGATGCATTTTCACGGACATCAATTTTATTGTCTGCGCGAATAGTCTGAATCAATTGATCAACATTAATAGGCGCCTGAGTGATTTCAGACATTTCTATTTGTGTCGCTTCACTTACACCGACTTCTGGTACTTTCGTTACACCATGTTCAAAATTTTGTGCTTCTGTTTTGGCAGCTTCAGCTGTTTGATAAATTTCATTTGCTAAAGACTGATCAATAGATACTGCTGGTAACTCTTCAAGATCTTCAAACTGAATTGGTTTAAAGTCATTTTGAACACCTAAACCTTGTTGTTGCTGTTGCAACATTTGAGTGCTGTCAAATTGATCAATATGTTGTGCATCTTTGATTTTTTGATCTAACTGATCTATTTTTTCGTTCGATACACCTTGTTGTAATGCAGCAGATTCTAATTGTTCTGCACTATGCGTAATTTCACTTTTCACCTCAGTCGGATTCGAACTGTTTGAAATCTGTTCAGCATTACTTACAGGTACAGCAAAAATACTTAAAAAAACACTTGCGCATAACATTTTATTGATATGATACCAATCGAAATGTGGCTGTATAGAATAAGCAAGCACTGATTTTTTAAACTGATTTTTTGCTGGCATACCAAGCTCGAATAACCTGAATTTATGGAAAGTTAATTCTGTTTAAAAAGAATCTTTCAAAACACTCAAAACAATTGGTTTTAAACATGATTTAAGGTTAAAACATCATACATGATTTTGCACGAGAGTTACTATTTTCAAACATTTCTTCTAAATAACTAAATGAAGTCAACTCAATGGAAAAAAATAAACATATCTTAGGTACACGACGGTTTTTACCGATGTTCCTGACCCAGTTTTTTGGGGCTTTAAATGACAATGTGTTTAAACAATCACTGCTTTTAGTGATTACCTATGGATGGATTCAACAACAAACTGCCGCAGTCAGTACCTTAAATAATGTCGCTGCTTTGCTCTTTATTTTACCTTATTTCATCTTCTCTGCGACCGCTGGGCAAATTGCGGACAAATATGAACGTTCATTTTTAGTCCGAAACATCAAAATATTAGAAATCGTTATTATGCTGATTGCGACAGCAGGATTTTTATTGGGCAATTTATGGATTTTATTGGTTGCTCTATTTTTAATGGGAACGCACAGCACCTTTTTTGGTCCAATTAAATATGCCATTTTGCCTGAAATATTGAAACCGAATGAACTGATGTCAGGGAATGCGCTGTTCCAATCTGGGACATCTATTGCAATTTTAGTGGGAATGATCTTAGGTGGTGCGGTCATTTCACTTTCGCAAGGCAATATGGTTTGGATTTGTTTAACCATCTTGGCGATTGCAGTTTTAGGCTATTTATCTAGCCGATTTATTTTAGAACAACCCACTTCAAATGCTGATTTAAAAATAGATTGGAACTTTTTCCGCACCAGTTTTCAGACTATTAAATATGCCAAAAGCCTTCCATTAGTATTTCTCGTATTGCTTGGAAATTCATGGTACTGGTTCTACGGCGCAACCTATCTGACTCAAATCCCACAGCTGACACAACAAAACCTACATGCCAATGAAAATGTCGTCAGCCTTTTACTGACTTTCTTTTCTGTTGGTATTGGTGTCGGTTCATTACTGTGCCGTAAAATTGGTGGCGCAAGTGTAAATATTAAAATGGTGCCCATCGGTGCTATAGGTTTAACTGCATTTGCACTTTACTTAGCTGGGAGTTTAGCGTTTGTTCCTGTAGTTACTGGAGATTTGCTTACCGTCGGTGATATGTTTAGCTCAGGTTTAGTCTATTATCATGTGATGCTTGCTGTAACACTTCTTGGTATCAGTGGTGGTTTTTATATCGTTCCCCTTTATGCCATGATGCAAGCTTATGCACCGAAGTCGCATCGTGCGCGCGTTGTTGCAGCGAACAATATTTTTAATGCAATATTTATGGTTTCATCTGCAATTTTCTCGATTATTATCTTAAGTATTTTGAAAATAGATATTAAAATTCTATTTTGTATTACTGCTGTACTCAGTGCTATTTTTAGTATTTGGTTACTGACTCGTTTAAAACCATTAGTGGCTACAACTCAAGTGTCTTTGGAGGACTAATATGCGTCAATATACGGGCATCGACAAATTGATCAATTCATTCGATCAAGCTTTAAGAAGTTTAGTGCCTGGCGCAACTTCTGCTCAACGTACCAATCCTTCAAATGAAACTGAAACCAAACTTGCAGTGAGTGAAGCTCGCCATGTTGCAGGTTTAATGCGTGTCAACCATAGTGGTGAAGTTTGTGCACAAGCACTTTATCATGGTCAAGCTTTAACAGCGAAACTTCCCAATGTCCGTCGTGAAATGGAATTTGCTGCGATCGAAGAGCAAGATCATTTGGCATGGTGCGAAGATCGCTTAAAAGAATTAGATAGTCATACCAGTCTACTTAATCCAGTTTGGTATGGGCTCTCTTTTGGTATGGGCGCACTTGCAGGTATTGCAGGTGATAAATATAGTTTAGGCTTTGTAGCTGAAACTGAACGCCAAGTCAGTATGCATTTACAACATCACATTAGCCAGTTGCCTGCACAGGATGAACGCTCGCGTAAAATCCTAGTGCAAATGAATGAAGATGAATTACATCATCGTGATACCGCTTTAGATGCAGGCGGTGTAGATTTGCCGATTCCAGTAAAAATCACCATGACTGCGATTTCTAAATTGATGACCAAAACCAGTTATTTTATTTAAATCTTAAAATTTTAAATCGTATAAGTTGAATATGAAGACCTGTTTTTATAACAGGTTTTTTTATCTTAAATATTCAGCAAAAAATTACTCAGGCTTTAAATCTTTTACATTTCTCAGACCATCACCATCCAATGCTAAAATAAGTAATCCACCTTCCCCTGCATCAAAACATCCAACTGCTTGCCATTGACTCGGCTTAAACCACGTATAATTTTGTTGATACCGATAATTTTCAGGTAATTTTTCAGTATATGCGAGTTGTAAAATCCAACCTTTCGGGCAATTCCATTGTGTCCCTTTCGCTTCAAATTGATAGTCTTGCGCAACTTCAATCAACAATTCACGATGCAGTTCAAAGGCTTGTGCCGAATACTGACCTAATTTCACAGGCTGTGGAAAATATGCTCTCGCTAATCCAATACGTGCATCATTCGGAAGTAATTCAATATCATGCTCAGAATCTCCATCACGATTTACCCACGTCCCCTTCGGCAATATAATTTCACCATAAGGCAACGCTGTTTCAAGCTGAACATTCTGTTTTTTCACGATATTAAATCGGGCACGATCTGTTGAAATATCACTCACCCAAATCATGCACCATGAAATAACAACCAGTATTGGAAATACACTTAACAGCACTAACAAACCTTTCACCATTGTGTCAGCAAATCGGCTTGTTGTTCCTTTACCTCGACGATAGTATTTCCAGCCACCCCATATTGCAAAAATGACCAATACATTGATAAAGGTAAGGAATAAAACAATCACGCCACCTGCACCAGCGCCATATCCTAAGCCCATGATTGTTTTCCTATAAACTGATGCAACTCATTTACCCGACATATACTTTTGGAATGTCGTTTCAAAAGCATGCAATTTGTATTCTATCTACCTTTTAAAAGTTATGACATAGTCAAAATACGATGCATTATCCGCACTTATTTTCAATTTTATGGGTTAACAATTTAAGCCAGTATTCATTTTAAAGCACCGACCTATTTTCATTATCAACTAATGTTACGCAGTAACATCAAAACATTTTTTATTTCTCAATAGAATTGGATACGCGGTAACGTCATCCGCAACGTGTTTGAGGCAGGACTACATCTATAAGTTAATGTTTCTGCGATATATCAATCAAAAGTTGGTAGTTGACGAGTTTTGCGGTGAGAAGCGAAGCTTCGCAAGATGGTTTCCTTGCGCAGTTTCACTGCTCATTTTGCCGAAACAAAAGTAGGTCAAGCTGAAAGCTAATCCTGAAATTGAAATTTTCGATGTACGACTCCGCCGAGTGTGCTCTAAAACTATTTGAAAGGTGCATTGTTTTTTTAAGTGCGTAACATCAATTATCAATAAAAAAAGCCCGTGGAAACGGGCAAGTTAAAACCAATCTTATTTATTTTTTCGTTAATTTCTTCGTTAAAAAATCAACAGCTTTGGCATAGTGTGATGGTGTCACACGCTGAATCAAATCTAAAATTTTTGCATCAGTGCCAATCAATACACGCGCTTTATCTTGTTTAACTGCATCTAAAATCACTTTAGCAGCAACTTCTGGTGGTGTTTTGAGTACCTTATTAAATGAACGACTGGCTTTCTCAGGATTCATGCCTAAAGCACGAATGCTATCACTCATCCGTGCCGAATTGGCAATATTAGTACGAATACCGCCTGGATGCACTGAGGTTGCACTTACACCTGCATTTTCAATGTCTAATTCTTGACGTAAAGATTCGGTAAAACCACGCACTGCAAATTTAGTCGCGTTATAGGCACTCTGTGAAGGTTGAGCTGTTAAACCAAATAAGCTCGAAGTATTGATAATATGCCCTTCACCACTTTGTTTCAAATACGGTAAAAAGGCTTTCGTACCATAAACCACACCCCAAAAATTGATATTGAAAATCCATTCCAATTCATCATAACTCATCCCCTCAACGGTACTTGCAAGTGCCACACCTGCATTGTTGAAGATCAGATTAATTTGACCAAATTCATTGAAACAACTTTCTGCCCATGCATAAACTGCCTCACGATTTGCTACGTCTAATTTTGTGATGCTTACTTTTACAGGGTAATCTTTGAGTAAATTTAAAGTTTCAACCAAACCTTGTTCATTCATATCACTCAATGCCAAATGCGCACCTTGTTGTGCCAATTGAATCGCAAGTTGACGTCCAATGCCTGAACCTGCACCCGTAATTGCTGCCACTTTCTGATTAAAATTTTTCATGAATGAATGTCCTAAAACCAAGTCACAACTTGATTCATTATAAATATTTGAATTGAATAATTTTAGAGTACAAAATTAAGCGACATGAATAAAATGATATTTTCTAATATTTTATTATGAATTTTATACATACTGGAAATGATTTTAAAATCTAGTCTAATTAGTTTAGGCAGAGGTCGTTTACTAGATCAAATAATATCTCTGAAATATATTATATCCGAAGCCCATTCTAAACTTTTACCAATCGAGCATGAAATCCCTTCATCAGCAAGATGAATAAATTGATCCGGTATAAATGAATATAAAACTCCATTTTCAAAACTTATCCAAAATTCAGGTGGTGGTGTATCACAAGCATCGAAAAAACCTTGCGTCGCACCTTCAGCCATACCATCATCCAATTGATCATCAACTAATAAAGCTAATATTTTCCCGATGATAGGTTCCATTGAATCTTCTTGTTCAAAATTCATTCTTTTTTGAATAACAACATTGATATAACGATTCACATAAATATGATATTGCTCAGTATTTTGTGCACATATATGATAAAGAAAATCACGATCAGCAAACTGCCAAAATCCATCTTTGATATGCTTCTGAGCTTGATAGAGATAATTAATATTTTGGATAATAGGTAAATAATGTTGTAATTTTATTGGATTCATTCATGACAACACATGACAGGAAAGTCATGTAGATTATGCACAAATTTTTCATTTTCCCAAATATCCAACATCGGAATTTTCACATCCAATGCTAAAGGCAGTTTTTTTGGATTAAATTGCATTTGAGATAAATCCGTTCCCCATGCAATCAGATCAACATCCAAAGAAATTTGATGTGATGGACGTACACGTCCTGAATCTGCTTCCATTTTTTTTAATAAAGCAATCATGTCATTTACAGAGAAATGACTTTTGACGAGACACGCAGCATTCCAATAATCCGCACCGACACCATCACGACATGGAATTAGATAAATTTTAGAAAACGTTACTTCGCCCAAATGACAGATTTGAGCAAAAGCATTTTTAAAATTTTGTTGAGGATGGTTGTTACTCGCCAGTGCTAAGGCGAATATCGTTGCGGTGTCGTTCAAGACGAATTCCTACAGAATTTGCTTGCGGGATAATAGCAGGCTTACGGATCGTAATCATAATTGATTCAACCACTGGATAGGTAGTAAAAAGTGCATTTAATACTAACTTAGCTGCATGTTCGATCAATTTCGGGGCAGCTTCTTGAATCACTTTGGTTGAAATTTCACAAATTTCCGCATAATTCAAAGTATCGTCTAATTCATCTGAATTGGATGCTTGCTCTAAACTGGTTTGAATCGTGATATCGAGCATTAAAGGCTGAATGATTTGACGTTCCCAATTGAAACACCCCACCACTGTATCGACTTTTAACCCTTCAATGATAATTGCATCCATGAATGTTCCCTTAGAATCCCCCCTTGCGGAGTATGCTCCTCACCTTTTATAAGGGGGACTTCCAACTCTCTAATTTACAATATAAAAGAAAGCTCCTCCCTTTTATAAAGGGAGGTTGGGAGGGATTATTTAATCTATGAAGTTTACTTAGAAAATCAATGCTTCAACAACGAAGCAGGATCTAAATCTTGCACCATTTGCAAACGCTGATCAGCATAAATATCAGTATACGGCGCAAGCACACGCATGAAACGATCAAAATACAACATTTGCTTAAATAACAATGCGAAATCACGTGGGAAACGGATACCGTGACGCTCACCTACGCCAACCATATCCATCATGATGTCATTTAAATCTGAAGGATTCGAAGTCATGATTTGTGCAGGATCAGCCAATAATACGCCACTAAATAAACGCTCTAAATCATCTGCAAGCACTTTGGTATCAATCTGCTGACTGGTCATGCCCATTTTCAGCATATTTTCAGCCATGAGTGGATAATCTGTCTTTTGCAGCGCATCCATAAATGCCATACACGCTTGCCAAACTTCAGGTTTTAATTGACCAACAATACCAAAGTCAATAAAGCCGATACGACCATCTTCAAGCAACATCAGATTGCCTGCATGTAAGTCTGCATGGAACGATTTACATAGCATTAGACTACCAAACCACGTATTCATCGCGGTGATCAATACTTGAGAAGGATCTTTAGCCACCTTCTTCACCACGTCAAAGTCGGTTAATGGTACACCGTATAAACGTTGCATGGTGAGTACACGACGAGTTGAATATTGGTGATAAACCTTTGGCGCAGTCGCAGCGGTATTTTGTGAAACATTTAAATAATTTACAAAATCATCGAGGTTTTGTGCTTCTTCAATAAAATCAACTTCACGCACCATACGGGTTTTAATTTCATCGACAATATCTGCCAATGAAGCAAATTTAACCTTTGGCACAGCTTTTTCTAAAATTTTTGTCGCCCAATGCAAAACATTCAAATCTGTATAGAGAATGGTTTCCACACCCGGCTTTTGTACTTTAATCACCACATCTTCGCCACTGACCAATTTCGCGGCATGTACTTGTGCAATGGATGCTGAAGCAAGTGGCTTTTCTTCAATTGAAGCGAAGATTTGACTTAAATCACGCCCTGCAAATTCAGAAGCTAAGACTTCTTGTACATAGCTAAATGGCAATGATGGAGTTTGATCTAAACAGCCTTGAAATTCTTCAACATATTCACGTGGAAAAAGTGATGGCGTACTGGCAATAAATTGTCCTAACTTAATATAAGTAGAACCCAGCGACTCAAACGTTTCACGCATTAACTTTGCATTACTCGGTTTTTCAGTCGCATATTTAATGCCTGCTTTGGCTGCGATCACCGCAGTTTCCCCCACTCGGGCAACTGAACGCAGACCATCTAGAAAGATATTATTTTTCATAATGTCAAAATAAAATTAAATTTGTCTGAGTGTAGCAAATTATTGAGCATTTGCAGTATGGCTTGCCTGACAGTTTGGACAATCTCTATCTTTTTCAAAGGCTAAAATTCGTTGTTTCATTGTTAAACCATCCCAAAGCATCAATTTTTGCTTGAGTGGTGTTGCACCTAAACCTAAAAAGAGTAATGCGTGATGGGCTTGTAAACTCGCCATCACATTCGGTGTGGTTGCTAAAACACCTGAATCTGCACAACGTAAACTTTCATTTGCCTGTTGTTCTTTTGGGAATAGACATTCATAACATGCTGAATCCCCTTCGACCATAAACAATTGCCCCTGAAAGCCAATCGCAGAAGCACTAATTAACGGGACTTGTGATGATGTGCAAACTTGATTAACGAGATAGCGTGTCGTGAAATTATCACAACCATCGAGGACTAGATCTTGCTGTGAAATCAAATTTTGTGCATTTGATTGATCTAACTTATATGTATAACTTTCAACTTGAATAAATGGATTGATGCCTTGTAATCGTTTGGCAAGAATTTCTGCTTTGTAAAAGCCAACATCTTGTTCTGTATAGGCTATTTGGCGTTGTAAATTACTGATCTCAATGGTATCTGCATCGATTAAAGTGATTTTACCGACACCTGCACGCGCGAGTAATTCTGCGGTAGTACAACCAATCCCACCACAACCAACGATCAGCACATTGGCAAGTTTTAATTTTTCCTGTGCGTCTATGTCCCATCCATCTAACAAAATTTGACGTGAATAAAGGTGCATTTCTGCTTCGGTGAGTTCGAGGTCTACATCAAAAGAATTTGTCACTGCACAGCCTAAATTAATTACTGATTATAAATATTACACATGTGATTATAACGAAAAATACGCGCTTTTAGATAAAAACCATTCGTACAATCAATTTTCAACTTAGAAGATTTTTATTTAACTTTTTCTCATGAATTAATTTTAAATTGAAAAATAATTCATTTCATTCTAGATTAATTGAAAATAATTTTTCAATCGGACTTCAATCATGGAACTTGACCGCTACGATAAACAAATTCTTGAAATTTTGACGCATGAAGATATTAACCTGAATGAATTATCTGAACGAATCAATCTATCTGTCAGCTCTGTACATCGTCGGATCAAACACCTGATTGAAACCGATATTATGACCAATTTAAAACGTGATATTAATTTTCAAAAATTAGGTTTTAAACTGCATGTAATTTTACAAATCTCACTCAGTAAACACGATACTGATACCTTTGCTAAATTTCTAGAAGAACTTGAAAATATTCCTGAAGTCATTAATGCGTTTTTAGTGACAGGACAAACAGCGGATTTCTTGGTCGAAGTGATTGCCAAAGACATGGAAAATTACAGTGAAATTTTACTCAAAAGAATCGGGAAAATTGATCATGTCGTTGCACTCCATTCAAGTTTTGTGATTAAAGAATATAAACAAGTATTTAACTGTACTGGTTTGTTGAATCGGGTTTAATTAAAAAGGCTCATCACATGAAATTCTACGCATCTGAAGAGTATCAACCACATTGCCAAAAACTTTTTGAACACTACCAGCGGAAAATTAAATTAGTCATACCAAATGCTCTGATTGAACATATCGGTGCATCATCTATCCCTCATGCAATCTCAAAAGGCGATTTGGATATTTATATTGCTGTGGAACAATTTGTTTTTGAAAATGCAATTCAAAAATTAATCACTTTAAATTTTCAAGAAAAGAAAGAAACACTGAGAACACACCAACTGTGCATGTTGGAATCATTGAATAACGACGAGGTTGCTTTGCAATTGATTGTAAAAGGTTCAGAATTTGAATCATTCATTATTTTTAGAGATACCCTAAGGCAATCTAGCGAATTGGTTCAACAATATAATGCTTTAAAAAGTCGTTGTTCTCATTTAAATATGGATGATTATCGTAGCGAAAAAAATATGTTTATAGCCAAAGTTTTAAGGAATCCAACTCAAAAAACAATAAAAAACGCACTCTAAGGTGCGTTCTTCTATTCAAATTAGATACTTACATCGCGTCTAATTCAGCCATTACTTCGTCAGTGAATTCAACGTTGGTATAAACGTTTTGAACATCATCTAAATCTTCAAACATATCAATCATTTTTACGATTTTTTTCGCTTGATCAATATCAGAAATCAATGCTTTTGTTGATGGGTTCATCGTCACTTCTGCATTATCAGATTTTAAACCCGCTGCTGTTAAAGCATCTTGTACATCACCAA
The DNA here is from genome assembly GCF_004209355.1 of Acinetobacter sp. WCHAc060025. NCBI lineage: Bacteria > Pseudomonadati > Pseudomonadota > Gammaproteobacteria > Moraxellales > Moraxellaceae > Acinetobacter > Acinetobacter sp. WCHAc060025. The sequence goes on along the minus strand of NZ_SGSX01000002.1, from coordinate 190,533 downwards.
ATGCTTCAGGAGTTGTGATGACTAAGATCTCTTCTTCATCCACTTCGATGTCTTCTGCGCCTGCTTCCAAAGCGATTTCCATGATTTTATCTTCTAAAGATACATCTTCAAAAGAAATTTCACCACGTTTCGTAAACATATAAGCCACTGAACCCGCAGTACCTAAATTACCATCCGTTTTAGAGAAACAGTGACGAACATCTGGAACAGTACGGTTTAAGTTATCTGTCATTGTTTCCACAATCACAGCTACACCACCAACACCATAACCTTCATAAGTGACTTCTTTCAAGTCAGCATTTTCTTCACCACCAACACCACGCTGAACAGCACGGTTGATGGTATCGCGTGTCATATTTGCGACCAATGCTTTTTCAACAACAGCACGTAAACGTGGGTTAGATGCAACATCACCACCACCTAAACGAGCTGCTGTTACGATTTCACGAATAAATTTTGTGAATACTTTAGCGCGGCTCGCATCTTGTTTTGCTTTACGATGCTTTGTGTTAGCCCACTTGGAATGACCCGCCATGCGAAATATGCTCCTGTAGATTGGCCTTATGCCATATCAAATTTTTTGCAATTCTACCATAAGCGCTTTTTTTTGAAAAAGGGCTTATTTTTTAGATTTAGAATAAATTAAGTATTTTTTTGTTCAGGAATCACAATATCCAAGCCTGTATGCTCTTTATATAAGCGCTTGATTTCCGCCAAATCTTGATCTAAGTCTGTTGGATAGATCTTTCCAAAAATCCCACCCTGCTTTGTTTTAGAGTTTGCATACATCAAAACAATCGGAACACCAGCTGCTTTGGCGATATGCCAAAAACCTGTACGAATCGGTTTACGTGCTTGACCTCGTTCTGCGCGAGTTGCTTCAGGCGCAATCACCAAATTGAACTCATCATTATTTTGAAAATGCTCAACCATTTGCGAAACAATGTCTTTATTTGATTTACGATCAACTGGAATGCCCCCTATTTTTTCTAAAATAGGTTTCATTGGACCTTTAAATAGTTCTTTTTTAATTAAAGTATGAATTTTTATATCGTAAATTTGGAAAATAGCGAGTGAAAGGACGGCATCCATCATTGAAGTATGTTCAAAACCAATAATAACTTGTTTTTTTTCTAATACACTTGGATCAACTTCGTATGACCAACCCGATAGCTTAAAAGTAAGCTCTCCTAACAACTTTTTCATAGAAACCTGATGTCATAAAATCGTAATACGCAAATTGTCGGAGTAAAAACTAAAAAAAACAATCTCTATTCTGATTATTTTTTTACATTTGTATATTTATTTTGTTATCTATATTCTCCAATGAGTAAAAAGTAAATTTACTTAAAATGTGAAATAGTTTTTTCAATCTAAAATTTATGATAATTACCGCATATAAAAAATCCAACATTCATAATAAAAAACAATGGTATAAGTGATTTTTTGTATTAAAATTAATCAAATAAATATATTCAGATTTCGATGAATCATATAGACTTTAGTCTTAATGAGCCACAAGCTCAAAATTCGAAAATGCGCAAAAGGATTGCAGCATGCTTATTACATTATTTGTTGTTATTGTTTCAGTATTTTTGATCATATGTGCTTGGAGCGCATTTGATATTTATTTAGATAAACGTAAACAAGCCAATCAATCACTCAATGTAATCGCCCAAAGTACTGATGATCATCAATAATTTAATATCTCCCCCTAAACAATGTTTAAAATTTATCCATTAAATTTAAGTACTTGTTAAAGTTCTTGTAATTCAATTTTATTTTCGCTAGTATTCTTCAACGAAAATACTTGCAATAGCAGTATTTATAGGGCCTGTAGCTCAGTTGGTTAGAGCAGCGGACTCATAATCCGTTGGTCCACAGTTCAAGTCTGTGTAGGCCCACCATATAAAACAACCACTTACGTGCATTAATCGTAAGTGGTTTTTTTGTTTTTAGATTTTAGTAAGCACATAGTAAGCAAAATAAATCAACTTTAAGAATCTAAAGAAAGATACTTGAAATTGCTTCAACCAAACAGTGACTTGTGGAATGCAGCGAATTCCAAATTTGGACTGTTTATAAACTGGGTAATTTGAGGATGAGTAACCAAGAGGTTTTCTTCTTGTATTGATAGATTTTTAATGTCTTCACTCCACTCTTTTTCCCGATACTGTCTCCAATTAAACTGTACCTTTAATGGTCTATTATAACCCATAGTATTTATCGCAAATATTTGTTCGAAAAGCTCATCAAATAAAAGCACATGAGAACGATGTAAGTGGCTATTTTTTTTTACAAGCTGATCTAAGCTTGCAATGATAATAGAATTGCAATCATTGATTAGACTATGACTGCCTATGGTATAGCCCCATCGATGAAGTAAATACAACACAGCTAGACTATTTAAGGAGCTGAATTGAGCAATATTAATTAGATCTTCTTTGTTAAATTCTCTCATCGAATAAAAATCTTTATCCCAAAGCACTTCTGTTAGGTAACCAGGGAGTTTTCGTAGCTGAATTAAAATTAATTCTTCATCTTGTGGTTGATTGCTTAGATCACTCCAAATCTGATGAGTTAAAATTTCTGCTGATCCTATGACCTTCAAGTCGACGATTTCTAGCCATTCATTCTGAGGGGTTGAAAGCCCATACTTATATCTTTTAAATAAGTTATTATCTTGATTTTTATCAATATTATTATAGATTAATTTTGTAAAAGCGTAGTCTGTTTTAATGTTGTAAAAGTGGGACAATTGATTAAAACAGAAATCGTACCAAGTAATAGTTTTTACATATTCAATACGTGATCTTGAATGTCGTCCCACAATGGTTTCCTCAACATAGCTATGTAATAGGGTAAAGAAAAAATATATATCTATACAATATTTTTACCCTAAAAAAGATGTTTTGATAAGTCAAAAGATATCTAGAGACATCTAAAATGAATGAAAAACTGCTACTTACTACTGCTGAAGCTGCTCGCCTTTTAGGGATGCAGCCACAGACTCTTCGAAAATGGGCAATCTACGAAAATGGACCAATTTCTCCCAAAAGGCACGGTCGGTTATTGCGTTGGAATCGTAATGAGATTCTAAAGTTTGCTGGTGAAATCAAGTAATTTTTTTATGAATCCAGCATTTTTTGCTGGGTTCAACTAAAAATTAAATCACTGATTTAAATCTCATTTTTTCTAGTGCAGTACATAAACATCTACTTGAATTTATTAAGTAGACAGGAAGAGCTTTGCTTGAATTTTTGAATATGGTAAGAATTAAGATGTTGAAAATAAAATTAGATGAAGAACACCCTATATTAAGTACACATCCTTTAACTGGACAAGTCACTTCTTCATCTACATTTGAAGAGTTTTCTTTAAACTTTATAAGAGACGATCAAATTTCAATCGAGAGTTACATACATCCACACTATCCTGATTTGGATTGCGGTGGGTGCAATGTTTTTAAACTTGTGAATAATTCTAATCTGAATTTTGTGACTGGTTATTTGATTGTGGGGGTAGGTTATCAATACGATATATCCTATGAACCCCACAAAGGCATAGAGCGGCGGAAAGTAGCACTTCAAATTGGTGATGGTGTATTAGTCAATCGGTTGTTGAGTAAAACGAAATTATCGCGAGTGGTTTTGACTGATGAATTGGATGTTTTTTTAAAAATTTGTTTTACAAAATCATATGTAATTTACTTGCCAGATCTTATATTGGGGTTGCAAGAAGTAGAAAGCTTGTTACCTGAATCTGTTTTGATCATAACAGCTAATTATGACGAAGTCACTCAACCTCACGTAAGGTTTAGTAGAGAAAACTTCTCTACGCTATCGTCTACCGATGTTCAAGAGCAGATTGACGCCATTTATGCCTCATATATTGATTTACTAAAACATAAAAGTGTAGAAAGTGAGTCAAAAATTCAGTCATCAAATTCTTGGCCTGCCTTATCAACTTTAAGTTTAGTTAATCAAAATACACCACAAGAGTATCCCCTTTGGGCTTTTCCGACATTAATCGCAAATGCAATTAAAAAAACAGCACATATTCATAAAGTTCCAATCTCCGTTGCAGGACAAACTTACTTAGGTGAATTGGCTTTTTTGGCACAAGGACATATCGATGCTCCTAGTGATAAAACGATCAAGGGTCAACCTTGTAGCCTTTTTACCATTACGATCTTCCCAAGTGGTGCAGGCAAAGATAATTGTATTAATGATGCCTGTTATGTTTCTAAAACTATAGAAAAAAGCAGTATGGCATTATATGAGAAAGAGTACGATGAATGGATTAGATCAAAAAATGAATTAACTGAGCCAAAAGTTCCTTTGGCTAGATTCAAAAAACTTACAATACAAGGACTGATTTCATTAGTAAAAAAAAGCGATCAAAAAAGTTTTACATGGACAACTGGCGAAGGGGCATATCTATTTTCTGGATATACCATGAAAAGTGAAACGGTAGGCGAAGCACTTAGTGTGATTAATAATTTACTGGATGGGGAATCTATAAGTAATGTGTTGAAAGGCAGTAATATTGAATATGTAGATGGTGTTCGTTTTTCAATCAATATTGGTGTGCAAGATGTGATTGCCTACCCGGCTTTGCAAAATGAGTTATTACGAGAGCAAGGTTTTTTAGCGCGTGCCTTAATTGTTTTTGCCGAACCTTTGAAGAATGTTCAAATCACAAAACAGGATCGATTTATAAGGCCAGATCAAGATACAGACCTCAAGGCATATTGGAATTTATGTGAGAAAATCTTATCGGATGTTCCAAAAGCTTTAGACTGTGCAAATGCTCATATGGTTATTTTGAAAACTGAAGAGGCAGACGATCTGCATATTGAATATGAAAACTTTGTATTGCGTGAAGTTGAAAAAAATGGACGATATGCTTTCATACACTCGTATGCAAGGCGCACTGTTCAGTATGTTTTAAGAGTCGCTGCAATTTTCGCATTTTTTAAGCAAGAGAACGTGATTACATCTGAAACGATGAAAGGTGCTATAGGTATCTGTAGGTATTCTTTAGAGCAGTGGATTGATTATTATGCTAAAGATAGTAAATCTGACAGTGAAATTTTGCTGGAGTGGCTAAAAGATCAGTATCGGAAAGGTAATAAAAAGGTTTTAAAATCGAGTATCAATCAAAAGCATGCAAAATTTAAGTCAGCTAAGCTACGAGATGCTGCTTTGCAATATTTAATTGAAACCTATCATGTTCGAATCGAAACACTAAATAATAGTGACTATGTAGTTTTACATCCAGAACTTGTAGAAAATTTATCTAATTAATCTAAATCCAGGTAACTTATTGAAATATAGTTAAAGTGATTTAGATAAGTTGTTTTTCTAATTATCTAAATCATCTAAGTTAGATGATTTAGATATCTTAAATAAAGTTCATCTATTTTTAAAACATTATAATTCAATGTGATAGTCTTAATTTAGATAGCTAGATAACTTTTTAATACCAAATTTTTTTTGAAAATCACTCAACACTTCATCGTAAATAGTACTCACATTAATTAACTCTAATTGATTAAAACCATATCTTTCAAAAAACTGCTGATCAACAAAATAGGCGACTGCCTCATAACTATTCAGATGTTGTGCTACATCAAGCTGATTACAAAATATTGTATTAAACTGAAGTTGTAACGCCGTAGTTTCAATAATCTTTGTTGCTATTATTTTAGCAATTTGACGGACATTTAAATTTCGAATAGCTGGGTGTATAGCAATAGGGATTTGGCCTGGTGAATTGCTCATAATAGACTCCAAGTGAATTTACTTAAATCGTCTGTTATGAAAGAATGTAAATGTAGAATGTCGAAATTTTACAATCTTTCATTTCAGTCATTTTGAATGAAAAGCATGAGTGCTTTATTGTCGAGATAAGGCACTCATGCATATACAATACTATTCATATAATTTTCCTCCTTAAATTTCTTTTAAAGATGTCTTTTTGTCGAAATAGACAATAAAATACTGTCAATATATATATGAAAACTTGTCTAAATAGTCAAGTTTATATTGTCGATTTATGGTGTTTTATGTTGATTGAGATGGATTCAGAGCTGTTTTGTGCACGGCTCAAAGAAATAAGAACACAAAGAAAAATGACACAGCAGGATATTTCTGAAAAAACTGGAATTCCAGCGACCTCAATTTCGCATATTGAAGCTGGCTCTCGAAAGCCATCTTTGGAAAATTTTTATAAGCTCATTATTGTTCTGAATGTGTCTGCAGACTATCTCTTAGGTCGTACAGATCAATACTCTGATCTAGGCACCGATCCAATTTCAAAATCTATTCAAGGCTTACCTGAGTCAGAAAGAGAGATGATTCAGAAGTTCATCTTGTCTTTGCAAAAGTAACACATCCGTATTGATATATTAAATGTAGTAAACCTATGACTCTTCTTGATTTAAAAGACTTAGAAACCCATTTGTGGGAAGCGGCGCATATTATTACTGGCCCCATAGATGCGTCAGACTATAAGACCTATATTTTCCCGATTCTGTTCTTCAAGCGCATTTGTGATGTTTACGATGAAGAATTAGCAGATGCGATTAAAGAAATAGGCGATGAAGAGCTTGCTCGTGGACCAATGTTTCACCGTATTGATATTCCTGAAGGCTGTCATTGGGATGATGTCATCGCCCATACGCAAGATGTAGGTCAGCATTTAAAGGAAGCCTTCAATAAAATCGAACAGGCCAATGAAAACTTATATGGTATTTTCGGCGATGCGAGTTGGACCAATAAAGAGCGCTTATCGGATGAGCTTCTAATTACCTTACTTGGTCATTTCAATAAATATCATCTGGGTGTTGATGAGGTCCGAAATGATGATATGGGGCGTGCATACGAATATCTGATTAAACGCTTTGCCGATAAAGCCAATAAAAAAGCTGGTGAATTCTACACTCCCCGCTCTATTGTACGTTTACTTGTAAACATACTAGATCCCAAAGCGGGTGAAAACATCTACGACCCAGCCTGCGGTACTGGTGGTATGTTGTTGGAAACCATTCACCATGTTGCAGAAAATGGCGGTGATCCACGTTCTTTGACATTGAAAGGTCAAGAGAAGAACCTGACAACGGAAGCCATCGCACGTATGAACTTGTTCCTACATGGACAAGAAGACTTCCAGATTGTACGTGGTGATACGCTACTTGAGCCTAAATTCCTGCAAAACGATCAGCTTGAGCAATTTGATTGTGTAATTGCCAATCCACCATTCAGCTTAAAAGAATGGGGTTATAACAAATGGTCATCAGATCCATATGCACGTAATGTCTATATGGTTGAAGAGCCTGATGAAAGCAGTGAAGACCCTGAAAAAACCAAATTGGTACGTAAAACGTTCTTAGCACCAAAAACCAACGGCGATTTTGCTTGGATTCAACATATGTTGGCCTCAGTCAAAGCTGAAGGTCGTATGGCAGTAGTATTGCCCCACGGCGTATTGTTCCGAGGTGGTTCAGAGCTCGAAATTCGTAAACAGCTTTTATTGTCGAATCAGCTTGAAGCTGTGATTGGTGTGGCACAAAACCTATTCTATGGAACCGGTATTGCCGCTTGTATTTTGGTCCTACGAAAAGATAGGAAACCTTTACAGCAAAAAGATGGAATCGTGGTGAATGCACCAGTTCTGTTTATTAATGCTGAAGAGATTTTTACCAAAGGCCGTGCTCAAAACACATTGAGTAATGAGCAGTCTGATGAAATTTATGACCTTTACATCAAAGCTAAAGAAGAAGGACAGGAAATCATTGGTCAGTCTCGTTGGGTGCCCTTTGCTGAAATTGAAGAAAATGAATTTAACTTAAATATTGCACGTTATGTTCAGAAGCCTTTAGAGCAAGAGACCATAACGTTAGAGCAGGCTTTAAGTGACTTCACGACTAAAATGGCAGATTTAGAAAAAGCTGAACAAGAGTTAGAAACGTTGTTAAAAGCCCAAGGTTTTAAGATTAAGGATGTAGGTTAAGCAAATGGCAAGTGAAAATGCAAAATTAGAAGACCTACTTTGGGGTGCTGCCGAATTCCTCCGTGGGCAAATTGATGCTTCCGACTATAAGCAGTATGTCTTCCCTCTTCTATTCTTTAAGCGTTTGTCGGATGTATATGATGACGAGCTTGCGGATGCTCGTACAGAAATGGGTACAGATGATTTATTTGATGCTGAATATTTCCATCGCTTCCAAATTCCAGTTGAAGCAAGTTGGCAAACAGTTAAAGAAACCACTCAAGATATTGGTAAAGCCATTCAAACAGCATTACGCACGATTGAAGCTAAAAATGAGCGTTTAGCTGGCGTATTTGGTGATGCGCAGTGGACCAATAAAGAACGCTTACCAGACCATCTATTAAAAGACCTGATTGGGCACTTCAGTAAGATTGATTTGGGTTTACATAAAGTCAAACAAGATGATCTTGGTCAGGCTTATGAATACTTGATTAAGAAATTTGCAGATGATTCAGGTCATACGGCGGCGGAATTCTATACTAACCGTACTGTGGTGCATTTCATGACGCGTATCATGGAATTAAAACCAGGTGAAACCGCTTACGATCCAACTTGTGGTACGGGTGGGATGTTGCTCAATGCTGTGATGGACCTTCGTGAGAAAGGTGAAGAATGGCGTAGCGTAAAGCTCTATGGTCAAGAGGTGAATTTACTTACCTCTGCCATTGCACGTATGAATATGTTCTTACATGACATTGAAGAGTTTGATATACGCCGTGGTGATACTTTAGGTGAGCCTAAGTTTATTGAAAATGATCAGCTTAAGCAGTTTGATGTGATTTTAGCGAACCCGCCGTATTCGATTAAGAAATGGGATCGTAAGAAATTCTCAGCAGATCCTTTCCATCGCAATATGTATGGTGTACCGCCACAAGGCTGTGCCGATTATGGCTTTTATACGCACATCATTAAGAGTTTAAAACCGGATACAGGTCGTGGTGCGATGTTATGGCCACACGGCGTATTGTTCCGTGATTCAGAGTTTGAAATTCGTAAGCAAGTGATTGAATCAGACATTATTGATGCCGTCATTGGTTTAGGTCCAAACCTGTTCTATAACTCGCCAATGGAGTCTTGCATTGTTGTTTTGGGAACCAATAAACCTAAAGAGCGCAAAAATAAGATTCTCTTCATTAATGGTGTTGAGCATGTAACACGTGAGCGTGCGCATAGCCGTCTTTCTGAAAAAGACTTAGAAGTATTGGTTAATGCTTACTTTAAGCCTGAAAAGAGTGATATTGCACGTTTGGTGGATTTAGATGAAGTCCGTCAAAACAACCATAACCTTTCTATTCCCTTATATGTGTCTTTAAAGAAAGAACAAGAAACGGTATCGATTGATCAGCTTTTGGATGATTGGGTAGATAACCGTAAACAGTTAAAAGATTTAGTTGCAGATTTGATGAAAGATTTAAAAAGTTTAGATGTTCAATCAGTGGAGCAAGATGTATGAGTACTGATTTGAATATGGAATATCAAGAAGTTAAGTTTGGTGAGATTGCCAAGCATATTTCTAAGCGTGTTGAGCCAAGCGAAACGACTTTGGAAATTTATGTAGGCTTAGAACATCTTGATCCTGATAGTTTGAAGATTACTCGCCACGGCGTACCCAGTGATGTTGCTGGTCAAAAGTTATTGGTAAAAAAGGGCCAGATTATTTTTGGTAAGCGCCGTGCCTATCAGCGTAAAGTTGCAGTAGCAGATTGGGATTGTATTTGTTCTGCACATGCAATGGTGCTTGAAGCTATTCCGGGAAAAATTTTACCTGAGTTTTTACCGTTCTTTATGCAGTCTAATCAGTTTATGGAAAGAGCGGTCGATATTTCAGAAGGTTCGCTGTCTCCAACGATTAAGTGGAAAATATTAGAACAGCAACTATTCAAAATTCCTATGATTGATGATCAAAAAAGAATAATAAGATTGTGTCAATCAACACAAGGTTTGGAAGATAGTATTTCTCAAAGTATCCAAGCTTTCTCTAAGGTTAGATTAAAGGCTTGGATAGAGTTGAAAAAAATATTTGAAGGAAGTTCATTTATTAATTTATCTGATTGTGCCAATGTTATTGACCCTCACCCAAGTCATAGAGCGCCTGAAATAGATACTGATGGAATTCCTTTTATTGGTATTGGGGATATTGATATAAATGGGATTATCGATTTTTCAACAGTAAGATTAGTTTCTAAAAATGTTTTAAAAGATCATAAAAAACGTTATCAAATTACTGATAAAGTTTTTGGTTTTGGTCGAGTAGCTTCAATAGGAAAAGTTATTGAGTTTAAGAATACGAATGGAGATTATGTTATATCTCCAACTATTGCGTTAGTAGAAGTTAAAAAAGAAGATGATTACGAGTATTTTCGGTTATTAATGAGTTCATCTTATTACATGGATTTAATAAAACCATACTTAACAGGAAGTACCAGAGTATCTATAGGTATGAATAAACTTCGTGATATTAAAGTCCCTTATATTAAAGATTTAGAAAAAAGGGAAAAGGTAATCAATATTATGAAGTATCTCGAAAATATTGATAAATGTTTAGTTGTAAAACAAACGAATATAAAAGAAATAAAGCTATGCAGCTTAAATAAACTTTAATACGAGAGAAAAATGTTTAACGAATCAAATGGACCAGAAGAAGCAATTGTCCAAAAACTACAAAATTTAGATGGGGTGAAGTGGGAATTTGTATCGGGGGATACAATTCCTAAAACTCCGCAAGATGTCTTGGTGGGTACTTGGCTTAAGCAGGCGTTGATTAAACTCAACCCTGCCATCCAAGCCAATCCAGACTATGCGGATGAAGTCATCTATAAACTGCGTGCGGTATTCCTAGATGCCAAACATACAGGTTTGGTCAAAGCAAATGAAAACTTCTATGAATGGTTAAAAGCAGAGAAGTCATTACCTTTTGGCGAGAATGGTGAGCATGTCACCATTCACATGATTGACTACAACAATCTTGCTAATAACCATTATGTGATATCAAAACAAGTCCATTTTATTGCAACCACAGAAGCGTATTTCGACATTGTCTTATACGTAAACGGTATACCGCTTGTAGTTGGTGAAATGAAGACAGCAACCCGTCCAGCTATAAGTTGGGAAGACGGCGCTGCTGATTTCTGTGGTGGGACAAAAAATTATTGGAGTAATGTTGCTCCTTTTTTTGTGCCTAACTTACTGTGTTTTGCATCAGAAGGTAAAACATTTGCCTACGGCGCAATCAATGCACGTCTAAAAGATTGGGGACCATGGCATAAAACCGAACAGCGAGACGAAATTTTACCGGGAATGGCATCAGTACTTGAAAGTGCAGCAGGTTTGCTTAATCCAAATACACTGTTAAAGCTACTGCAATCATTCACGCTATATTCATCAGTGAAAATCGGTAAGACCTTAGCACCGACAAAAATTAAGATTCTGCCACGTTACCCACAGTTTGAAGCAGCATCACAAATTGTAGACCGTGTAAAAGCAGGCTACCCAAAGAAAGGTTTGATTTGGCATTTCCAAGGTTCAGGTAAATCATTACTTATGCTGTACGCAGCGCAAATGCTACGTGCAGATGCAAAGCTTAAGAATCCGACTGTATTGGTAGTAGTAGACCGTAAAGACCTAGATGGTCAGATCAATGACACCTTTGGTGGTGCAGATATTAAGAATCTAGTACCTGTGCAAAGCTGTAAAAAGCTTGGTCAGCATATTGAACAGGACAGTCGTGGCATTCTCATCACCACCATCTTTAAATTCCAAGATGTAGAGATTGAGCAAGACAATGCCAAAGGCTTAAATGACCGAAGTAATATCATTGTGCTTGTAGATGAAGCACACCGTACTCAAGAAGGCTCACTGGGTGAGAAAATGCGTTGGGCTTTACCAAATGCGTTTTTCTTTGGTTTAACGGGCACACCAATTTCAGGACTAGAAAAGAATACCTTTAAGCTCTTCGGTGCTGAAGAAGATGAAGGTCGCTATATGAATAAATATAGCTATAAACAGTCTATCCGTGACGCTGCAACCAATCCTGTGAAGTTTGAACCTCGTTTGGCTGAACTACGTGTAGACCGTGAAACGATTGATGCTGAGTTTGAAAAACTCGCACAAGAGAATGAGCTGACTGATGAACAAAAAGCACAGCTTTCACGCCGTGCAGGTAAGTTGGCGCTTATGCTGAAAGCACCTAAGCGTATGCAACGAATCAGCGATGACATTGTTGAGCACTTTAATTCGCATGTTAAGCCTAAAAAGCTTAAAGCGATGGTGGTGGTTTATGATCGCGAGGCTTGTGTGCAAATGTATTACTTACTGAAAGAAAAACTCGGTAAGGACAGTGTTGAAGTCATTATGAATGTGGACCGTGCGCCAATTGAAGTGACGGACGGTGATAAGCAAGGAAAGCTCAATAAAGACTGGCGCCGTTGGAAAGAAGAGCTTAAGTTGCCGGTAGAAAAGGATGATTTTGAGCGTTGGCAAAAAATTGATGCTGATAGCCAAACACAGAAAGATATTTTAGAAGGTTATAAAGATTCAGAGAATCCATTACAGATCATTATCGTAACAGCGAAATTGCTCACAGGCTTTGATGCGCCAATTTGCTATTGTATGTATTTGGATAAACCGCTTCGAGATCACACCTTACTTCAAGCGATGTGTCGAACGAACCGTCTTTATGAAAAAGACGGATTTAAAAAAGAGATGGGCTTAATTGTCGATTATCTTGGTGTGTTTGAAAATCTACGCACGGCGCTGGCTTATGACCCTGAAGATATTGATAAGGTGGTTGAAGCAATTGAGAGTTTTAAAGAACTATTCCAACCAGCCTTACAGAAGTGTTTAGATTTCTTCCCGGGTGTAGATCGAACAGTGGAAGGCTTTGAAGGCATTATGGCAGCCCAAGAATGCCTGCCTACCAATGAAAAACGAGACAACTTCGCTCGTGCATTTGGTGTGGTGAATAAACTGTGGACAGCGATTTACCCAGATAATTTTTTAAATCCACATCGACAAGATTTTAAATGGCTGGCGCAGATTTATGAAAGCATTCGTCCTGCAACAGGTACAGGCTCGTTAATTTGGGCAGCACTTGGTCCTCAAGTGATTCAGATGATTCACGAGAATACGGATGTGAATCGTATTCGTGATGATATTAGTTCACTGACTATGGATGAGCATGCAATCTTTACCCTTACAGAAAAAGAGCAAGAGCGTAAAGCAAGACAGCTTGAAATCAATTTGCTTGGTCGCTTACGTGGTCATGATGATCCACGCTTTGTAAAACTCGGTGAGCGTTTAGAAAAACTTCGTCAAGACTATGAAGCAGGTGTGATTAAAGCCATTGATTGGTTGAAAGGCTTGCTTGAGACTGCAAAAGAAACCGTTCAGGCTGAGCGTGAAACCGGGGATGCACCAGTCACTGAGCTGGATAATAAAGAGGCTTTAACTAAACTATTTATTGAAACTCGACCTGAAAAAACACCAGATATTATTCGTCAAATTGTTGAACAGATTGATGAGATTGTAAAAGTAACACGTTTTGACGGCTGGCAGACTTCGGTAAGTGGTCCACGAGAAGTACAGAAAGCCTTGATTATTACGTTGAATAAGTTTGGTTTAGGTAAAGATAAAGAGCTTTTTGAAAAGGCTTATGGGTATATCAAGGAGCATTATTAAGATGGATTTTCAGGTTTTAAATCGGACTACTTGGTTGCCTAATGAAGGTAGAAATACTGCATATCTACGGATCGATAACTGGAATGATTATCTATATTACACATTATTCCAAGTAAAAATATTTGATGGAAATGGAAAAGGATATGAACTTGGAGATGTTAAAATTGCCTATAAAGGACAAGAGGAAGGTGGTGCTAATGCAACATCTGAAAAAATAGAAACACATTTTTCTAAGCTTTCAGAAGACTTTTTTTCTCTAGGGAATAGTACTGAATACTATAAAAAGTTAAGTACCATGCCTAAAGAGACTAGAACAAATTATTTAAATGGATTAAATGATTTAGTTGCTCATCCAGAATTAATACCAATAATTGAAGGTGAGAAAGTTTTTGGCACTTCATTGTTAAGAGATGTATACATTGCTTCAATTCGAGGTAAATTTAGAAGTGTTTTAGATGGCAATAATGAATCGACACCGTTTCAATTTCATTTTATTCGGGATGAAACTGAAGAAATTGATGGGATTAAGCTTTATTTTGATGTGGGAGTGGATACGAAACCTCCAACAAATATCCATGCACTCATAGGTCGTAACGGAGTAGGTAAAACGACTCTATTGAATGGAATCATTTCAGCAATTAGAAATCCTGAAAATAATCAAGAATGCCGAATAGAGCCCCTAGATCATAGATATAACTCGAATGATAAAGATTATTTTAGCTCATTAATCTCAGTATCTTTTAGCGCTTTTGATCCATTTGTACCTCCAGTAGAACAACCCGATCCTGCAAAAGGTACTTGTTATTTTTACTTAGGTCTAAAAAAGCCGGGTGATGATGAGAAAATATTGGGTTTTAAAGAATTAAGAAAAGAATGTATTCGTTCATTAATGAACTGTTTTGTGCAAAAAGATAAGGCACAGCGTTGGTCAAATGCTATTCAGAAGCTATCTTCAGATGTTAATTTTGCAGAAATGCAGTTGGAAAAGTTTTCTGAATTTTATGAGGAGTTGGCTGAGAAATATCAATTACATAGTTATGAAAATGAGGTTGGATATAAAAATAGTAAGCAGCATATGCAGAAGGAATATGAGGCTTATGTTTTAAAAATTTTACAACGTATGAGTTCAGGCCATGCGATTGTATTTATGACAATAACTCGACTGGTTGAAAAAGTTGATGAACGTTCATTAGTACTATTAGATGAACCAGAAAGTCATCTACATCCACCGCTATTATCAGCTTTTATACGTGCTTTATCTGATCTTTTGGTAAGTAGGAATGCTATAGCAATTATCGCCACACATTCTCCTGTTGTGCTTCAAGAAATACCTAGGTCATGTGTATGGAAATTATTTAGACGAGGGACAAGTAGTGAGGCAGATCGTCCAAAAATTGAAACTTTTGGTGAGAGTGTAAGTGATTTGACTACCGAAATTTTTGGGTTGGAAGTGGTAAGTTCAGGATTCCATAATCTATTACAGGAATCAGTTAATGAGGGAAAAACATATAAGGAAATATTAACAGAATTTGATAATCAAATTGGGATCGAAGGAAAATCCCTACTTAAAGTCATGATTGCAGATCGAAACAGAGGTAATTGAAGTTGCAAAAAATAGAACTGCCTTTAATTAATTACAGCGATCTGATAGATACATGTGCAGAAGGAATTGTAAGAAATGAAAGTCTTAAAAATTCTTTAAATGTAAATAAAAGTCAATTAATTGAGGATGCTGCTACATATCAAGAATATGGGAATACTGGAAAGATTTATCAGTTTGAGCCTTATTCTGTGATTTTGGATATGGGGCCATTCCCCCTGCACACCGTTTGCTTTAAAGATCAGTTTACTAAAATTTATGATTCTTATTTCGTGCCAGAAACAAAAGCAACGAGAGAAACATACAATGCTATTTTGAATGCAGCCAAAGATGAGTGTCCTTTTTGTGGTGGTGTAGGAACACCAACTAACTTGGACCATTTTTTGCCTAAAGCAGAGTTTCCTCAATTTAGTATATTGCCATTAAATTTAGTTCCAGCATGTCGCGACTGTAATATGGGATCTAAGAAAGTTTCATATGCTAAAACTGAAGAAACTCAAACCATTCATCCATATTTAGATCATTCATTTTTTTTTAATGAGCAATGGATAACAGCTAAATATATTATAGATGATCCTGATGAGCTAGGTTATCTTGAATATTATGTTTCATGCCCATCTCATTGGACTGATGTAAATAAAGATAGAGCTCTAAATCATTTTAAGGACTTTGGTATAGCAAATAGATATGCGAAACATGCTAATTCATCAATTAAAAGTGAAGTACGGCGTATTAGGCGTCAAATTGATGCTAACGTAAATATCTTTGAAATATTAAAAGACCATCTTCTCGTGGCAAAAAGAGATAGTCCATTTAAAAACCATTATTTTTCGGGTTTCTATGATGCTTTTTTTGTTTCTTTGGTAGAAAATTATACTCGAAAAGATGGCTTATCAAATTGGCATAAAGACTTAGATATTTAAGAAATTAATGATTTTATAATAGACCTCTTGCGAAAGTATCGTTTTGCCTAATTTTTGAATTGGCTAAAACCTTATTAAATGTAGCTTTAGGCTGTTTAAATTTTGACTAACGCAAGAGTCTAATATTAAAAAGTAAGATTAATTGTATGTGTGAAATTAGATTTCACTGTTAAATGAAATTTTTAATCCTTTTTTAATTAGTAAAATTTTAGGGGTAATATGAATAGATCACTTTTTATTGAACCAATGAATATTCAACAATTGTTGGATAAGAACTTTTTTATTCCGGCCTATCAGCGAGGATATAGATGGGCTCCTCAGCAAGTTAAAGATTTTCTAAATGACATAAACCAATTTGAACCTAAAATTAATGACAAAGGTGAAAAATCCTGGTACTGCCTTCAACCACTAGTACTAAAGCCAATGGATACTGAATCTGTAGCTATTAATGGATTGGATACGGAAAAAATTTGGTATGAGGTGATTGATGGACAACAGCGATTAACAACTATTTTTCTAGTAGTCCATTACATCAATGAAATGTGGAAAGGAAAATCTAAACATAAAGAGTTCACTTTAAAATATCAAACTCGCCAGTCTAGTTCTAATTTTTTAAATTTTTTAGAAGTTGATGCTACTAATAATGATGTAATTATCAATGATCAGAATATTGATTTCTTCTTTATTAGTACAGCTTATCAAGCTATTCATAAATGGGCTGAAAATTTAAAAAACTGTGAAGAATTAAATGAAGATGAATTTGGTTCAAAAATAATTCATTACACAAAAGTAATTTGGTATGAGACAGAAAGTGATTCTGTAGAAGTCTTTACTCGTTTAAATGTAGGAAAAATTCCATTAACTAATGCAGAGTTGATTAAGGCATTATTTTTAAATAAAACTAACTTTATTGAACTTGATGATAAAGATAAGGCTAAAATAAGATTGCAACAGATTGAAATTTCAACGGAATGGGATCGCATGGAATATGCCTTGCAGAATGATTCGTTCTGGTATTTTTTAACTGATAAAAAAGTTTTGACTACTCGAATAGACTTAATTTTTAACTTAATATCTAAAAAGACGATTCATCATGATGAATTCTTCACTTTTAGATTCTTTTCAGAAAAATTAAAAAAAGATAAAATCAAAGACATTTGGGGTGAAGTTAAGCAATGTTTTCAAACACTTGAGGAATGGTATCAAGATCGAAAACTATATCATAAAATTGGTTACTTGATTGCTATCGGTTATAGTATTAATGAAATT
The DNA here is from genome assembly GCF_004209355.1 of Acinetobacter sp. WCHAc060025. Taxonomy (NCBI): domain Bacteria; kingdom Pseudomonadati; phylum Pseudomonadota; class Gammaproteobacteria; order Moraxellales; family Moraxellaceae; genus Acinetobacter; species Acinetobacter sp. WCHAc060025. The sequence goes on along the minus strand of NZ_SGSX01000002.1, from coordinate 173,010 downwards.
TATGAATTAAAAAATTCAAAAAGCAAAATGGAATTTCTTAAGTTAGTAAATAATAAAATACTCGAGTATTTCCCAGATGATGATTTAAGTGAGTTGCAATATGGATTTGAGAAAATACGTCATATTTTATTATTTCATAATGTACAAACTCTATTAAATAATCAAAATGAAACTACAAGATTTCCATTTGATCGTTACAAAAAAGAAAAATGGGATGTTGAACATATTACTGCACTTGCTGACCAGCCACCAAGATCTGATCAGCATAAGAAAGATTGGATAAAAGAAATTTTGGATAATAGTTCAAATTTAAACTTAGATTCTCAACTTCAAAATAAACTACTTGAGGTTCAAAGTGATTTATCACAGTTTGATGAGTTTTTTATTCAATTTATGGAGTCATTCCAAGATCAATGTTTAGATGTTAACTCTATTGATAATCTGGTTTTGTTAGACTCTTCAACCAATAGAAGTTACAAAAATTCAGTATTTCCTATTAAAAGAAGGAAAATTATTGAAAGAGAGAAAAATGGTACATTTGTGCCTATCTGCACAAAAAATGTATTTATGAAATTTTATAGCACTGATGTAGAGCAAATGAGTTTTTGGGGAGAGAAGGATCGGGAGCAATATTTAACTGATATTGAAGAAACAATAAATTCTCTCAAACAATCTTAATTTGCATAAGGAATTATACAGTGTTAAATAAAAAAACCGCAGAAAAAATATCTTTTTGGAATCTTATTCAGTCTAGCAAAATTGAAATTCCAATTATTCAACGTGATTATGCCCAAGGGCGTTTAGAGCAGGAAAAAGTCAGAACTCGTTTTCTAAATGCACTTCATACTTCATTAAATGAAGAAAAATTTATTGAGCTAGATTTTATTTATGGCAGTCAAATTGATGATGCTTTGCAACTTTTAGATGGACAGCAACGTTTATCAACCTTGTTCTTATTGCACTTTTATTTTGCAAATAAAGATCAAGTTGATATAAATTTGAAAAACAGACTGTTAAATTTTAGTTACGAAACTCGTATTAGCTCACGAGAGTTTTGTGAATCCTTAATTAAGGATACTTTTGATTTTTGTAACTTAGAGAGTAGTGAAAAAATATCTGAATTGATCACTGATAAGCCTTGGTTCTTTTTATCATGGAAGCAAGATCCTACGATTTCTGCTATGTTGAACATGCTAGATGCTATTCATGCTAAGTTTTATAATATTCGCAATGGATGGAGTAAACTCACAGAACAAAATGTGATTCAATTTTATCATCTAGATTTGGATAATTTTGGTTTATCGGATGATCTTTACATTACCATGAATGCTCGTGGAAAGGCTCTTACCTCATTCGAAAACTTTAAGGCATTATTAGAAAAACAAATTAGTGATGAGGGTTGGGAAAATAAAGACACTGAATTTAATCAAAAATTTTCCTTCAAAATAGATAATCAATGGACAGATTTATTATGGAATTATCGTAGTAAAGATAATTCCATTGATGAATATTTTTTACAATTGATTTCTAATCTATACTTAATAAATAAAAAAGATTTACTTAATATACAGAAATTAGCAGCCTATCCATCTGCTTTAATTTCTATTCTTTTTGATAAAAGTACATTTGAATATTTAGTAAATAGTTTAGACAAATACGCTGATATTGATTTTAGTGCAATTAATACTGCATTGAGTAATTTGAAGTTTTTAAACCTTAAAGATTTAAAAAGTGACTCTGTTTTTAATAATTTTTTTGAGCTCATTGCAACTTCGACACATGTTACCTATCCACAACGAGTGATGTTCTATGCACAAACTTCTTATTTAATTTCCGAATTCGAATTCTCAATAGAATCCTTTTCAGATTGGATGCGTGTTATTCGAAATATTGTTAATAATTCAACAATTGATAACGATGATTCTTTTTTAAGTGCTTTAAACTTGGTGACAGAGTTAGCACCAGGACAAGATAAGATTTATCAATATTTGCAGGATAAATCTATTTCTTCAAAATTCGCAACTAAGCAAGTTGAAGAAGAGAAATTAAAGGCTGCATTGATTATTCAGTCTGAAAATAATCGAAAGGCAATTCATGATTTGGAGGACACTTTATTCTGTCGTGGAAGTATTAAAATTTTCTTAGAGTGTTTTAAAGATTTTGATTATGAGAATTTAAATATATTGCGAAAAAATGTCGTAGAAAAATACCTATCTGAAAAGGATATTTCTAACGACTTTAGGCGTGCTTTATTAACTATTGGTGATAATAAATTCTACCAATATTGGTGGTCTATTTTACATGCAGTATCTGCACCTAAGCGATGTTTAATAGCGAATACTGAAGATTTAAAATTTCTATTTAGTCGTGATTCAAGTTATTTAAAAGAGCTTTTTAATTTATTGATGAAAAAAGATCTGGGAGAAATTATTACTGACTATAAAATCCCTCTAGATATGCCGAATTGGAAGAAGCGTTTAATTACTGAGCCAAATTTGTTGGACTATGCAAAACATCATTATATTGCGATTAAAGATGACGAGTCTTGTTGCTGGCTGATTCCACAAAGTCGAGTTGCTAATAGTGATGTCGGACGTTTGAAATGTAGATTAATTACATAAATAACAGGATAGGCGTCTATCATAAGTGAATTTTCTGATAGACGCTTTTCATTATTATGAAATAGAAATTAATTCTTTTACTCGATTAGCATTAAAAAAATATGCGATGTCGTTTAAAAAGATACGGCGTCCTTCATCAGCTTTTACATAGCTTTGTTCCAATTGAGCGCCGTGCTTGAGCATAAGATCGACAGCATAAGCATTATCTTTTTCAATAGCCAGCATAAAGGGTGTATAGCCTTTAATGGGATGTTGAGCTGTATTTTGATTTGGATCGGCACCATATTGTAGAAGTAACTCGAAAATCTCGTAGGCATCGCAAACCTTCTTGTCTACAAAAGAGATTTTTTGTATTTCTTCAAATAACATTTTTCTCGAATCATGACTTGCTAGGCTTTGAAGCTGTCTGTAGCTTTCGAGATCACTGCCTCCGTTAGAGTGACGTCTAATCGAATCTGCAAGATATTTATCATTGGCTTGTTCAACTTTATGACCATTTAATATGCCAATCACACCCAAGTTTTGGTAAAGCATAGAAATACCATAAAGACCTGTAATATTGGGATTAGCCCCATTTTCCAATAAGAGTTTTACTAGTTTTGGCAGATTTTCCTCAACAGCAAGGTTTAAAGGGCAAGTTTGCTTTTTGGCTGTCCGTTCATTTAAAAGCTCTTTATCAAAACCACATTTGAATACATATTGGATAAATGCATATGTCTCATCGGGGCTAGAATTAATGTGGTTTAATGCCAATAGCACGATACTTTCTTTGTTTGAAGTTAAGGCATTTATGTTGGCACCAGCTTCAATGAGTTTTCTAGCCGTAGAAAAATCTCCGATAGCGACAAAGTAGTGAAGCTGAGGCCATTTGCGTCTTTGTTCAATATCAATGTAAATGTTTGCATTTACTTTTTTAAAGTTAGGTCTAATATCTATAGAAACTGCAAGGTTCCCGATTTTTGGAATTAATCTCTTAATCTCCGTACCTTTGTCGCTAAAAGTCTCGGCAGTAAAGTATTTAAAGAACCCAACCAGCGTTGCTTCTTTTTCCCATTCTTCAAAAACAAAGTCAGTTTTAAAGCGGTCAGGGCGTTCAATTGGATCAAATATTCCAACCTTAAGCTCGAATTGGATCGCTAAATTTGAAATCTTTCCAATGAGTTTGTTTTGGCTCTCCACGAGTGAAGCAGTGCAAAGCATCTCATTTAGTAGTACTTCTAAATAACGCATATCACGATATAATAAACCATCCAAGCATAGTTCATATTCAGCGAGTGCTTCCTTAAATTGATATTCATATACCAAATTAATCGCTTTAACCCAATGAATATATGGCAGTAGGTGAGCTAGTTCTTGGTGCTCGGTAAGGTACTTTTCGATTTGGTTTATCATCAATATATTTAGTTGAAACGTTGTTTCACCTGTTGAGCTATATACCATTGATGCTAAACGAGTATCAGTTTGATCAATACGTTTGATGTGTGTTCTATCAAAAAACACTTGAGTTAACTTCTGATATGAAAGAGGAATCTCCATTAAAAAAGGAAAATGTGTTTGTGCATTGGCAATCGCCATAGCGCTAAATATTAGTGCTTGGGTGTCATGTTGCGACATATGATGAGACTTTAATTTTTGGTTGTGTTGTTCGGCCAAAAACTGGATAAAGTTGCCATGCTGCAATGAGAACCCATATTTAATTTTTAAGGCTTGTAGCAAGCGTGCAAAACACAACAATTCATAATGCGTCTGCGATGATTCCGTATTGGTCAAAAATAGGCGTTTTAAGGTCGACGGCGTAGGTAAGGCATCTGGACGACCAAATTTGCTGATGTAATTTTTCTCATCAGGATTTAAATCATCACTTTTCCAAAAATTAGCAAAGTTTTCATCATTATTTTTTAGATAGCTTAAGCTTTCTTGAATAAAGTTTTCGCCTTTCCAGTGCTTAGTGATCCCCATTTGTGTAATACAAAAGCTTATGAGTTGATGAAGAGATGGAACTAAGTAATTCGACCATAGTGAATTTCGGATAGAATCAACATTCATCAAGGCAGTTAAGCGAGCATGTAATAGCATTGCATTATAGCGGTCTAACACATTACGTTTAAGCAATGTCGTGAACTGCAAATTTGTACGATCTGAAAACTCTTTTGGGCATAACTGCTCCAAAAATAAGTCTACATCATAGTGTGAAGTGAATAGTTTGTTTGATGAACCATCTAAGTGTTTAGAGTCTGTCTCCGAGAGTTGGCTCTTGGTATCCATGTGACTAAATAAATCACGAACAATCTCTATAGTTGTTGGAAATGTATTCTTTGGCATTGTAAAGCTCTGCGTATATCTGTCTTAAAGTTTAAATAGGCTTTTCGGTCACTAGGTGTACCTGGTATCGTAATCTTCTGTATTTGGTTTACAAGCAAAAAATCATGTTTTTTACCGGGTTTAAAAGATGCGATACCATCCTTGATGAGTTGCCGAATAAATTTGTTCAGTTCTTTGTCATTACTGTACTTTTTCATCGGAAATCCTAGATTAAGGGGATTGCTCCCCTTAATAATTACTTGGCATTACCACGGCCACCACCTGATGGGCGACCTGTTGTGCTTGGCCAGTTACCACCAGGGCCAGGGTGAGATGACGGTGGGCGATTATATTGAATTTTCATGAAATGAATCCTTTGAAATCATAGCGAATTTGCTATGACTCAAAAGATAGCTAAGTATGATTTTTTCTTCTTCTGAGAGAATGGAGTTTAATTTTTAAAAACTAATTTTGGCTTGTTCTAATACCCAGTTTTCATACTTCTGTAGATGCCCTCGCAACATATCCATGGGGCGAACGGTATAGTGCTTTTCTGCTAAAGCACTTGGTTTATGTCCAGATATTTGTGCAGTGACACCTACAGGAATATCTACCCATTCTGCCAATGATTTAAATGAACGTCTAAGACCATGTATTGTTAGCTGAATATCTATTTCATTACAGATTTTCTTAAACTCTTTGTAAGGATTAACGATGTATCCCGTCGCAGAGGTATTACTGCTAAATATATAAGATGAATCGCTGGTTTTTTTTAAGTCACGTAGTAATTTTTCTACGTATTTGGTCATAGGTATAATACGCCCATTATCTTCAACTTTATCCTTCAGATGGATCGTTTTCCACCTAAAATCTAAGTCTTCCCATGTAAGTGATAGAAACTCATCTTTTCTGGCCCCAGTTAATAGACAACAAATATAAAATGTAGCCAAGGCCTTATTTTGAGAATTGAGAACGGTAGAGAACCATATGTCTAACTGTTCTCTTAGGAGGCAATCTTTTCTTGCTTGAACTGGCTTTACTTTGGATCTTACTTTTTTAGATTTAATTGCATTTGTAGGTGCTATTCCTTGGAATCTATCATCTTCTTCACACCAATTTAAAAAGGCTCTAATGAGACGGAAAGCTTTACTAGCTGTAGTTTCTCGGTAATTATTATTCTGAAGCCATTCAGAAAAAAAGTTGTTATCAAGATCTGATAACCTTTTTTCTAATAATTCAAAAATAGGCTGAGGTTTATAGTGAAATTTTTTTATTTCATCAAATCCACCTTTTGATAGTAATAAATGATCAAGGTAGGTGCGTTCTCTCCATCTTTCTTTATTTTCTTCAAGATAAATATTCCAAGCTTCTTTGAATAAAGTTTCTTTTCGTTTTTCAGTCTTAAGATATTCTTGGTCTGATTTAATACGTTTATTTTTTTCAACTTTGGGATCGATCCCTTGCGTACACATTACAGCAAGCTCTTTAGCTTTTTCACGAGCTTCAGTTAGTCGCCAATCTTTAATATTCCCAATAGTTATACGTCGTGTTGTAGACCCTACACGTCCCTGAAAGATATATGTCTTTTTATTGTTTGGGGTTACTTTTACCCCAAAACCGCTGGTAGAGCTATCCCAATAGAAAGAAGGCTTTGAGTCAGATAGGCATTGTAGTTTTTCAATTGCTGGTTTTGTAAAATTCATATAGATACCAAAAAAATAAGCAATTAGTAAGCATACTTAAGATACTATAATCAACTTTAAAGGCCAATGGTTGAAAAATAAAGTTTCATATCTTATTGTATATAAAAATATATTTGTTTTTTTCTTGTGTGTTGTTATATGGGTTGTAGAACTCATAATCCATTGGTCCCCAGTTCAAGTCTGGGCGGGCCCACCATATTAAACCTCGTAGATCAATGATTTATGAGGTTTTTTATTATCTGTTGTAGAGAAACTGGCTTTAGCCTATGGAAACCACTAAATAGCGAATAATGTAAAAAATGACACGCCTATAATAAACCAGACCTCATACGCGTACTATTTCCATGGTTTTTAATAAAATCAATCAATAACCATGAAACAATTCATCCAAAACTAGATACTGTCATAAGCCGTAGAAAGCTGCTCCAACTATCAATGCAGATTTAGAACCAATGTAATACGACGCTATAAATACAAAAAATACTTAAAAATTTATTATATATTAATAATTTAATTCTATTTAAAATTCGATTCCCTTCCCCTAATAACTCCCCAAAAAACTAAGTAACGACCATTATTACAATACAATTGTGCATATCTTAATGATATTAATTATCATTATTGTTTGCATTAGTGATTACAAGCAAATACAATACGCAACACTTCCTTCACAATCCCCCAAAAATTAAGTGGTGTATTAACATGAATAAACAATTGATACTGAAAACACTTTCACTTTCTATTTTAACCGCGATGTCGTTTTCAACTTATTCTGCTGAAACACAAGATAAAACAGCTCAACTACAAACTATTGTTGTTACTGCAAGTAGTGAAGCTGTTGATATTAAAGAAGCACCTGCAAGTATCAGTGTCATTACGAGTGAAGATATTGAAAAACAACCTGTAGGTAGCATTGCAGAATTGTTAAGTAAAGTTCCGGGCGTAACTGGTGGTATAAGCCCATCGGGTGAAGGATCAAAAATTAAATTACGTGGTTTACCAGAAAATTACACTTTGATCTTAGTCGATGGCAAACGTATCGGGTCTTCTCGCGATACAAATTATCGTCCTGATTTAGGTCGTCAAGATTTAAACTGGATTACACCAGACATGATCGAAAGAATTGAAGTTGTACGTGGCCCTATGTCATCGCTCTATGGTTCAGATGCAATGGGTGGTGTTATCAATATCATCACGAAGAAAATTCCAAATAAATGGGGCGGAAATGCAACGCTTAACTACACTCAACCAACTACATCTTCAGATTTAGGAACATCTCTACAAACAAGTATAATGGCTGCAGGCCCTTTAACGGATACTTTAGGTTTACGACTTACTGCCGGTTTAACAGAACGCGAAGCTGATAAAAAATACCTTGCAGGAAGTGGAACAACAGGTTCCCAAGATCAAAACTATAATGCAATGCTACATTATAAGCCGTCTGATCAGCACTCATTAAGTTTTGAAGCTGGGCATAGCATTCAAAAAAATGAAAAAGGTTCTAGAATTAATCCAACCACAGGTGCTGAAGTTGCCACTAGCTGGGGTGCAACAGAGTTGGAGCATAACTCAGTGAGTATTTCGCATGATGGTGAATGGAATATTGGTAAGTCGAAATTAAGTGCTTATTACAATGATTATGATTCAAGTATTGCAGACTCTATAACAAAATCTAATGAACTCATCGTTGAAGGCAATTTAACCATGCCTTTTGAAGCCGTATTTGATCAGGTATTAACTTTGGGTGGTCAATGGAAGAAACAAGAGCTCACAAATACTGACACCATCGGAACTCTACCTGGAGGAAGTTGGGATGGTCAAAGCTATACAAATCCTAAAGTAGACAATAAAAGTTGGGCTTTATTTCTTGAAAATAACATCAGCCTTTTAGACAATTTAAAATTGACCGTGGGTGATCGTTTAGATCATGATGATAAATATGGTACGCATCATAGCCCACGCGGTTATTTAGTTTTTAGCGCCACAGATGACTTAGTGATTAAGGGTGGGGTTGCAAAAGGTTTTCGTGCTCCGACTGTCAAAGAATCAACGCCTGGAGCTGCAACACAGTCTGGGGGTAATGGATGTAACGGCTTAAAAGGTCAAGTTTGGAAAGATATGGCTACAGGCAAAGATCTAACCTATATTAGTGGTGGATGTTATATGACAGGTAACCCTAATCTAAAACCTGAAGAAAGTACAAATTACGAAATAGGTGTCAATTATACTGGTTTTGGGACAGATCTAGGTTTGACATTCTTCCATACAGATTTTAAAAACAAAATTGCATATTCCCCTTTAGGTGTTAGAAACGGTGTTTGGTTCACACGTAATGAAAATATTCAAAGTGCTGTAACACGTGGCTTAGAAATGGTTGCAAATTTCCCAATTTTAGACAATTTAAAATGGAACAACAACGCAACCTACTTCTTAAAAGCTAAAAATGAGGATACAGGTACTACATTACTTACTACGTCAAAATTAACCATCAATTCATCATTAAATTGGCAACCTATTGATCCCTTAAATATTGATTTATCAGCGCAATACCTTGGTAAACAGTATTTAACTGAAAAGACTACAACCTCAACCATGCAAAAACCACATACCATTGTAAATTTAGCAAGCAATTATAAAGTGAATGATAATCTTACGATTCGCGGTGGTTTTATTAATTTACTGGATAAAAAACTTTCAAATGGATCTGATGCTTATTTAGTAGAACGTCAAAAAGTATTTGTAGGTGCAACCTATAAGTTCTAATTTTTTTAAATTAGAAAATATTCAATAATCAATACGAAAGATTCCTACTTTGATAAATATTTAGGAATCTTTCTTCATTTTATTGAATTCCGTTTGCTGTAATTTAAACCTAACAACCAGTTTAAGCATAAGGCAACTAAAAAGGATCGCATATAAATTCACTTATGCCTAGAATAGTCTAAAAGCTGGTCATAGCACTAAAACTGCTAAGTTCTTATTGAAGCGAAACATATACCTCTACATAAACAACGTTCTGTTACGCACTTTCAGCGTTCTAAAAATCATACTTAGCTTTTCATTTTCAGCGCTTATTCAATAGAGCTTCTCCGCTATGATTTATTCATGGTTAAAAATTAAATTACGGAGAATTACAATGTTTGATATGCGTTTATCTCAAGAACGTGGTGCAGCACATCACGGTTGGTTACAGTCAAAACACAGCTTTTCATTTGCAGATTACTGGGATCCAAAACAAGTCGGTTTCTCTGATCTGTTGGTGATCAATGATGATACTGTAGCACCATCCAAAGGTTTTGGCACCCACCCTCACCGTAACATGGAAATTATTTCCTATGTACTCGAAGGTGCGCTTGAACACAAAGACTCGATGGGTACAGGTTCTGTGATTATCCCTGGCGACATTCAGTTAATGAGCGCAGGCAGTGGTGTAGCGCACAGTGAATTTAACCATTCAGCACAAGAAAATGTTCACTTTTTACAAATTTGGATTGTGCCGAATAAAGTTAATACTACACCTGGCTATCAACAAATCAATATTGCCCCTGAAGACAAACGTGGCAAATTGCATTTGATGATTTCTGAACAAGGCGGTGACAAAACCATTGCGGTCAAACAAGATATTCGTATCTATGCAGGCTTGTTCAATGGTGATGAAAGCGCTGAATTCACCATTCCTGAAGGTCGTTATGTTTACTTACATGTCGCCAAAGGTAGCCTGTTGGTCAATGGTCAACTGTTCAATACAGGTGATGCTGCACGTATTCGTGAGGGTGGCACACTGAGTTTCAGTGGTGGTGATCAAGCTGAGATTCTGTTGTTTGATATGCGCCCTGAAGAACGTCCAAGCATGGCGTAATATTGAAAATCTTCAATAAAATACTCAAAATGCCTTAGTTCGCTAAGGCATTTTTATGGGTGGTTTAAATGCCTGATGCTTTCTAGACTTTATTTAAAAAAGCACCCTTTCGGGTGCAAAGCATGGAACTGTAAAACATTGAACCTTGAAACCAAAAGAATTCAAAAGCCAAATAAATCTTGAAACTAACTCACCTGTTGAATCCCTTGCATCTTGGCAATTTCTTGTTGTTTTAATAAATTACGTTGAATTTTCCCGCTTGAGGTTTTTGGCAAACTCTCCACAAATTCAATCTCACGTGGATAAGAGTGTTTTGATAAACGAGAGCGGACATAATCCTGTAATTTGAGATTAAGCTCATCCGATCCAGTATATTGCGGTTTCAATACCACGAATGCTTTCACAATTTCAGTCCGTTCAGGATCAGGCTTACCAATGACTGCCGATTCAAGGACTTCTGCACATTCCAATAAAGTACTTTCGACATCAAACGGTCCAACACGATAACCTGACGTTGTAATGACATCATCAGCACGACCAATGAAATCAACCCCTCCAAGTTCATTAAAGCGAACGGTATCCCCTGTTAAATAATAATTTCCAACAAATGATTTACGATTATTACCACCATAGCCCTTAAACCATGTGAGTGGTGATTGTGAGAAATCGATTGCAAGCGTACCAATTCCGCCCTGTACTACTTCTTCATTATTTTGATTCAACACGGCGAAACGGTGCCCAGGATTGGCAAATCCTGCCGAACCAATTTTAATCGGATGTTCTAAAGCATGATGATTACCGATCACCATGCCTAATTCAGTTTGTCCATATTGATCGTAAATATTGACCTCTAAATCATTTTTAAACCAATGAATCACTTCAGGTGTTAATGGTTCACCTGCACTACTGACAGCGCGTAGATGTGATTTAATCGTTTCATCAAATTTTTCTTTAAAGCCAAAGAACATACGAAATGCTGTAGGCGAACCTGTCAAATTACTGACTTTATATTGGCGAATGATTTCTAAAGCATTGTCCACACTAAACGCACGTTCATCCATGATAATACTATGCCCTAAACCCAATGGACCTGTAATGCCATAGTACAAACCATAAGCCCAACCTGGATCTGCGAGATTCCAAAAAGAATCTTCTTCACGTAAATCAACTGCATGACGCATGTATTCTTTGAATGCCAAGACTGCTTTTAATGGCACAGGTACAGACTTCGCCAAACCTGTTGTACCTGAGGTAAACATCATTAAAAAATCATCTTCAAAAGTCAGCATAACAGGCGCTTGTTCAGCTGACTGTCGATTTGCTTCTGGCCAAAAATCAGGATCTTGTCTATGCGTTGTAGCTTGTTGATGGACAGTTAATATATGTGGAAGCTGAATGCCATTTAATTTTGGGCGTTGTTCTTCATTGGTCACGATCAATTGAGTTTGCGCAGTTTCAACACGATGCTCTATGGCTTTAGATTCAAATGCGGTAAATAAAGGCTGATAAATTGCACCGATCCGCCAAGTTGCAAAAATCGTGATAAGCAATTCAGGCGTACGAGGCAAAAGCCCTGCAATGCAATCACCTTGTTTCAATCCAATGCTTTGAAAATAATTGGCGAGCTTTGCCGATGCTTCAGCCAATTGTTCAAATGTCCACTGAGATGATTCACCATTTTTACCCTGCCAAATCAAAGCCACTTTATTTAAGCCGACATAACGTCCACAGCACTCTTCATAGGCATTGATGGATTGAGGATTGCCGAACAATTGCGTTTCGATCAATTGTTCATAATCAAATTCTTGGTAGGCTTGTTCTAGTGTTTTCATGTCCATATCCTTGTTTCAATTTTACAAATCATCTCGATTTGTATGTCCATTTAGGCTTTTAGCTTTTATTAAATATGTTGAATCATTCAACACGCTGGCTGATGTCTATAGATAATCATGATTAGAATTTGCACACAATTTCCAAACACCTCAATTGTGTTGCAGTTTTTGAACAACCTCATTTACACAGTAATTTTGCACAATAAAAAAGGACGAATATCTATTCATCCTTTCATTTTAGTCATTGAATTTAAAAATAAAACCAATCAAATCTGCGTCACTTCCCGTGCAATCACCAAGCGCTGAATATCCGAAGCCCCTTCATAAATTTGACTGACACGTACATCACGATAAATCCGCTCTACAGGGAAATCCGAAACATAGCCATAACCACCATGAATTTGTATCGCATCCGAGCAGACTTTTTCGGCAATTTCAGAGGCAAATAACTTCGCCATCGAAGCTTCTTTTAAGCACGGCAATCCTGCATCTTTTAAACAGGCCGCATGGTAAATCAACTGTCTTGCCGCTTCGATCTGAGTCGCCATATCTGCTAAACGGAACGCTACTGCCTGATGCTGAACCAATTCCACACCAAAAGCTTTACGCTCATTGGCATATTTCACAGCAGCATCTAAAGCTGCTCTTGCCATACCGACACATTGTGAAGCAATACCGATACGCCCTGATTCCAAATTGGACAATGCAATCTTGTAGCCTGCACCTTCTTGACCCAATAAATTTTCTGCGGGAATTCGGCAATTTTCAAAGACAATCGTTGCCGTATCTGAACAATGTTGTCCCATTTTGTCTTCAATTCGAGAAACGATATAACCTGGTGTATTTGTTGGAACAATAAAACAGGAAATTCCTTTTTTCCCTGCGGATTTATCGGTAATGGCAAATACAATCGCCACTTGGGCATTTTGTCCTGTGGTAATAAATTGCTTAGTACCGTTAATGACCCACGAATCCCCATCACGTTCCGCTTTACACAACAACGCACCTGCATCAGAGCCGGCTTGTGGTTCAGTTAAGCAGAAACAACCAAGCCATTCACCTGTAGCGAGTTTGGTTAAATAATCTTGTTTTTGTTGTTCTGTGCCGTATTTTTGAATAATTCCACATGGCAATGAATTTTGTACACTGACAATGGTGGAGATCGCACCATCACCTGCGGCAATTTCCTCAATCGCAGCCACCAATGAAATATAATCTAGCCCTGCACCACCCCATTGCTCAGATACGGTCATGCCTAGAGCGCCTAATTCACCTAATTCTTTCAGTTCTTGGGCAGGAAATTGCGAAGTTTTATCTCGTTCAGCCGCTGTAGGTTTCAATTTATTTTGCGAATAGTTTCGCATCATATCCTGAACCATTTTTTGTTCTTCATTTAAAATCATTTAAATATCCATCCCTGTAATATTCTGCTTTTTACACACTTGCATTTTTAAGTCCGTTCTAAAAATAATTCGAAATCTTAAATTTATTCACTCACAATAAAAATTTATATTGGACGTCCCTTCTCCCTTTGGGAGAAGGCTAGGATGAGGGGAATTGCTGCAAGAAAATAAAAAGTTTAATTATTTAAACGTACAGAACGATATTCCTCATCTTTTTAAGAAATAAAACTCGCATTGTGAATTGGGTATCGTTAAGAATTTACAATCACTTCGGTTGCATACGAATTGCGCCATCTAAACGGATCACTTCACCGTTTAAATAGCCATTTTCACAAATATGCCCAACCAAATGTGCAAACTCTTCAGGCTTTGCCAAACGTGGTGGATATGGCACCATCGCACCTAAAGCATCCTGAACATTTTGCGGTAAGGCTTTCAACATAGGGGTTTCCATGATCCCTGGCGCAATCGTCATCACCCGAATATGTTCACGTGCCAATTCACGCGCCAATGGTAAAGTCATTGCAACCACCGCACCTTTTGAAGCTGAATATGCGGTTTGACCAATTTGACCATCAAAAGCCGCGACAGAGGCTGTATTGATAATCACACCACGTTCTTCTTCACCTGCTTTTAGCTCATAACGTGAAATCACGTCAGCAGCAAAGCGCAACATATTGAATGTTCCTGAAACATTAATATTTAGAACTTTTTGGAAATCTGCCAAAGCATGAATACCATTTTTACCCAAAACTTTTGCCGATGGTCCAATGCCTGCGCAGTTAATCAAACCATTCAATTGACCATAATCTTGTTCAACATTTTTGAAAAATTGCTCAACAGCAACTTCATCCGTTACATCCAATTGAACGAATTTAGATTTATCACCTAAACGCTTTTGCATTTCTTCGCCAAGTGCCTGATTCATATCGACCATAATCACTTTTGCACCTTGCCCGACAAGGTGTGTAGCCGTTGCAGCGCCAAGACCTGAAGCACCACCTGTAACAACAAAAACTTTTCCTTCAATTTTCATTTTATTTTCCTGATTGTTTAAACATTTTTTGAATAGCAGTTTCAAATTGTGAGTTTTGAATGGCAAATCATACTTTTTCGACTTAAGATGCAGAGTAAACATAGTCAAGCTTGAGTACAATTTCCAAAAGTTGCATCCTGTATGATGGATTTGGACAATTTAAAATTGCCTGTGCAAAAATCAATCACAAGATAATGGAATAGACCGTGATTAATCAACAATTCAGTGAAAATAAAGGCACCATTTCAATTGCACTCGTACAAGAAGCGTTGATTGATGCTACGCAAAAGGGCTTTGATCCTCATCACATTCTAAATCAAGCAGAAATTCCACTTGAATTGTTTCATGCACCCAAAGCACGGATTTCAGTTTCGACTTATGCAAAATTATGGACTGAAATTGCCAATGTGATGGATGACGAATTTTTCGGTATGGATAGCCACCCTATGCGTCGCGGTTGTTATAAATTATTGTCTAAAATGGTCATGCATACAGGCACGCTTAGAAATGCAATTGAACAAATACTGCAATATTTCAATTTTATTTTGGATGATTTTTCCAGCAAACTGATTATTGATGAAAATTATGCATACATTGTCATTACTAATAAATTACAAAATAAAAGAATGTTTTGCTATGCCACCTATATCATGCTGATTCATAGTCTGATCTGTTGGTTGGCTGATCAACGAATTATCCTGAATCAATTGCAATTAAAATGTGATCCTCCACAAGATGACCAAGATTATCGCGTGCGCTTTTGTGAAAAAATCAGCTATCAAGCGGATGAAAATTATCTACAATTTGATGCCAATTATTTAAATATTCAGATTAAACGTGATCAAAAATCATGGTATGAATTCATTAAAAATAGCCCTGAAAATTTACTGATTCGTTTTAAAAATCCTTTAGCACTCAGCTCAATTATTCGAAAACAACTACTTTCAATTTCCCCATGTGAATGGATGGAATTGAGTGAACTTGCACAGCAACTCAATATTTCTGAAGCGACATTTCAACGCCGTTTAAAAAATGAAGGTATGAGTTATCAGCAACTTAAAAATGATATTCGGCGTGACATGGCGATTGATTTGCTCACACAATCGACTGACAGCTTACAAGACATCAGTGACCAATTGAATTTTCAGGATGTCAGTGCTTTTCACAGGGCATTTAAAAAATGGGTAGGCGTTAGTCCAGGCGCTTACCGTGATCTACAAAGTATTGGCTGATTTTTAAAATATTTGTGTTTAGAAAACCATCTCCATGATTTTAGAAAATATTTACAGTTCGTCTGAATAAGATTGCTTTTTAAACCAATTTGGTATAATTTTCACTCAATTTAAAGCAGTCTTTCTGCTTAACTCCTGCTGTAAACTCCTCCCCTTTAATCACCTTCAGGTCACTACCATGATTAAGATGATTGATGTACTAGACCACAATCTAGTTCAAAATTTTATCCATTCACTTTCTGCTCAAAATGAACATTTCGATGAATTAATCGACGGCATACTCAATGCGCCCGATCAAGATTTTGACAATGCAATGCAGCATTTTTTTAGCAATAATAATCCACTTGATCTTGCTCAAGCACTTGATATTAACCAAGATCGCTTGAATGCAATTCGTTCGGGTTTAGCAATGCAAAAAGAAAATCTTGCTGACACTGCAAAAATCGTTGCATTGTGTCTCACACTCGAAACAGGCAGCCTAGACCAAATTGAAATTGCGGATTGTTTAGAAGACTATCTTGTATAAAAGTCACTTAATTATAAAAACGGCATCTCTATGATGCCGTTTTTTATATATTCAGAAAAATATACTAAGAAAATTATTAGATAAGTGTTTCATTTAATTGTCTATAATATAGATTACACAAATTAAATATTAAAATTACATTTAAAATAAAGCACTTAATTAAAACATAATAATTAATTCAATTTTCATGAAGTCTTTATCTATTTTTCTTTTTTGTACTTACATCGTAAAAACTATACATATCTATTCTGTTTTCTCTTTGAATTTTATGGAGTATTTATGAAATCTTTCGGCAAAAAATTGACAACGCTTGTTTCAGGTCTGACTCTTAGCTTGACAGCCACCTCATCATTCGCAGCCATTCCTACAACATTAAAACTTGACTATGCTTACTACGCACCAACAAGTTTAGTCGTCAAAGAGCAAAAACTGTTAGAAAAAGCTTTACCTAAAACAGAGGTCAAATGGGTCTTTAGCCAAGGCAGTAACCGTTCACTTGAATATCTAAATAGTGGCAGTATAGACTTTGCCTCAACAGCCGGACTAGCTGCAGTATTAAGTCGTGCCAATGGAAGCCCAATCAAAACCGTTTATATTCAAAGTCAACCAGAATGGACAGCATTAGTCGTTGCTAAAAATTCAACGATCAAAACTTTAAAAGATTTAAAAGGGAAGAAAATTGCGGCAACCAAAGGAACAGATCCGTTCCTTTTCACGCTTCAAGCACTTGAAACAGTTAATTTAAACAAACGAGATGTTCAACTTGTTCATTTACAGCATCCAGATGGCAAAACTGCATTAGAACGTGGACAAGTCGATGCTTGGGCAGGTCTTGACCCACTTATGGCTTCAGCCCAATTACAATCAGGTGCTAAACTTCTTTATCGTAATATTTCATTTAATAGCTATAGTGTTTTAAGTGTAAAAGATCAATTTGCAATTCAAAGTCCTGAAGCTATTGATGCCGTCATAAAAGCTTATGAACAAGCACGTAAATGGGCAAAAGCAAATCCTGACAAACTTGCCGAACTTTTAGCGCGTGAAGCAAAATTACCACTCGAAGTTGCAAAACTTCAACTCAGCCGAACCAACCTCGATCAGAATATTCCAACAGCGAAACATTTAAATGCGCTGAAAAAAGCAGGAACAATTTTGAATGAAGAAGAATTAGTCCGCAAAGGCACCAATGTCAACCAAGTAATTGATCAATTATTTGATAGTAAATATGCGCAAAAGGTTGTTGGGAAATAATGAATAAAATTTCGGCTTCAGCAGTCAATACAATTGCACCTACGGCTGTCAAAAAAGTTGTTATAAAAGCCAAGCTCATTAAATGGTTAAAAGCAATAACCATCCCAGTTTTGTTCATTTTACTCTGTGAATATTTTGTTCGTGCTGGTTGGGTTGAACCATATCTTCTTCCAGCACCGAGTAGCTTATTTGAATCTTTTAAAGATCTAGTCAATGGCGATTTATTCACGCATGTATATACCAGTACATGGCGAGTTTTTTTCGGTTTTTTTGTGGGTAGTGCTCTTGGACTGATTATTGCAATTGCGGTGGGTTTGAATCAACACATTGAAGAATTTTTAGAGCCAACATTCTCAGCGATCAAATCCATTCCGAGTCTTGCATGGATTCCTCTATTACTGTTATGGCTAGGAATTGATGAAGCTTCTAAAATTACTTTAATTGCGATTGGGGCTTTCTTTCCAACTTATACCAATACTGTTTCAGCCATTCATGGTGTAGATAAAAAATTACTGGAAGTCGCCAAAGTCTATCGCTTGAATTATTTACAAACTATTTTTCAAATCGTACTCCCTGCTGCTTCACCAGGAGTTTTAGTGGGTTTAAGAAATAGCTTAAGTTTGGCTTGGATGTTTATGATCGCTGCTGAATTAATCGCTGCCACACAAGGCATAGGTTATTTACTGAGTGATGGTCGTGAAACCTCCCGACCAGATATAGTGATTATTGCAATCATTTTATTGGCAGTACTGGGCAAATTGACCGATACGCTGATGAAATGGATTGAAAACTGGTTTTTACGCTGGCGAACCTAAATCATGAAGAAATACGGCTTTTACTCAGCCGTATTTTTTATTTTCCTATTTGAAACTTGCATTTATAGTTTTGTCTATGAAACACTGACAAAGTTATATGTAGGTAAACAGTATGATCATTCGAGATAAAAGTAATAGCTTTGCCCTGCTATTTGCATGGCATGGCACGATTCTTCCTAAAGTATTACCTGCCTTAAGTATAGTCGTACTGATCTCGACGATCATCGTGTATTTATCCTCACAGCATTATTTTACGTTTCCTGCTGTACCTGCGATTGGTTTCACTGTTTTTGGGATTATTTTGTCAATATTTATGAGCTTTAGAAATACGGCATGTTATGATCGCTGGTGGGAAGGACGTAAACTGTGGGGCGCTTTAATCGCCACTTCTCGCCATATTTCACGTGATAGTCATGTCTTGAATGATAATGAACGCAGAATCATGATGTATCGTGTAATGCTATTTACAGGTTTACTGCGCAATCGACTTAGAAATAGTTCACAATCTATTGAATATTATCGTGATAAAGTCAATTTCAATGAACGACAATTCAATGCATTATCTACACACATCAATGCATCACAATATGTTTTAGAAGAAATCCAAAAATCATTGGTACAATCCCTAAAATCAGGTGAAATTTCCGACATTATTTATCAAGGATTGAATCATCACATTGTAGAACTTGGCGCAATCCAAGCAGGCTGTGACCGTATTTTAAGTACACCTTTGCCTTATTCTTATTCAGTTTTATTGCATCGTACTGTGTATTGTTTTTGCCTGATTCTTCCTTTTAGTTTGGAATCAAGTTTAGGAGTTTGGACACCTGTGATTGTCAGTTTGATTGCTTACTTATTTTTAGGATTGGATGCTTTAAGTGCTGAACTTGAAGAACTGATGCGCGCCGAGATAATTTAGGGATTTTTTTGAGATAATTACATTATTTTTTCATTTCATAGAATGCAATATCTTTTCACTTTACGCATGATTTATATTTACACGTTATTCTGCACTAAAATCAATGTGCAGAATAACGAATGAATTAAGCAATTCGAACCCAACGGTTAACGACGATCGATGGCTGGACAATACTAAACATTTCACCTTGACCTACACTTTGTTCTGCTGCATCTTCCCAAGCTTTCGCTGTTAAACTTGACACAGCCATCTCCATCTCAATTTTTGAGTTATCATTTTCAGATGAAGTTAATCCACCATATCCCTCATTTTTATCATATACAGTAGACCTTACATCCTGAGCTAACGCAGCAAACTTATTGAATTTGTCCGTTTTACTGTGTTTATGGGGAGGCAGGTTTTCAACCTCTAAACTTTGGTTAAATGTACCACCGAATCCATTGACATTTTTAGTCCAACTTGGTGCTGTTGGATCACTATCAACTATTAGACCAACACTGACTCGACCTTCACCGTGTCGTATCCATGTCGTACCTACAAAGCGTACATTTGGGTTAATATTTTGGATACCGAAATCAACGATTGTTCCGACTGGATAAAAGTAATCAACCGAGTTCTCAACAAAACTTTCAAGCTGAATGACTCGTTGTTTAAGATCATCTGATGCATTACTTGCTTGTTGACTAATCTGTTTCAAAACAGCAAGTAATTGAGTGTTATCAGTAGGATCAAGTGATTTTGAAAATCCTTCTATTGCATTTGCTAATTCCTCTTGAATTGTATTCATAAAAGGTGGAGTTAAATAAGTTGCGTCCTGACCACTCAAATCAGCATTATCATGAAAGCCATTTTTACCTTGACCATTTTGATTCGCACGTGCGTTAACGCTATCAATTCTTTGCATGATGATAGTTCCTATTTTCTTAAGACTTTGTTTTGTTCAAATTGAGAGATGATATCTGTCAGTTTTACAAACTGTTTAGAGCTGTCTGAATTACAAATCGATTTTGCAACTGTTTCTAAAAAAGCTTCAGCGAGTAGTGATGTTGCTTGATTTGAAGATTGTGCGTTTGAAATGATTTTTTGAGCAACAACATAAAACTGAAGTGTTTTGCGAATCACATCGTGAGGATCGTATGTGGGATTAACAGCAGATGCAAGATCAATACGTCTATATCTAAAAACACATTGATTATTTGAAACATATTGAAAAGACCCCCAAGCCCCACTGTCTGAGGTAACCGTTGGATTTCTAGAAACTGCTATCATACAAGCTTCATATTGATCTGAAGAAGCTGTGTAATCTAGACCGCCTAACCACCAGATTAATTTAGGGTTATTTGGATTTTGAACTGTGTATACAATCTGATTATTAGCAACGTCCCAGACCCAATCAGTTACACCCGTCAACTCATTAGCTGCATCAATCACAGCTTGCCATTTTTGCATATCAACATCATGCATAGCCCTAACGACTGCTTCAGTTAAATTCAAATCAGCAAAGCCATCATAATAGTCACGTAAATTTGTTTTATACGCAGAGTAGTGTGCAATGCCGTTATTTACCCTAATGTTTGAACAATTGACGATCCATTCACCCCAAGGCATATCAATCATCCAGTCAACACGCAAATAAGCGGGCAAATAGTTTTCAATAATACATTCAATGTCAGCATTTACTGGATATTGCAGATGCAAACGTACTTTGTAGCGCAGTTGCTCCGTATTCACAGGTGCATTACACGGTGCAGTACATTGGATTGGCTTAAACTTAATAACATCAACCAATACAACACCAAAGATTGCCAAAAGTTGAGTTAAGTACTTCTTGTTATAGACATTTTGGTTATTTCGAACCCACTTTAAAATCTCAATGCGTTCAGCAAAAGTCCGAGTAACATTGGTTGAACATTTCAGTGGTAAACCGTACTCGTACTCAAACTCATCAATAAGTTCTTCAGGAATAGAATCAATCACTTTAAGTAAGCGATGAGCATCTAAGTCAGCTTGAGCTAAGAGCTTTGCATGTGCGTAGATGTCTTTTGCGACAACTGTATTTGGTGATTTGTCATAGCCTCCCTCGGGCAGTAATTGACGCAATACAGACGCATATAATTCAGTAACTTGCTCTAATGTCATCATGCTCGACTCACTGTTAAAGAACCAAGGCGAATCCAGTTTGTATACATCCAATTCACCACTGGAACAACGTTAGAACTGGGTGTTAATTTAACGTCAGTCACATATTGTAGGGCCATGATACGAGCTGTTAAAACGGCTGACTGATATTCTTCAGCTGGGGCAAGTTCTGCAAAATAATCACGAATCGTTGTTTCAACACTACTGAGATCAGAACTACTTCCTGACACTACAGCTGAGACATGTAAAAATTGTTCAGTTGGTGCATAAACACGCAGATCACCCCAAAATGCTTCTTCCGCATCTAAAAAATCTTGAGCCGTTTTGATTAAAGCCTGTGTGGGTAAAGTAGGTGGATTTCCAACAGCTGTGATTGCAGCATCTAACGACCCTAAACCACGACGCTTCGGATAAATATAAACGTGCTTAATACCTGTGATTTCTTTAAGTTTTGAGATTAAATCTGTGTTTCTATCACGATCTTTCCCAAGCTGTTTTCGTTCAAGCAGACGTGCGCGCCAGTCTTCAAGTTCTTCTTGATCTGAGCCACCTGAAATGGAAATAACAGTTGCTATACCAGCCAAGCCTGCAATCGGGCTTACAAACAATAATGTCGAACCTGAGAAATTCCACGAAGCGCCAACTTGATCTGCATTTACGCTAAGCACAGTAGCAACATTCGCTTTTAACTGAGTATCAGCAACAACACTCCAGTAATGACCTTTGCCGTCAGTTACTTTAGTTCCAGCAAGTACGGTTAAGTCAATATTTGATGTTGCTTGAGTCGTACCCGAAGCACGTGTACCGCCAAGTCGTGGAAGTCCAAGTTCTTCAGCATGAATATACAGATAAGGCTCATCCGCTGTTTGAATGAACAACTGACGCTGTATATAGTTTTGGTGTTGATATAAACCTTCCACAACCGCAGCTGTACCATCAGCTCGAATAGAAGCATCTGAATCAGCTGAAATCGTTAAGCCTGTTTTGTTGCGAATTTCTTGAACAATGACTAGATGCAGTTTTTGGAAAGTAGGAATCGAAAACATATTAACCTCCCACTGGGACAAAGTACTGAATAGTCTGCTTTTGACCAGTCAACGGGACTAAATCAATCACTAAATTCACTTGGCTTTTTTCACTTTGAATAGCATTTACAACAATGGATTGAAAACGCCCTGGTACTAAATCTAGAAGCGCTTCTTCAGCATATTGCTTTGCCAATAAAACATTACGTTTTAAATCTTTTGCACGTCTCAACAAGTACAAGCGACTACCAAGCTTTGGATTCGCCCAATATTTGCCACGATGAATATTCAATCGCTGGCAAACACATTGCACATCATCTTGACCAAATGCAGCATCAAGACTGAGTAATACATAATCTTTATTTTCTAAATTAATGATTCCCATGAATTACTCCATTTTCGATCCAGTTTGCGGACTATTGCCATGCACATGTCCGTTATAAATGACGCGCATCTGCGCCATTGAACTTGTTTTATCTGAGATATCAGCTTTAGATTTAATGTCTTTTTCAACGGTTAGACCGCCTTCAATAATTTCAACATCACCAACCATTTTTATGCCGTCTTTATGCAGTAACACTTGATGCCCAAATTGGTCATAAATACAGGTTTCACCTTCAGAGACATTAACAACGACTGGTGCGCCTGTTGTGGCAACCACGATTGATTTGGAAGTCTTTCCATTCAGCGGAATAACCACTACACGTGCGTCTTTTGGAATATGCGAATTGAATCCAACATGCTGATAAAGTTCTATATCTTGAAGCGTTTCATCTGTAAGACCAGTTAGCTGAAGGGTTTTAGAGCCACTACGAGCCACAATTCCCAAAAATGCTTGGCGGACTTGATTTAAACCTTTATTGATTTGAGTTTGCATTGCCTTGATCATTTGTGCTTCTCCTTATGAATTAAAGGTTGCGCCCAATCACTTTGGCGTTTTAAACGTAATTTAGTGGTTTTCCCTTGCTGACGTGAAAGTAGAAGTGTGCGACCATAAACTGCCCATTTTGCTGTAGCGTTAGAAATCACATTGGTTTCAACATTGACATGCCAAGATGGTGTCCAAATCTTTCCATCTACAGCCCAACCATCAAAAGTCGTTGAAAGGCTATAGGCTTCCAAATCATTGTCTTTTTTTATTTTTGCAAGTGCTGCCTCAGCTTCAGCTTTGGTTTCAACATCACCTAGAGTCACAATTTTTAAGCGATTAAATGCGTACTGCGTTTTTGTTTTTGACTCAGCCAAAATATGATTGCCTTTTCCATCTTGGCTTAATACTTTAATTTCACTGAAGACACCTGAAACGTCATTGTCATACTCCAAATCAAGTAAATTATTTGTGTTATCTAACGGCTTAATTAAACGTAGTGATGTCTGCACTTGGTAGGGATTTGCAAACGGATCGCCGACAACTAACGTGCCGTTTGGCTCTAACCAAACATGCTGTCCTGTAACCTGAGCTGCTTTAGCAATAGAGTCCCAAAGTGATTCACCAGGCTCTATTGAAATTTTATTCTTCAGCCATGCGTTATCTTGAACCTTTACACCATGAATGACTGATTTAAAGTCACCATCCCGAACAAATTTATTAATTAATTCTTCAAGTGTGATCTGACGACCATTAAAAATGGGTACTGAACAATCTATGAGCTGACCAACTAAGTCACGACCTGCAATCTGCAAACCATAACCATCTCGACTCACAGCTTCTGTCACGCGATCTGCAATAGATGTTAAAACCAGTTCATTGTTGTAATAAACTTTGATGTTTTTTGCGCCAGCGATGTCTTTAGGTAGTGTCAAGCTTTCTTGCTGAAAAAGTGTAAAACTCCAATTTTCAGCTGGCGTATCGATCTGACTATCAATTGAAATACTATCCCAACTTGAAATCGAATATCCGCCAATTTCTAAACGGATTTCATTCCCTTGGTTATCTTTTAGATTGTTTAAATGATTATTGGGCATAGATCGTTAACTCCATGCCAGGTAAAAGCAATGCTGGATTTTCTAAAGTTGGGTTTAGACGTTGGATTTCATTTGCACGGCTAAAATCACCATAGAGCTGGTGTGCTAACCAATGCAGGGTACAAGGCACAATAATCGTTGTTGTTGAAATCGGTGGACGAGTTTCAATGAGTTCTTGAATCTGTAAATGCACTTGATCTGCAACAGTTTTATAGACTGCTATTTGTGCAACACTGTTTGCTGAAGTTGTAATTAAACGCTCAGCATTGATTGAGTTTTGAATCACAATGCGATTTTGTTGACGAATCACAGCAAGATCAATTGGCGTTAGATTAATCTCTTTATTTACCGCCATATCACTTCTAACGCTTGCAACAATCTTTTGCGTTAGAGTTATCGTAGAAGCAACTTGGGTTGCGCGCCAAAGCTGTTCTAAAGCTTGTTGAGCTTGAGCTGTATTCAAGCTACTTGAAGAATTATCACTGGTGAAAAGCTTTTCAAAGCGTTGGATGCGGTTTGCCAAATCACGCCATTTTGATATTGCTGAAATACTCGTATCGAAAGTGACTAATTGAGACACATCATCAACCAATCCAACAATAAAATTGGCTGGTGAGAGTACGTTATCAATGGTGCTACGGATTAGACCTAAGCCTTCGCGGAATTTATTGACACCAGTGCGGATATTATTAACAAAGGTAAAAAATTCATTCTGATCAAGCTGTTCTAATTTTTTTAATGCCTTTTCTAAAGCCGAAGCTGGAACTTCAATAATATCTTCAGTTGCAATAGTTTCTTGAACTTGGATCGGGATAAAAAGTTCACGTTGTTTATCTTTGGCTTGGATGAATTTAATTTGAATTGTGCATGAGTCAAAGTTTTCAGCATTATGATCAACACTGTAATTCACAACATTAACTTGCTGAATACCATAGATCGGGTGGATTAATTCACCTGAGCCTGTTTCGAGCAAAGCTGCTTCAAGTGCATCTAACCACGTTTTATAGTCTTCACCTGAATAAACCGCATTGATTGAAATATCACGTGGGTTATTTCCCATGTCTTCAATGCTTGCATCATTCGAATATGGAGCTTGTTTAATACTGAGTGATTTAGATACAGCATCAGCTGTTGATGTACATTCGAATTGCACACCGCGAAAACTTGCATCTTGTAGTTCTTCAGCCCAGCTCATAAGAAAAAACCTCCATTAGAGGAGGTCATTATTCAAAATTCATCGTATTTATATCAGACGGAAAGGCTTCCTTTTAATTTGGCTTATACATCAGCAAAGCTGCGCCATGTCTTTTCTCTTCAGTAGCAGCATTTTTTGAGATATCTCCTAATAATCCTCCGCCACTCATTGTAGGGAAAGGGAGAGGTTTGTTTTGGCTGGTAACCGCAATTAATGAGTTTAATTTATTAATCATATCCGCACTTAACTTGTTACCTTGCTCTTGTTGCGCAAGCATTTGATCATACTTAGCTTGAGCCTCAATAGCAGCCTTAGCCTCATCATTACCAAAAGCAGCCAAAACATGAGCGATACCACTACCCAACTTATCATCAAAATCTTGCCCAGCTTCAGTATTCATATACATATTCCGAACACCAGTGCCTATGCCGTAACCAACCGCTCCAGCAACAGCAAACTGCCCACCGACACGAGCAATACCTGCCGCACCTCCAGCCGCACCCGAAACGCCAGCAACAGCTCCACCAACTTTACCCAACAACCCACCTTTACCTCCACCTAATGCTCCTCCTAAAGCGGCCCCACCAGCAGCACCCGCTAGAACAGTTAAAGCTCCAGTGGCTGCCAATGTTGCAGCTGTTAAACCTTGGTTGCCCTGCATAATAGAGACGAGATTCTTTTGAAACTCTCCAAGCTTTTCGCTGGCTGTATCATAAATTTTAATTTGAGCAAGAATAACTTCTTGTTGCCGAGCCGTAGCTTGAGCAAACTCATTCCCCCCCTTAATGTCAGAAATTCTATTTACAGAACCTTCAGCCTCCCAAGATTGATTGTAGATATCTTGGTAATCTCCATTTTTCATGCCTGTTACAATTGATGAGATTCCAGATAAAGATTGTTTATTATGAAAAATATCCCCAAATTCGCCCGTAATAACTAATTCAATCGCTTTTCTTAAATTCTCAGCTTGAGCTTCATCTTTGCTTTCGATTGCCTGATTAAGTTTAGCTGTTAAGTTATTGTATTCACTATTTTTTGATAATTGACGGTTCATTAAGTTTGCAATAGATGTTGTTGTATCTATACCTTTTAATGAATCATTAACTAAATACTGAGTTAGATCAAACTCTCTCGATCCTTTCTTTTTACCAGCTCGCGTGGGGTCACCAGCTTCCACAGTAATATTTTTTGCAATTGCATCTTTAAAATGCTTTTGACCTGTTAGACCATACAAATCTTCCATATTGGTCGAAGCCTCACCAGGTGTTCCTGTATATTTACGCGCAAGTTGCAAATGCGTAGTTACGGCATTTAAGCCTTGCTCACCTGAAAAGCCTGCCTGCTTAGCTACACCCAATAGAGCAGGAAGATGTTGAGCCATATCTCTTAATTCAAAGCCACCAGCAATACCAGATCCCATCATTCTATCTAGCGCTGCCTGTGTACGATCAGGTGCAACACCAAATTGCTTTGCTTGACCAGCGAGCCTCGCCATATCAGCTTCAGATGCATTTGACGCAAAAGAGGATTGGGCGATTGCAATAAGAGGTTTTTGAAGGTCAGAAACGGTTTCATAATTCCCTGAAGCACTTAAAATTTGAGCTGCCTCCGAAATACCCTCCACAGTGCCACGCCCCTGACGGACAGCATCCTTTGCATAACCCATTAACTGTTGATTGGCTGCCTTGGCTTGCTCATTAGTCATCCCCTTAAATCCACCAGTGATAGAGGTTGTTGCATCAAAAATACTGGCAGAAAAATTGCGACCATGATCTAAAGGTGATGCAGCAACATTTCTTGCAGCATAATAACCAGCCGTAGCAGCTCCAGCGATAGCCCCGCCACGCTGTAGGGTACTCATTCCACCAGAGCCACCAGTCTTTTGAATTTGCTGAATTTGTTTTTCAGTTGATACTGTTTTACCTAGCTCAGTATTGAGGGTTGCTACACGTGATTTCATGGAGGCGTATGCACGCTCCATATCTTTGGTTGTAACTAAGCCTTGCCGCTGTAGAATACTGAATTGAGCGTAAGTGTCCCGCGTCTTTTTAATCTCAGCATTAATCTGCTGTTCAGTTCTAATCCCTAACTTTCTTGCAGTATCTAAGGCTAGCGCTTCACGTTTTTGTGTTGTAAATGCTTGACCTTGTTTGCGAAGTTCATCCGATATTTTTTTGGCATTATTAATCTGACCTGCTTGAATAGGCACAAGCTTTTGTTGCTCAGTATTAATTCTTTGCACAGCGGTAACTTGCTCTGTAGTAATCCGCTTCAGCTCTTGACTGGCTTGCTGACCTTTGACTAGAAGGGTTAAGGAGACTACAGAGTTCTTGCTCATGGATTATGCCTTTGGTTGGGAGTGTCTACGCTTCGTTGCAACCTTGGTGGTTGTGGTTGATGTTTCAGTTTTTGGGCTTTGCTGTTTTTTCGGGTTTTTAGGACGAGTATTGTTTGGCCGCTCATCTACGAGCATGGCGATTGCCACATCGGTCGGAAGCTTTATAGCTTCAGAGTATGGAATACCTATAGCAAGAAGAGCGCGGATTAGCCGCGCTCCTTCCGTTACTCTTCGGCTTCTTCCTTTGCCTCAAGTTCTTTCAACTTTTTATTGAGGTATTCAAGGTTGGACTTAGAGGAGTGACCTAACATGTCATAAGTAATTTCATGTTCTTTACCATCTTCACCCACTAGCTTGGTCATGGCAGCAAGGTCTGCAATTGCGATATATTGACCTTCAATGCCTGATTGTGACTGCATATATTCAATAGCCGTCATTTGGCGCATGACAATTTTTTTGCTTGAAATCTCAGTCTGACCATCGAGTGCTTTTAGTGCAACAGGCAGTGTGCCTTCAACTTGAAACATATTGTTTTTCCTTATGGGTTATAGGTTTTCTTGGATATAGTTCAATGCAAAGCCTTCGAGATTTCGGCGAGTTTCACCTGCAACATCGTAAGAGTCACTAATGGTTTGTACGTTGAAATCAACATAAGTTTCACGAAAATCACCTGACTCAGATTCAATACTGAGGCGAGCATCCTCAACTTCAAGCCAATTAATTTGATCCTTACCATCAGGAATCACCACAGCAACAGTGAGTGCGTAAGTACGAAGCCCTTTTGATTTGAACTTCACTTCACGGGTTCGGTTCATCGTTGCGATTGGACGATTGCCTGTGGTTTTGGTGGCGCTAAATGATGCACAGTCATATTCATCACCGTTGACACCTAAAATAATAAAGCCAACTGCTTCTTCAGACATTTGTGTAGTCTCAATTTAATGTTGACTTATTTTTTCTCAATTTGTGGCTGGATATCAGACGGAAGGGCTTCCATTTAAATTAAAAAAAGACTGCGGATGCAGTCTTTTTAGGGTGATAACGCTAGCAATTAAAATCAATACACATTCAATGTCGTGGCAATCACATGCATACCACGCACCCAATGGCTTGGAATCTCTGCATTGGCACGGGTTTTATCATTACCATCTTGCGTTACAGTGAGCTGATCGGCTGTAGTAGTCACATTTTCAAGAATTTCTGCTTTTTCAAGCTTGATTGCCTCTGCCATAAACACTGAACGCAAATTACGACGCGCAGGGCCAGTATTTTTACGACGACGTTCTTTAGATGCCGCTGTACGCATCACAAGGCGAGTGTAGTCAATCACCAAGGCGCCATTGATATCCAGCATAATATCATCAGCCATACCTGAATCTGGATTTTTACGGAAAGTGGAAATTGCACGCACAATTTCGGGTGTACCATCCGCACCAGTTGCAATAACACAAACACCTGCTTTCAAAGCGCGTTCTTGACGCTCAAAAGTCAGCTTGTATTTATCCTCCACAGCCCCAACACCTTCGAGATTTACCCCATTAAACGGCAATGCAGGGTCATTCGAGTCAGCTAAAGCGGCTGCCATTGCTGCACCAATCTCTGCTTCTTGGCCTGTTGCACCGTGATAGCATACTGCGACAATGCGATAGCATGTTTCAACGGGTGCTTGGGCTGCAAATAGTGTTGCTGATTCAATATTAGAAAATGGTACAACCAAAATTGCTGGGCGTTGTTCAATAGCATCACTGACAAAATTCAAGTGATCCACCCAAGCCTCTGTATCATCACCCACAGAGGGCGCTTTATCTAACGCCAAAATCGTATGACCTAGCGGAGCAATAATTTCTGTGGTTTCATCCACATCAACTACTGGTGCTTGAGGGTCAGTGTGGTTCGTTACCAAAGTGATGGCCTGAACATCAACCAGACGGTTGGTCTTAACAGCCGCCTTAATCATACGACCAACAATGCTGTCCGCACCAATTTTAGTATCTGCGTCCGATACATCATAAATTGCTACGGGCTGATCCATAACTTTGGTATCTGCTGTAATAAACAATACTTTATGCGTATTTGCAGGTAAGCCAGTACGCTGAGTATTAATATTGACATTGGTATACATACCAGGGGTACGAATGCCTGCTTGAATAGACATAAAAATTATTCCTTCAGCTCGACCAGATCAGATTCAAATAATCCAAATTCTTTCGGGTCAAAATGGTAATTAATGTTGATTTTTTCCAGCCATGCTTCTTCAGCAGCCTCTTCGCGAACGCGGTCTGAAGCAGTAATGGTGTATGAGGTGGTAAATTCTTGCGCCAGCACACTTAAAGATTGGCTGCGGGTGGACGTATTAAAAATAGTTTTAACTCGACCCAGCTCCAAAGGTGCTAAACCTTTAAGCTCTTGACTTGATAGGTCATTGCCTGTCAGTAATTGCTGTACATTGTGTAGCATCTGAAATGTGCCAATATCTGCACCTGCACCATGTCGTTGTGACTCTTCATTACGTACAGAACGATTACCAACCAAAACCACAAAGGTCACTGGCATCTTGGTTTTGTTGGCACTGGTTTTTTCTGGGGTTTTACTACCATCAAACGTCACCCAAATCGCAGGAAAGGTTTTAATAATCACAGAAATATCATCATCAAACTCGCCGCCATAAGTTTTGATTTCACGAATCCAAGGCCATTTCTTGTCCTGAATTTGCTGCGCCATTTCATCCTTGATGGCTTGCTCAATGATAGATAAATTCAGCATCACCAACCCCCATTACCAAAATCACGACGCCCTACAGCAAAGACCACATTATTGGAGGATGTTTGCACTGGCTTTGATTCTCCAGCTGGAGAACTACCCAAGGTGAGCTCTCCTTTGGAAATCTTGGTTAAGGTTTTAATCGATGACTCATAACGACTCTTAATTGGATCGTTTTCAGAAAGATCACCTGTAACAGCGTAATAACGCGCTAAGTTACAGCCAATCTCAGTCAAAAATGGAGGGATAACCTGCAACGGCAGTGGATAGCGACTTCCCACATAGGCGTCAATTTCACTGTTTGCTTCATTCATGGCTGAATTTAGCTTATCCATGTTGATTTCACCCAAATAAGGCGGTTCGGTTTCAGTGAGCTGAATCAGCTCACGTTCACCAAATTTGAGTTTCATTGCCTTTACCGTTGCGTACATGGCTTATGCTCCCGTTGAACCCACAGCCATTTGCCACAAGCCGAAGCCAGCCGCGCCACGTGCTTCAGCACCAAACTTAAACTTCTTGCGCATAAACACAGCATCGCTTGAAGTATCGGTCTGCTGTACAAAAACAGGTTTTTTACGTGGCTGGAAGATGATTGGTTTGACAGCTTTACTTGCATCCAGTAAATGCCACTCCGTGTCTGTTTTAAGCCATCCCACAGCCAGCACTTTGGCAGTGCCTTTGTATGGATTTGGCTTACCATCTTCCAAACGATCCACGGTCATCAATGCGTTAGCAGCATCTTCCAATGCAAAAGGAACAACCAGTACACTTGGGGTCAAATTCAGTGGACGACCTTCATTGTCTTTCACGCTTCGCAGCATAGTGCGGGCTGTACCATAGCTGGCTTTAGCTTCAGCCAAGGTATCAATTTTTAAAGGTGCGCTTAAACGGTTGGAAACCAGTTTTTTTGATTTACCTTCACCCACTTCATGGTTGGTGGCGTAGAAGGTCTTGCCGTCATAGCAGACTTCATCAAAACCACCTGTCAGCGCAGCAAAAACCAAATCATCCGCCCATTGCTTGGATGATTCACCCGCCATTTGCGCTTGAGGTTTATAGATACCTAAGTTGTCATCTTCAATATCGTTGCGGTCAATTTCAACAGTAGCTTCAAAGTCATCATTCACAATGGTGTAGGCATGGCCTTTAAGCTGATTGACGACTTTGTCACCCAACCACTTACGCAGCTTGGGGAACTTTTCAATCCACGCATAAGTATTGGATGCACCATTACTTGGCACTTCCATTGCTACATCCGCCCACTGACTAGGCGCCGCTTCAAATGCACCGTCAAAGACTTTTTTAATACTGGTCGCAAGGGTATTCACCACATGCTGTGCATTTTTTTCATTAAAAATCATTATTCAATCTCCACCCATACATAAGCAGGGTTTTCTAAGTCAAATCCCATAAAATAACCCGCTACAGAGCGCGTGCCAGTTCCATCTGTTTTAGCAATGGTTTGATTGTCTTCTACATAAACCACAGCCCCAAGATCAGCTTGTGTGACAGGATCAGCAGTCGAGTTTCTCACCAAAAACTGCTGCTTGCGGCGTACACATGCCACTACTTCACCATCTACACCAGAGTTTTCAGCAGAGTGATCCCAAATACCGATACAGCTTTGATCTGCACCACCAACGTCTGCGGATGCCACAGCAAAGCCATTTGCATCTACAACAGCAAAAGTACCCTGAAGTACCAGCGCTAAAGCTGCCAAAGGCACAGGTATTAAAGACCCGCAACGCATTTCTGTGACGATCGCTTGTTCTGTTTTAGCCATAGTAAATTGTCCTTAAAGCCCAAATTGAGCGTCGATTGATGCTTGAACATCATCTACAGCTGGAGGTGTTTTAGTTTGACCACTGCCCAAGTCGATGTGCTGAGTTTGTTGTGAGGTCAGTGCTGCAATTTTTGGCAAAGCTTCGATTTGTGTTTTCACAAAGTCGGGGTTAGTTGCAGCCTGAGCTTTGTACCAGTCGATGGTTGCTTTACCTGTCAAACGACCATCACCACATGCAGCAACAATCAGATCATTAATTTCTTTGGCTTTAGCCGCAGCATCTGCATTGCCTGCTTTTTGAACCGCTTCTTGATAAACAGCCATCGGTACAAACTGGGTTGGATCGACAGCATTTGAGCTGTTGGCTGCAATTTTCAACTGATCAATAGCATTCAATGCGTCATAAAGAGTTTGACTATTGGCTGCCACAGCAACACCTGTTTTTTCTTTGATCTGCGTTTTAAGCTTATCTAACTCAGCAGTAATTTCTTCTGCGGTTGCTGACAGAGGCAAATTCAACATCCAACGCAGCTGTTCTAATAACTCTTCCATTGTGGAATCCTGTTGTGGTAAATCTTGGGAAAAAAGTTCCTGAGCCGCAGCAGCAAGTTTTGCTTCAGGCAGCTGATCTAATGCAGGGGTATTGGTCAAGGCAACATTGATTAAAGCCGTAATGTCGCCCGTCTTGGTGTACAAAAAGACTGGGGAAATGTATTTATATTCTTTGGCTTCTATATGCGTTTTAGCTTTATCGAGCCATTCAAAGTCAGTGCTACATAATCCAACTCCTTCAACATAGGTAAACCCCGCTGATTTCAGCCATCCCGCAGCAGGTGCAGATTCACCAGTGGTTTTTGATTTTAAAGTGGCGTGCTCATAATCAATGACCATGTCAATTTTGCGCTGATTCAAGGCCGCAGCCATTTGATGACCACGCTCAGGGCTGAGTGCCCAGTGAGGCGCATCATATGGACGTCCATCAATCTCACTACGAAAAACACCTTCAGGTATCAATACAAAGTGATCTGATAAATTTGATAAGTCGAATGAGCACGAAGCTGCGAGAAGATTCTTTTTCATGCAGTCAGATTAAAACCAACTGCATAAAAAGATCAGACGGAAGGACTTCCGATTATTTTTAGGAAATTAGAAGAATTTTTTCCAATAGAAATCGACGTCTTTGAAAATTTCGGTTTCCGCTTCAGGTTGTAAAAATCCATGTTCGTCCATCGGCATGTATGGACGGGGTTGAATCTTGATGTCGTGTGCACCCGTAACGCCCGATGTCGGGCCTGTAAAACTATTTTTGCTAAAACTGGCTAGACGAGCACCTTTTTGATAGCGCGTTCCACCAGGGTGTTTAATGGTTCCACCAAAATGCTGAATCGCTGCATAAGGCATATTACTGCCAATACTGGCACTATCCCGATCCGAACTGGATGTGATGCGTGATCTTAAAGCACCTGATAATTGCAGCACACCACCATAAGACAAGCCTCTACGCTGATAACTTTTGATTGTCGAAGGTTTACGCCCAGCCCAGGTGGGCCGACCTTGCGCTGCAAAGTTATCATCAACCACCGCCACAAAACTGCCCGCAATAGCCGCAGTCAGTGGTGAGGTATCCTGCATTGCTTCAGCGACTTGGTTTAATTTTGCGATTAGCTCAGGGCTTTGAATCTCCATAATGCTCATCATTCACCTATCGAACAGCTAAATATGTATTGGAATTCAGTCGATCCACCGCAGTACTACGCTCAACAACTGCAATATCTACAATTTGCATCACACCATTTTTGGATTGTACTGCGACCTGAACCACTTGATTTGCACTGTGTGACTCAACAGTAGGCAACCAATACAACAACTGGCTGTTTGCCTGATCCCAAAGCACACGCCATGATTGAGCAATGATGCCTGGTAAATCCACCCATTCAGCATCTGCTAAAATCGATCTTTTATCTAAAAACAGTTGGTCACCCAGGGTGATGATTGGGTTTTCAATAGCTTGCTTCTGAGCAGCCATAAATTGAATATCAGTCGCATGCATCACAGCAACTGTGCTGGTTTTATTCTGAAGTGGTGTATCACTCAGTGAGTTTTTGATAAACGCCTCGTGCGCCTTAAGGCGTGGACGAGACAACAACATTTGCTGAATTTGCTGAGTACCTTTGTCCACACCCACCAGATCTACAGCACGCTTACTGAGTTCAGCATCGAGCAAGTAGCTTGAAGCTGGATGGCTATTAAAACCCGGTGCTGGACTGAAGAAAGACTCAGAACCATCTTGCTGCTTAATGCGAATGCGGGTTTGCGTAGAAACAACATCCTGACCTGTAAAACTACTTTTCCCAATTATGACTTGATGATGCTCAATATCTTCAGGCTGGGTCTGAATCAAGTTTAAGTTTTGATCCTCAATATCACTTTCACGCCTTGCAATCACTTTGCATTTGCAGCCCCATTCCGTAGGTGGGTAAGCATACAGCCAGAATGGATCATCATAACGACGTGCTTCACCATTACGGGCTAAATGAATTTTACGGGGATTAGAAATTGAAATATGCACCCATACCCAAATTGGACGGGTCTCAACGGTTGCCATCATGGCCTTATATCGCCCAGCGGCAAGGCTCTTGTGCATATTGGTGTCAAAGATAGTTTTAAGGCGTCGAGGGCTACCCAACTGAACAGGTTGTTCAATACCCGCAGGATTGATTACGGTTTGTTTTCCCCACCAGCCCTTTTGCTGAAGTGTGGGGGTGATATTGGCTTTCCATTGTTCAAAGCCTTGACCTTGCTGCATCGCATCAATCAGAGATTTACGGATATCCTGAAGTAAATCAATGCGGGCCACCTTGGCAACCGTGAAAGCTCGACTGTGCGCCTCATTCAATGTTTCATGCCAATCCCAACCAATTTTAAAACCCTTGGCTTTCAGGTAGTCAATTGCATCCTGTGGGGGCATTTCAAACAATGCATTGAGTTCTGGGCGTTGTGGGGTTTTAGCCATTTTCCGCATCCACCTGGGCGCTTAAGCGTCCAAATACTTCTGCTGCAAAAATCAGCTGAGTCAGCTTTTCCTGAAGCACAGGTTCATCATCGGTTGGATATATCTCAGATAGAACCGCCAAGATTTCATTTTCATCTTGTCCAGCATTGATTTTCGCCATTAAATCATGCATCCAAAGTTCAGCAGTTTGCTGGGCTTCTTTGGCCTGATCTCGCAGCTGGAGTTGCACCGCTTGCTCATCCAGTGGAATATGCGCTGAATTGGCAGCCAGTAAATTCCCCAGTAGGTGCGGTTGCCAACTGTTCATTGCCAACTGTGGCGTCTGTGCTTGTACG
This sequence comes from Acinetobacter sp. WCHAc060025, assembly GCF_004209355.1. Taxonomy (NCBI): domain Bacteria; kingdom Pseudomonadati; phylum Pseudomonadota; class Gammaproteobacteria; order Moraxellales; family Moraxellaceae; genus Acinetobacter; species Acinetobacter sp. WCHAc060025. Next base: position 136,959 of record NZ_SGSX01000002.1, on the reverse strand, counting down.
CGGGTCAGAATCGCTTCCTTGTCATCCGTAGGCATTGGAATACCAGCCCGCTCATGCGCCCAGGTGAGTGGAATTTTCATGCCAGTATCCACCATTTCACCTAAAGATTTACTGAAGCTCTCAAGGTCTTCAGTATCAGAAGTGTCAAACCAAAATTTTGGATAGCGGTCAGGCGTAATATTTGGATGATTCAACTGCATCATTGCAGTAATCAAGCTGTCATTGATTGAGCGGGCCAATTGCTTGGCATCCGATTTATTAATCACATCAAACTGGTTTTCATGGGTCTGACTTTGTGCGTTGGTGCTAGTCTTGCCATCTGCTTGTGACAGCAATGTACCACCGACAATAATCTTAGACTGGGTTTGTTCACACCATTTCACCAAATTCATGTGATTGTTGGTATCGCCATCGGTGGCATCATCAAAATCAATTGACATGCCTTGGGGCACAATACCGCCAGCATTTCGACCAATGCTCATCACTGCACGCATCAGCGTCATTTTTTCAGCATCAGTTGCACCAGATGGGTACTTACCAATTTTTGAAGGTAAACCATAGGTTTCTAAAAACTCCATGATGTCCCTGACACCATAATTTTTAAACAGGAACGGCCAGGCTAAAACACGGAACAATCCTGAACGAGAGACATAACCCGACTTGGCTTTATGCCGATGAATAAACCAGCCAAAAGGCCAAAATTCTGCACCATCAGGTGAACCATCATTCAGGCGCAATTCATTTGGCTGGTTGTATGGCGTCATGATCAAGCGCGGTTGGGCGTGCTGAAAACTTTCAGGCAGCCAAAGACCGCCAAGTTGATGCCATTTGATTTCCTGAGCACTGTAGCCATGTCCCACGGCATCCATGGCTTCAAACAAAAACATTTCAAAATCTTCAATGTCATCCAGCCATTCATAAACCTCTTCAGCAATTTTCTTTTCTTGCTCAGAGGCATTCTTAGGTGGCTTGACTCCCCACGGCAGACCATTCACAGCTTGCTTACGCTTGGTCATCTCAGAAAAAATATGCCCATCACGCTCTTCCATGTCACAGAACAAATCAGCTTGGGCCTGTAGGTTGCCTTGCTCAGCATCCGTCAGCAGCAGATGCATACGCATAGGTGTCATCCCTACAACTGGGTGTTCTTGCCACTGGTTCGCCAACCAAGCAACTTCTGCGGTCTGTGAGGTCTCCAGTGCAGCGAGGTCTTGTTTCTTTTGAGAACGGTCTTTTTTAGCCATGATGAATGCAAATATAGAAAGTGGATTTTGCATCACGATAGACAATTTAAGCTGGATGAATCAGACGGAAGGACTTCCATTTATTTTTAGAATTTATAAGAACGCCTAATTTGCGATTTAAGCGTTTTTGGCTCAAGCATGGGTCATTTATGCAAAACTTTAAAAAAAGCGTAAAAAACACATTCATGAATCTTCATGAATGTGTTTTTCTAAAGGAGCCGTGATTAATATTTAAAAGTGTAGCCATTCACCCCTAAAGAGGTATTCACAGAGCCTAACGCTGATTGCAAAATTTCTTTGATTCGCAAATTGGTTTGTGTGTCCATAGTTGCCACACCACAAGGCGAACCCACTTCAGGAACGACACGGCTAAAAACAACATCATCCCCCAGCTTAACCTCTACACTAAATGCTTGAGAGCGCATAGCTCGACCATCAACAGGACGTAGTTCTGCTGGTTTGAATCGCGATTTCTTCAACTTGGATTTTATTTTTTTAAATTTTTTAGGTTTCAATGGCTGGAAGGATGCGTGTACACCTTCATGTCGAATAGCACTATGACCATCCCAGCATGAACATTGCTTATTTATTCCAAGCTGCTGCAATCGAACAAGCTCATCTACTTGGTTTATCGCATTCGCAAATCGAGATTTCATTTCCTTCAGTGTTTGCACATCCGTAGGCCGTGTTGCAAAACTCTGCATCTCACCCATAAAGTCCAAATACCAGCCCGAACAGTCAAGCACACCCGATGATTGTTTCATTTCGCATCACTCATTTTAAGGTGACTTTATGGTGGGGAATTGCACAAGTAAAAGTCAGACGGAAAGCCTTCCAGCCAAGTGCATTCTTTTTAAATGCACCCAGCTTCACTAAACCATCCGTCATAACGATCCTGATTCATTTCCAAATCACTGGCAGATGGCAGTGGGATAAATTCAATTGGGCTGGATAGATGCAGGCTTGCAAACCACCCTAAAATCATGGCTACCGCACCATCCCCATGTCGGTGCAGCTCAGGGTCTTTAATATCCTTGGCACGCGCCTTGGATACCATGTAAATACCGTCTACTTCCTCAATCGCAGAACAGTCATTTTTGAGGTCTGCATCTCGTGGCAAATCAATCATATCCTCTTCAAAGGCAGTGACTAATTTGGGTGTCCACAAACCATACCAAGCACGGCTGAGCTTGATTTGGTGCACCATGTGTTCACCATATTTTTCGGCTGTATTTTCTGCAAGGGTTTCACCGTTACCCGTTGCATCCATCGCAATACCACCAAAACGTGGCAGTCGATCCAACATGTACCAAAGGATCTTTTGCTGTAAACGTGAAGGCACTTTATGCATCTCAATTGCAAACGGTGCAATCCGTCGTAAATCCTGAGCAATATAAAACGGTAGAATAAAACTGAAGTCGCGGTGACGTGCATAGTCTTGTCCAGCACAGTGCTGTTTGCGCTGATCTAGCTTTTGTAATTCAGGTTCTAAATAACGTTGAATCCAATCATCAATATAAGCATCACGCTCATCAGGCGTCATTTCAGTAAAGTCATCGCCCAGCGCTAAGCGTAAAATAGTCCGTGGCTCAGACATTGCTCGCTCTACCCAAAGTGTAGGTAAGCACACTGACGATCCATCACGCGGAATGGCATCAAGTTCCTCACGCATGGCAGCCTTACGACTACCATAAGCTTTACGGATTTTTTTGTACCATTTTTCTTTACCTTCAAGCGTTGCTTCTTTGCCTTGCATAAAGCAAACACGCTCATATAAACCATTTTCTACAGCATCATCAAAAGTTACTACATGGACTTTGGCATCCTCTCCAAAGACTCCATTTTCAATATCTTTGACAAACTGGTTGAAAGGATTATTTTTGCCATTATGTGAACTAATAACAGAAATGCGACCACCCCAAATCAATAGTGCGGTTGCTGCTTCCATTACACCCTGTACATTTGGGTGAAAGGCTGCCTCATCAATCACCACCTTACCTTGTAAACCACGGATGTTTTCAGGACGACTGGACAAAGCCACAATCTGAAAACCACTCGCATATCGAATACGGTATGCGGTAATCTGCCGTGTTTCACCTTTGTCATTTTGGTCTTCAAAGAGAAACTCTTCAATCTGGACAATTTGCCCCTGAGCTTCAGCAATGACACGTGAAAATTTGGCACAGTAGCCAATGAACTCAAGACCTTTTTCTTTGGTATCACCAATGTAGTAAACACTCATACCACCAGCTTCTTTGCTGGCAGCAGCAGTAAATACTGCATCAAAACTCTCAGCAAAGGTAATGCCAGTACGACGGCCTTTAGGGCATGCTTTAATATCTGTCTTAATCTTGAGCCATTCGACTTGGTGTTTCATCAAAACACCTTCCTCAAATGGGTTGAGATTGTTAGGCAGATTTCGTGCACGCTCTGGAAGCTCATCCCAGTCAATAATCCGTACTGTATCTTGCCGAGGTTTTAGTGTAGTCATTATTTAATTCCCAGTACTTTTTCACGCCAGAATTGAATTTGATCTTCACCCATACCTTGTGAAGCAGCTGCTTTTTTCAGGTTTTCATCCTGTTCTTTCAGCAACTCCTCACGTGCTTGACGACGAACTTCAGCACGGTTTTCCATGGCTTTTTCTTTGGTCATAATGGCCGCACGTGCAGCACGTGCCAAAGCTCCCACATCAGAAATGTCCATCTGTGGATTCTCGTCATCGTCGCCATTATTGGTCAATTCATCCAGTGCACGTTTAGTCACAACAGCCTGAACAGCCTGAGCCAATAACATACCGCCTTTATCATCTGGATCTTCACCAAACTCCTTGACCAAATGCTCCGAGGCTGCGGCAATTTTTCTAAATTCTCTTGCCTCATCTTCAAAGTTCTTGTGGTAGCGACCTAATGCTGAGCGACTCGGAATAGTTGCTGTAGGAAACTCAGCACGAATTTCATCCAACATTTCATTAAGTGTGAGACGATCTTCACGCAAAAGCTTCTCAATGAACTTTCGCTGCTCTTCAGGCAATCTTTTAATGGATGACATCATGCCTCCTAAACTGAAGGACGTTTAATGCCAGGAATGCGAGTGCGGTTCTCAGCCACTTCCTGACCACGTTCAGTCAGTTTCACCACAAGCACAGCAGGATCTTCCATTTCAATACTTAAACAACCCTGATCCTTCAGCCAATACAATTCAGTCTTAACCTGATCACGGCTGAAACTTAATCCCCAACGATCTAGTCCGCCATGTAAAGTTGAACTATTGCCTCTGTAAGATGGCATTTCATTCAGTAAGCGAAGTAGCACTAAACGCATTTCTTCCTTAAGCTGATTTTCAAAGCTCATGATTCCTCACTTTTTATTATCAATAAGCCATTGTTCAATACGACGTACACCATGTTGCACACTGTCCATTTGTTTATTCAGTGAATTCAATTCACCGCGTAAGTTTTCAACATCCACCTTTGATGGCATGTCTTTGACAGTATTTTCTAGTTCAACTACGCGCATGCGTAAATCCAGCATTTCTTTTGCTGAAGCACTTTGTTTGTTGATGAACCAGATATAGATGCCGAGGATCGTTGTCACGATCCAATTGGCTTCTGAAAAGTTAAATTTTAGGGTTTCAAACATCAGCATCCCCAATACCAATTGGTGGAAGCGATACAGGTTTAGTCTGATTGATGTAACGTCCAACAAGGCCACAGAGTGCCGTCCATGCAATCAGATATGTACGTATATCTTCAGGCAGCACCATAAGCAGCTCTGGAGGAATAGGTGTAGTTGCAAAGAAAACAATTAGGCCAAAGCACCAGTTACTGATCCACTTCCAGCTATTACGCCAATTTCCCACCACAAAACCAGTATTTGTAAAGGAACCCAGCTCAGCCAAAATCGGCTCAGGCTTTTGTGCAATTTCAATCTTAAGCTCATCTACACGCTGTTGATGTCGCTTTGCTTGATCTAGTATTTTTTGCTTAGCTTCAGAAAGCTCTAGTGTTTTTTGATCCAGCTCACTTTCACGTGTGGAGAGCTGTAGGCGAAGTTGCTGAATTTTTTCGGATTCAACTACTACAGGTTTATTTACGAGCAATGTGATTTTGTCTTTAGCAGCATGACGCTTAACAGCTTCACTGGCATCACGTGCACCAGCGTCATAGCCACTTTTCCAAGAGTAATCTAGCTGGTCGTTATGCCCAATCAGAGCACGCTCATGGATGTTTGAGAGCAATTGAAAGCGAGTAATATAGCGTTCAACTTTCGCCAGCTGGGCAAGGTTATTTTTAACTTTAGAAGGCATGCAATATCCTCCTTAAAGTTCAAAATGCGGTGAATCATATTCACCTTTTTCGCGGTAGTTGCCATCATTATCCCAGTCTGCACCCCAGCGGATCGACACACCTAACTCTTTGGCGGCGGCAAACATGGCTTTAGCAATCTGGTCAAATTTGGAAAGATCGTTCCAGTCCACAGGGAAAGGCACTAAATCAACTGCTTTACCTGTAACGTGTTTGCTGGAGAGTGGATTATTCAGCCATGTCACTTGCGCAAGTTTTGGCTGTGCGTATTTTACTGGCACACCTTTCGCAGTACATTGCGCAGCTGTACGGCCTTTGCCGTAGTTGATATAGCATTGCTCTTTAGAACGCACGCCTTCAACAACAAGAAAGTCTTGCTGGGTGATTTCAATCGCTCGTTTAACAACTTTGACTAAGTCAGGGTTTACGCCTTCAAGACGGCCTAGACTTAACTTTGAAAGTACAAATTTTTTAGGGGTATTTGACACAACAAAAAACCTCATCTAATGATGAGGTCATGGTGCTGCTTTTATATTTTTTATATCAGGCGGAAGGGTTTCCGATTAATTTAGCTTGAACATCCTCAAGACAACCTTGCTTTGCAGCTTCATAATTTTTTGAGTATGACTCATATGAATGCTGGTCAAATTTTGCATCCCTCGAAGGTGAGTATTGAAGCTGCCATAGATTGCGCGCGATATCAACAAATACAGTACAATACCTTAAGTGATTAGCAATATTCATATCTCCATAAACAGCCTCAGCCTCATCAACTAAAGCGTTGTATTTTCGGCTCTGACGAGCAACATCAGGAGTGTATTCTAGGTTAATTTGTGAATCACTTGAGCGGAGCTGCTCAACACGATTTATAAAACTAATAGTTTGTTGCAAACTTATTTTTGGATATGCTGAAGGATTATCTTGAGTGTATTGCGCCTCCATTTGTGCCTCATGCATTGCCATAGCCACTTCATCTAGATTTTTTTCATACTCTCGATCCGCTTGAAGCTGAGCATCTTGATTAACCTCTATTTCATTCTTGTGATTTTTACTATTAACAAAATAAACAGCCCCCAAGATACTAAGAACAACACTTAAACCAACCCATCTTAACCATTCAAAATCACGCCCCATAACCCACCCAATAAAAACTAAAAATAATATTTATAAATTAACACTCAGTTAAAATTAATAATCGCCTCGCACTCTCAAAATGTGTTTGATCAATTTAATTCGAGCTTTGTAATAGACCAACAATTCATCATCCTGCTTCCTAATCCAAATCAACCAGCCCAGTGGAATTACCACACCAAAAAACATAGCCATATAAACAACAGCCAAATCATGAGGAGAAAGACCGAATAGGTTGGGAATTACGATTTTTAGCAAACAATATATTGTAAGTATTATGCCAAAAATACCCCAAATAAAAGGAAGAATTCTTTTTGACCTCAACTCCCAGAGTTTTTCAGCGCATAGTGCACGCTCAGTCCTCAAAACACAAGAGTTTTCATCCCAGAGAGTCACTGGCTGTTGAATGACGGTTGTTCCATATGGCTGATTAATTACAGTTCCTGTATTTTCATCCATCACAACACCATTATTTATATCGTTATTCAATTTAATCACCCCATCAGGAAAAATTGCTTCTACTAATCTTTAGAAAATATTTTGCCTGAATTATGCCCAACTTGAACACCGTTATTAATACCACCCTGATTGTTAACGACAGCACCTGTCGCGTCTTGTGCACCTAGCAATAACATTAAAATTTTATTTCGAGTTGCCGCATCTGCTTGACGAATCTTCTCAAGCATAAAGGCTTCTTCTGATGGTAAAACCGCAGAAGATCGTTGCCCGGTAACAATATACTGAATATCCGCACCAATTAAAGCTAATGCAGACAATTGAAATCCGTTTGGCGCCGAAACACCTTTCTCCCAATCAATTAATGTTCGCTTAGAAGCATCTGCAACCTTAGCAAAGTCAGGCTGTGTGAGGCCAAGGCGCTGTCTTTCTTCTTTTAAACGTATACCAATCATGAAAATATCCGCACTTTATATGTTTACAAGTGCAGAATTCTGCACTATTATCAAATTAACACAACTTAATACGTTTTTTTACGCACCTACAGGAGCACAACAAATGGCCGTTAAAACCGTTGAACAGGTTAAAGCTGAATACCGTTCAAAAGGCGTGACCTTCGCATCTATTGCCAAAGAACACGGCTGGCGCAAACAAGATGTTTACAAGGTCTTGAATGGGCAATCAAAGGGCAACTTCGGTATTGCGCACGACATTGCTGTTTTCTTTGGTTTAAAACCATCCGCAAAATAATAGCACCTTTTTGCACCCTAACAAATACAAGGAATAGAGAACAACATGAAATCAATCCAGCATGCTCTTGGCTTAAACCCCACTGTTTTTCCTGAGAATTTAAAAACCGTTTTCATTGATGGTTGTGAATTCGTTTCAACACTCAATATGGCGAAATACTTTCTGTGCACACACATGCAGACCAATTGTACTGCGGCATATGTATATACAAAGATTCACCAGACCAACCTCCAAAAACTGCAAGAAATTCATGAGCAACTGAATACCGAACACCTCAACCTCACTTTGGTTGACAGCATTTTCCAAGCCGAACCAGCTGAAGGTTATTTATTGGATCAGTTCGCTTACAGCCTTGTATTGCGCTGCATGCAAAATACAAACGTCATCGAACAGCTCACTCAATTACTGCAAGACAGATCAATGACCGCGGTTTTGGAGGCGTAAGTGAGCACAGTTAAATCGGGCGGCAAAATTCTCAAGGTGCTTAAAGCGCTCAAAGGCCGAAGCCTCAAAGGCATAACAATATCTGATTTAGCCAAAGAGCTAAATGAAAGTGCAAGCCAAGTACACCGTGCATTGCAAACCCTGATTCAGGAAGGTCTTGCTTCTCAACTGGATGATGGCAGCTACGCATTAGGGCGTGAGCTGGTTGCAATTGCTCATGCGCATTCAGATGAAATTAATCGCGCCCAATCGCATATTTCAGAACACATACAGCGTGTAGGCGCTCGTGTTAATCAAATTAAATCAGAGGATTGATCATGTCTGAATTTAACCAGAATGAGTTAGCTCAAATCCAACAGTCAGTTTCAGTTGAGCAAATTCAGCTTTCTGAAAAAATAGGTGCTTTAAAGGCTACAGCTTTTTTTAAGAAACTTGTAACGGTTACAGAAATTAAGCTAATTGCTGAAATCAAAGAAACCAAGCAATACAAGGGTTTGAACATAATTAGCACAAATGGAAAACCTGTAACAGTTACAACCTTTGAAGAATTTTGCAATAGCCTTGGGCATAGCTATGAAAAAATTAATCAAGACATCCAAAACCTTTCAGTGTTTGGCGAAGACTTCCTTGAAACAAGCCAGCGCATGGGCCTTGGCTACCGCGACCTGCGCAAGCTTCGCAAACTAGATGACGCTGATCGTGAAGTCATTATTGAAGGTGAAGCGGTTAAAGCTGAAGACCGTGAAAGCCTAATTGACCTCATTGAAGAAATGTCAGCAAAGCACCGCAAACAGAAAGATGCGCTTGAGACTGAAAACAAAGAGCTAAAAGCGGATAAAGACGCTTTAGAAACCATTCTTCAAAAGAAGGATGAAAAAGTGAATCAACTGGACACGCAAGTGACCAAGCTTAGCAGTCCAGCTGAAATTAAACGTCGTGCTGAATCTGAACCGCAGGAATTGGAAAAAGCTGCACTGGAAACTCTGAGCACAGAATCAATTCTTTTTCTCACAGCATTCAATCGTTACATCAATGCCCTTGGTGGTGTGATGGATATCGCTGAAAGCAAAGACTTACCGCAACTGTTTGAACATGTGGATGAATCTGTTGTTGCTGTTTGCCAACGCTATGCGCAGTACGTTCAGCGCCTTGGCACTGAGGTCAGCTTTGAAGAGATTTTAAACCCAAGCTGGATGTTCCCAGAAACAGCTGATACCGATACATCAGGACAATAATAATGACTCACCCGAACTTAGCCGAACTCGACTATTTGCGCCAAATTGCCGCAGAGCTTACCGAAGCAGGTCACGGTAAGCGCGGGCCAATTATTAAGCGTGCTTGTGAATATCTTACCGTCAGTAATGCCGAACTGTACCGCCGCCTTGCAAAAGTCGGCTTTAGCTCTGGCCGTAAAACCCGCTCAGATAAAGGCAATACCGTTGTGAGCACTGAAGCTGCCGAATTGGTGGGCGGCATGGTGATCAACACCATGAGCAAAACTGGTAAAAAACGCATGTCGATCAAGCTTGCGTTAGAAGTCGCTCAAGACAATGGCAAAGCGCCCAATGTTTCTGCTGCAACCATCAGTCGCATCATGAAACAAAACATGTGCCACCCTGCACAGTTGACGCTGCCGACAGCGCACACACGCCAGCGTTCATTGCATCCAAACCATGTTTGGCAAATCGATGCTTCAGTCTGTGTGGTGTTTTACCTAAAACATAAGGTCGGCCTACATGTCATGGATGAGCGTGAGTTCTACAAGAACAAGCCTGCCAATCTTAAAAAGATTGAGAAAGACCGTGTGATCCGCTATGTGCAAACCGACCACACCTCGGGCAGTTTTTACCATGAATACTTCTGGCGCTCTGAGAATGTGGAAAACCTGACCAACTTCTTTTTTAGCTGCATCCAAAAACGCAGCATGAAAGAGCCAATGAATGGTGTGCCATTTATTCTTTATGTTGACCGCGGTACAGCCAACACCAGCGGCATGTTTAAGAATTTAATGACTCGCTTGGATGTGGAATTTATTGCACATGACACCAACAACAGCCGCGCCAAAGGCTCGGTTGAGCAAGCCAACGATTTAATTGAAACACAGTTTGAGTCGCTGCTGAGCTACAAAACAGTAGACAGCATTGAAGAGTTGAATGCCTTTGCAAACGAATGGCGCATCATGTTTAACGAGACCAAGATTCACAGCCGCACCAAGCGTACTCGCAATCAGGTTTGGAACATGATTCGCCCAGAGCAATTACGCATTGCGCCAGCAATTGAACTATGCCGAGAATTGGTTACTACCGTACCAATTACGCGCACTGTTCGCGGTGATCTAACCGTGCAATACACCATCAAAGGCTATGGCGAAAAATTCTATAGCTTGAAGCACATTCCTGACATTTATGTGGGTGCAAAAATTGATGTTGTGGTCAATCCATACCGCGCCCCCGACATTGATGTTATTGCGGTTGATGAACATGGTGAAAAAGTGATTTACACCTGTGTACCAGATCAATTAGACATGTTCGGTCAGCTGCAAGATGCACCTGTGATCGGTCAAGAAATTCGCGCCATGCCAGACAGCAAGATTGATGAGGCCCGCAAGCGTGTCATGAAGCAGGCCTACAACGCTGATACGCAAGCTGAAGTAGATAAGGCGATTAAGAAGCGCACACCAATTTATCAAGATCAAATTGATATCACCAAGACCATTACTAAGCATGATGTGCCTGATTATTTACCGCGTGCGGGTCAGCAAATGGATATTCAGAAGCAGAAAAATCAATTGCCGCCACTGAATTACATTCAGGCCGCAAAACAGATCAAAGGCTTGGTTGAGGATGCGTGGACAGCCGAGCACATGAGCATGCTGAAAAATGAATACCCAGATGGCAACGTACCACAGGAAGATATCCAGCACTGGGCGGAACGCATCTTAGGTACTCAAAACAAACCTAAATTAAAAGTCGTTGGGGAATAAACATGACTTTGCAACAACTGCTTGACGACAACAAGATTACACAAGCTTGGCTTGCTAAGAGCCTCAGCATCAGCCCGCCAGCAATTAATTCAATTGTAAAGCATGGAGTGTGGCCAAAACGTGATCCCGAAGCTGTAAAGCAAAAACTAATCGAGACCCTAAATTTATTGGGTATTGAACTCACCTTAATCAATCAAGCATTAACCGCTGCTGTAACTCCTAGTTCAGGCGTCCAAACCACTAAGAGCACAGCAGCATCACTGGAGGAAGAACAACTCATGTTGCTCAGAAAACAAACTTTATCGCAACCAGCGAAAAGACAGTTTAAATTATTTAAGAATATTTTTGCTGAAAATATTCGTAGTAGTGCTGAAATGTTCCGTAACGGCGACATTGATTATGTGCGCGAGTCCATGTATCAGGCAGCCAAAGGCAACAGCAGTTTCATCGCAGTTGTCGGCCAGTCTGGTGCTGGCAAAACCACGTTGCGCCGCGAACTGAATGACCGTATTGAGCGTGAACGCATTCCAACGATTGTGATTGAACCCTACCCGCAAGGGATGGAGGACAATGACACCAAAGGAAAAACCTTAAAAGCATTGCATATTGCGGAAGCTATTCTGTCAGCACTTGCACCTAGCGCGAGCGCCAAACGCTCTCCAGAGGCGCGTTTCCGCCAAATCCACAATCTACTGAAGGAATCAAGCAAGGCGGGTCATCACCACCTGCTTATTATCGAAGAAGCACACAGTCTGCCTATTCCAACCCTGAAGCATCTGAAGCGTTTTATTGAATTGGAAAATGGTTTTACACCACTGCTCAGCATCATTCTGATCGGACAAGATGAGCTTAAAAATAAGCTTGCTGAAAACAACCCTGAAGTGCGTGAAGTGGTTCAGCGTTGTGAGATTGTCACACTGGAGCCATTCACCCAAACCACACTGGTTGACTATTTACAGCACAAATGCAAATCAGCAGACCGTGAACTTTCCGAGTTTATTGATGAATCTGGCATCAATGCTATTTGCGCAAAACTCACCCGCAATGTGGGGCGCAACAAACAAAATGAAAGTCTCTTATACCCATTGGCCGTAGGCAACCTGCTTACAGGCGCATTAAACGTGGCGGCTGAGTTGGGTGCTGATGTGGTTGATCACAATCTGGTGATGGAGGTCTAAATGGAATTTACTCTAACCAACGCCATGCTAATCAATTTCCCAATTTACCTCTTATGCACTGCCTTTGTTGCAGTGCTTGGGGGGTGTAATGGTTGATCTCGTTGATATGGCTGAGGAATTTCGCACCCAACAGATGCAAGCATCTATTAGTGCGCGCCCTCAGTTCGACAAGGAAAGTGAGCTGGATTGCGAGGATTGCAGTGATGCAATCCCAGCTCAGCGCAGAGCTATTGGAGGTGTGACACGCTGTGTTCAGTGTCAAATCAATTTTGAAGCAAAACAGAAACATTTTAAATAACAGGAAAATCGCATGAATGCACAAACAAACATCCCTGAAGGTTATTGGGAAAATGCTCAAGGCTCATTAGTGCCTGAAGCCAATGTTAAAGAAGTTGACAAGCTACGTGATCAAACAGTGCGTCGCATTTGGGAGCTAGCGGAAGCACTACATCAAGAAATGCTAAATTTCAAAGGCCCAGCTTTTGCAGATGTTGCTGCATTTGTTCAAATTTCTGCCGATCAATATGGTGCAAAAATTGGTGGTACCAAAGGTAATGTACAGCTTTTAACTTTTGATGGCCGTCTGAAGATCCAGCGCAACATTGCTGAACGCATTACCTTTGATGAGCGCCTACAAGCTGCCAAGCATTTGATTGATGAGTGCTTAAAAGAATGGACTGCTGATGGTCGCGATGAAGTCAAAGCCATCATCAATAGTGCATTTAATGTTGATAAAAAAGGCGAAATCAGCACCACCAAAATTCTTGGTCTTAAACGTATTGAGATCAACCATCCAAAATGGCTTGAAGCAATGCAAGCCATCACTGACAGCATCGGTATTGCTGGCAGTAAATCTTATTTGCGTTTTTACAAACGTAATGATGAGACCGGTGAGTATGTACCGATGTCTCTTGATCTAGCAACAATCTAAAACGAAGGAAATAAACCATGAATAAATCTGAATTAATTAAACAAATTGCTGAACGTGCTGACCTGACTCAAGCGCAAGCAACAACAGCACTTCAGGCTTTTGAAACCACAGTGATTGATGAATTAGCCAATGGTCGTGAAGTTGCACTTATCGGCTTTGGTACATTCAAAGTGACTGACCGTGCTGCGCGTACTGGGCGCAACCCACAAACAGGTGCAGAGATTCAAATTGCTGCATCAAAAGTTCCAACCTTCAAAGCTGGTAAAGCACTTAAAGAGGCGGTGAATTAAATGATTGAGCAACTCACAAGCGAAGAATTAAAAACCATTGAAACCATTACGTATCTAAAAAATTGGTTTGAATCATGTGTTAACACGATTAATGGAGCCGCCGATTCAGATGCCCAATCAGTAAAGCTCCAAGGTGGCGATGGCAAAGATGATATCGAAATTACTGGACGGGATAAAAATATGTTTCTTGCTGGCCTAAAAACAGCAGGTTCATTTTTTGGAAAATTCCCAATTTCAATTGATACACCAGAAGGCTCATTTGAAATAACCACTGACTCGAAGCGCTTAGAGTTTTTAGTTCAAAACCGCCTACGTGTTGAAAAGTGGAATACAACCCCTAACCACATCGAATACTTTGTTTATGACGATGAGGATAAAGTTATTGCCCAAGATTTTACACATCGCGATGCAATCGATAAGGCAATGGAAAGCTATTTAGAAGCATAAGCGAAATACAGGCTAAAGCCTGATTTGCCAAAGGTCCCGCCATTTGGCGGGATTTTTTTAACCAAAATTTAAGGAAATTCACGTGATCACACATGAAGATTCAGACAAATTGCCGCTGGAAGTTGCTATCAGCGTTGGAGAGATTTCATGAATAAAAAAACTGTAATTGAAAAAATTAAAAAGTGTTTGGCACTGAGTAAGTCTGCCAACCAGCATGAAGCTGCTGCTGCCTTACGCCAAGCCATGGCGTTTATGGAAAAATATAAAATTGATGCCGATGACCCTGAGCTTCTAGGCATTGCTGAAGCAGCAGTTTTAGGCAGCGGCTCACAAAAACCAACGGTATTTGAAGCGGTACTTGCAAATTCAATTGCAAAAATGATGGGCTGCAAAGTTATTCTCAGTGTAGATATCAAAATCGCAAAAGATATGTATTTTAAAAAGGTCACCACTTGGCAATTTATTGGTTTTGACCCAGCACCAGAGATTGCCAGCTACGCATTTGAAGTTCTGTACCGCCAGCTCAAAAAAGCTCGCAGCGTTTTTATTTCCGAGAATCTGAAGCGTGTTCAGATCAAAGCCAATAAAGTAAAACGTGCGGATCTATTTTGTGAAGGCTGGGTGCTTGAAGCAACTAAACTGGTCTCAGAATTAAATCCTGATAAAGAGAAAATGGACCAAATTCAGGCTTACGTTCAGCAAAAACATAAAGTGCGTAATAGTGAACCGACTGACCGTAATAAAAAAACTAACATCAATACAGACCGCGCTCAAAATGATCTGCATGCAGGCCGACGGGCTGGAAAGAATGCCAAATTGAACAATGCAATGAATGGCGGTGCTCCAATGGAAAAACTAGGAGTTTCAACATGAACGTCTTAATGAATTGGCTAACCGTTCTCGCATATTTTGCCGTGTTTATTATGGGGCTGGTAGGCTGTTTTAAGGATGCAAAGCAGTCTTGGGTCACACGCAATAACGCGGGTTTAACGGTATTTGAAAAACGTGCGTATAAGCTAAAAGCTGGCACTTCATTGTCACTGGCATTTCTTGCAATATTAGGCTTGCTTCAAGCGATAGCGGGTGTTTGATATGGCTAAATTCAATAAAAAAACCAAACTGATCCAGCTCATTCATGTCGGTAAAAACCATCTAGGGCTTGATGATGAGCTTTATCGTGAAGTACTGGAAAGCTGTACGGGTAAAACCAGCTCAAAATTACTAAGCATCCCACAACTAGAATCTGTTTTAGCGCGTATGAAGCAGCTTGGCTTTCAGGTTGAGTCTAAAAATAAAACTGGCGTTAAAAATCTTGCTGATGATGCACAAAGCAAATTGATCCGTCACTTATGGCTCCAGCTACACGAAGCAGGCCAAGTCCGCAACAGCAGTGAAAAAGCTCTGGCTAAGTTTGTAGAGAATAAAGTTGGTGTTAGTGCTCTTCAATTTCTAAGTACGAAGAATGCTGATATGATAATCACGCACCTCCGCCAATGGTGCAAACGCTGTGGAATAGAGCGCCTAGACCTAGCATAAAAAAGAAAAGCCCACGACTGCAATCATGGGCTTTTCAAAATCCAATAACCATCCCACCACGGACGATCCAAGCTAATATAACATATTACTTTATAAGGTAAAACTATGGCTTATCGTCCGCACATCACTGATGCTCAGCAAATTTTTTCTGATGAAGAAATCATCAACTTAATGCCTAAGAATTTTGCATTTGTCGCAAAGCTAATCGGGGTTGAAGCCTCTTTAAGTCTTATCCATGCCTATGGTGGTACATGCGTATTTATTCCATCAAAACATGCTTTAAATATTGCACACGATATTACTCACATTATTGGCTTAAACGCGCTTAAACGGCTTTCTGAGCAACTTGGCGGTTCAAACATTGAAGTACCAATGGGAACACCAATCACCGTTGCTATACGTAATAAAGCAGTCCGTGACTACGCGCTTAAAGAAAAAAGCAAACCAAAGCTTGCACGCCATTTTGGCCTCACGTTACGCTCAATCAGAACAATCCTAAATAATGAAGTAAAACCTAAAAGCAACGAAGACCGAAATTATGATTTATTTGCGAACTAAAAAAGGCGGACTCTATGTCCGCCTTATCATTTCACCAGTTGCAATAACGTTTCAAAAGTCATCCCACTTTATTTCGGTAAATCTCACTTAATCCCACAATTATCTCAATAGTCTGTATTAGTTATATAGTTAGTTATCAAAGAACCTTTTGGTTTACAGGACAATGACTTACCATTAGATTCAATCACTCGACTGATTGAAAGAGAAATGCTTTCCTCACTCGGTGAAGAACTCCTAGAACCGATTCAATTAGTGAAAAGTAATTTGACTTAATAGATATATTACATAATAAAAAATTAGAACATTCACCGCCAAGCATTTGTTTTTTTTAAAAATTAAAATATAAATTATTGCTAATAGTAATTCTAGATTATGGTGCTATCACGTTAGGCGACATGGATGTCGCCGTTGGGCGTGAGGAGTGACACTCCGCAAGAGGACATACCCCTCGCCCAACAAAGGATTTTTGTTCCTTTTGATCCTTCAAAAGGAAGGCACCACCTACGCAAATTGAGCTAAACTTTGTAAGGCTGATGAGGTTGTGCTAACCCAAGTGTAATGCTTAGAAATGTTATGCAATAATTTTGAATACACTCAACATCATAACAATAAAACTAACTCTGCCACTGCCCCAAAGTCACACGATCATTCCCGCCATAATCTTTTACAGTACGAACTTCCTTAAAACCCGCACCCTTAAAAATATTGCGAACCGCTTCACCCTGATCATAACCATGCTCAAGCACAATCCAACCTTGAGTTGCAAGCCACTTCTTGCCCTGCTGAATAATATGCTCAATATCCGCCAAGCCATGTTGCTCAGCAACCAAAGCACGTTCAGGTTCAGTCGCAAGATTTGCCATGTGCTCATCATCAGCATCAATATAAGGCGGATTCGACACAATCACATCAAAATATTGACGATTTAAAGCCTTAAACCAACTGCCTAAAAAGAACTTCACATGATCCAACTCATGCTTTTCAGCATTATGCAAAGCCACTTCTAAAGTCGGTTCATAAATATCTGTTGCAGTAACTTGCCACTCAGGACGTTCACTTGCCAATGATAAAGCAATCGCACCTGTACCCGTACCCAAATCAACAACACGACAATCTTCAGGCAATTCAAGTTTTAAAACAGTTTCCACCAAGATTTCAGTATCAGGACGAGGCACTAAAGTATCTTTAGTTACAGTTAAATCAAGCGTCCAAAACGGTTGCGAACCTGTGACATACGCCAAAGGCTCACCTTCAGCAATACGTTTCAAACCATCCACATATTGCTGTTCTTGTTCAGCTGTCAGTTCTTGCTCTTTTTTCATCACCAAATCAAAAGAATCAATTTTGGTAATGTGCTCAAGCAACCATGCATTTTCTTGGCGTTCGTAGCTTTCAGGTTCACCACGTAAGGCTAAAGCCTGTGCAATATTCACTTAGCCACCATTTTGTTGTGCAAGAAGTGCCAACTGATCGGCTTGATATTCACGATGTAAACTGTCGAGCAATTCTGTCAAATCACCTTCCATCACCGCATCCAACTTATATAAAGTTAAGTTAATACGGTGATCAGTCATACGACCTTGCGGATAGTTATAGGTACGAATACGTTCAGAACGGTCACCCGAGCCGACGAGATCACGGCGCATTTCCGAAGTTGCAGCATCGGCAGCAGCACGTTTAGCATTTTCCAAACGAGAAACCAAAAGCGCCATCGCTTTGGCTTTGTTCTTATGCTGTGAACGTTCATCCTGACATTCCACCACTGTACCTGTTGGAATATGGGTAATACGCACCGCAGAATCTGTTTTGTTAATGTGCTGACCACCCGCACCCGAAGCACGGTAAGTATCAATACGTAATTCTGATGGATTAATTTCCACAGTCGTATCAACATCAATTTCAGGGAGAATCGCCACAGTACATGCTGAAGTATGTACACGACCTTGAGATTCAGTCGCAGGAACACGTTGCACACGATGTGCACCACTTTCAAATTTCAAGCGACCATAGACGCCTTCACCATTAATCAGGCAAATAACTTCTTTATAGCCACCGTGTTCGCCTTCATTTTCAGACAGAATTTCAATACGCCAACCTTGTGTTTCGGCATATTTACTATACATACGATATAAATCACCAGAGAAAATCGCAGCCTCATCACCACCTGTTCCAGCACGGATTTCCAAATAAGCAGAGTTGGCATCATTCGGATCTTTTGGAATCATGAGAATATTTAAATCAGCTTCAAGCTGTTCGATTAAAGCTTTATTCTCTTTAATCTCTTCAACCGCCATTTCTTTGAAATCTGGATCTGCCAGCATCACTTCAGCAGTTTCAATGTCTTCTTCAGCTTGCTTATATTGCTTCCAAACATCGGTAATTTCAGTTAAATCATTATGCTCACGTGACAAATTACGGAAACGCTTATTGTCTGAAATAACTTCTACATCAGCCAATAATGCTTCTAACTCTTCATGTCGATCACAAAGTTGATCTAATCGTAAACGTAACGATTCTTTCATTTTAACTACATTCTCAATCAAAGCCTTAACCAACTTCAATGCCTGATCTACCGTGCATTTCAAAGTCGCTAAGAAAATTCTAAAATTGCGCATAGTTTAACGACTATGACTTTTAAATGACACTGTTATCTCGACAGGAAAATACAAACTTGTGAAATTAACTTTTATATTTCAAATAAAACCACATTCATGCCTCACATTTTCTTCTCAATTTTCATTTTTGTTTTTAAATTAGCCGTTTAAGTCACATTGTTAATAGAAAACATACATTCAGATACCAAACACTATCAATTAACAGGATCATCTCCACATTTTTAGGAAAAATTTTTGTTACATTTACCTCATCGAAAAGAGAGATAGAGCTGTCCGATTATTCAGGACATGGAGCAACATATGAAATTAAATACATTATTATTGAGTACTGCTTTGACAGTAACTTCATTATTTACAATGAGCGCTCATGCAGACAACTCAACTCGAATTGCCGCAACTTCAGCTTTAGGTAGTGTTGCGGGTACCGCAATTGGTAAACAAATGGGTGGTAACACTGGTGCAATGATTGGTTCAGCAATCGGTGGTGCAGGTGGTGCTGCAGTTTCTACAAACCGTCGTGACCGTACAGCTGCTGCGATTGGTGGTGGTTTAGGTGGTGTTGGTGGTTATACCGTTGGTAAAAATGTTGGTGGAACAACGGGTGGTTATATTGGTGCTGCCGCAGGTGCTGCGGGTGGTTCGGTTCTCGGTAAAAAAGTATCTGAAGACCGCCATTATGATCAACGTAAGTACAATAAAAAGTACTACAAAAAGCATCGTCGTCATAACCACTAAAACGTGGATGATCTGAAAAGCACCTTTGGGTGCTTTTTTCGTTTTAATGTATTCATCTATTTAAAAATTATAAATTTAAAAACCAAAAGTTGCTGCTAAATTCACATGATGATGAATAACTTTTAAATTATTGGATGTCTATTATTTACTACACATATCCGAAGATTAATTGATTTTAGAAAATAGTAAATTCTCAAAACAACAAATGAGACCTTTGTTACAATCAAGCTCTATGAGAGTCATAACCACACTGAATAATTTGGAATTATTTACAGCAAAATAGCATAGAGAAATTCATTTTATAACAATGAAATAAAGCTTTATTTTCTCTATTGCACTCTCATCTAACATCATTTTCTAATATTTAAAATAAAGACATTTTAAATAGAAACATAACATATTGTGAATTATAGACTTATTTAAATTATGAATAAAAATCATAGATGGAAAATACAATCTAGACACAAAATTGTGAAATTGATTACATCCGTATCCATAATTATTGCTATATGTTTCGATATGATCATTTCAAGTTAAATAATTCGAAGAAGCTTCGACACGGAGTTTGAAATGAAAATACAAGCAATATTTGGTGCAGCGGTAATCGCAACAGCAATGATTTCAACTGCTCATGCAGGTAACTCAACCAATACAGCATTGACCTCTGCCCTTGGTGGCGTAGTTGGCGCAGCAATTGGTCAACAAATGGGTGGCTCAACAGGTGCAATGATCGGGTCAGCAATCGGTGGTGGTGTCGGTGCAGGCGCAGCATCAAATAAACGTGACCGTAATGGTGCAATTATCGGTGGTGCTTTAGGTAGTGCAGGTGGTTATACTGTTGGACGTAATGTAACAGGTACATCAACTGGTGGTTATATTGGTGCAGGTCTTGGTGCAGCTGGTGGTGCTTCGCTTGGTAAAAAAGTCAGCGATGACCGACGCTATGATGATCGTTACGGTGATAGATACGATAACCGTTATGATCGATACGATGACCGTTATGACCGTAGTCGTTATGGATACCGCAATACCAATTATCGTTATAATGATCGTGGATACCGTAAAGACAACGGCAACCATTATGGTCAGTACAAAAATCAAAATCGTTGGAAAAATTGGAAAGACTAATTTCTCTGAAATACCAAAAGCACTTTCGAGTGCTTTTTTCATGTCTGCGGTAAAACCATTTAAAAAACCAAAATAATAATGACTTAAACACATGGAAACAAAATATCGAAAATTATCGATATACATTTCACATTTCATATCGTATTATTTCGATATATGAATTAAAGAGTTTAAAAATGTCAGTTTCAACAGACAATTCGTTTAACAACACCAAGTTCTCAATACTTGAACTTGCACCTGTCCGTGAAGATCAAAATGCTGAATTCTCCCTTAAACATGCTTTAGAACTTGCGCAGCATGCTGAGCGTTTAGGCTATGACCGACTCTGGTTAGCTGAACATCACAATATGGATGGTATTGCCAGTTCAGCAACAGCAGTTTTATTGGGCTATATCCTTGCCAATACACAAAATATCCGTGTGGGTTCTGGTGGTATTATGCTACCTAATCATGCCCCTTTGGTTGTCGCTGAACAGTTTGGAACTCTCGCCACACTTTATCCAAACCGTATTGAGCTTGGACTAGGGCGTGCGCCTGGTACAGATCCAATGACCATGCGAGCGCTTCGACGTGGTCGCCAAGAAACTGAAGATCAATTTCCGCAAGATGTTTTAGAAATTCTGAGTTATTTTGCTGACGCTCAACCTAATCAAAGAATTAAAGCCACACCAGGACAAAGTACACATGTCCCTGTATGGTTATTGGGTTCAAGTTTATTTAGCGCTCAGCTTGCAGCAAAATTAGGTCTACCCTATTCATTTGCCTCACACTTTGCGCCAAGAATGCTAGGACAAGCCATTCAACTTTATCGTGATAATTTTGAACCATCGCAATATTTGGACAAACCCTTTGTGTCAATGGGCGTTCCAACTGTAGTGGCACCAACCGATGAAGAAGCACAGTATTTGGCAACCAGTGTTTACCAACGGATTCAAGCCTTATTGACAGGACAAAGTTTAAAACTTAAACCACCTGTAGACAGTATGGAGGGACGTTGGTCTGTTTCCGAAAAAATGGCAGTGCAAAACTTCTTAGCCGTGGCACAAATTGGTTCTCCTAAAACAGTAAAAACCGGTCTTGAACAGCTTTTAGAAAAATACCAAGTTGATGAATTTATTTTTACTTGCGATATTTATGACACAAAAAAGCGTTTAGAAAACTTTAGCTTATTGATGGATTTGAAAAAATAATACAGACATAATCACTTTTCCTCTTTACCAAAATGAGACGCCATGTTTCATTTTGGTTTTTTAATTCAAAAAATAAAAATAGCATCACATTTATTTGATTTTTAGCATAATTTTATAATTCACATCGCTTTATGATTTTTCATCAATAGAGACCAACTTGAAATAAATTGCCATCTCTTTTCAAATCAGCATAATAGATCATATAAAAATCTATAGAAAATCAATAAGAGGCAACCATGAATCAATATATCAACAAACCCACCCCCGCTTTTATTGCCGTGAGTTGGATTGCCTTGCTTGCAGGAGCTGCAGCTTATTGTATTGGCTTATTCAATGCACAAATTCAGTTGAATGAAAAAGGCTACTATCTCATCCTCATCCTTTATGGTTTGTTTTCTGCTGTTTCATTACAGAAAATTGTTCGTGATAAATTAGAAGGTCAGCAAGTGACTGCCATTTATTATGGACTATGTTGGGCTTCGGTCGCGATTTGCATTGTACTTTTAGCTTTAGGGTTATGGAATGCAACCATGACTTTAAGCGAAAAGGGTTTTTATATCATGGCATTTTTATTGAGCTTATTTGGTTCTGTTGCTGTTCAAAAGAATATTCGAGACCTAGAATACTTGCGCACACATAATACTCAAGAATTACCTCATATCACTCAAAACATCGAATCAAAAGAGATTGAAAATAAAGAAGATGTTTTATAATTTCTAAAATTAAAAATACAAATCACACATTATATGGCGAATTCTATCAACCCAATTTGTATATTTTGGATAGATAGAATTCGCATCAAATCAAATAAACTTTCAAAGTATTTTCCTCAAAATCAATCATCAATACTAAAAGCTTGAGGATGACTGGCAAGCTTGCACAAACTCAAGCAAAATTTCTGAGTTGGATATATAAGTAAATATGGAACGAACCGCTGTTCATAAATAAAAAAAGGAAAGAATATGCTCGACAGGAAAAAGAGCCAAACCGAAGGTTTTTTTCAAAATTTACCTGAGTTTTTTAAATGCTATAAAGGTAAATGTATCGCTTCATCAGAGATCAAAATGATGGACTTTACAGGATTAAAGGTCGCGATTATTGGTGCTGATCAATTGACAGTTACGCATTTAGATCACATTTTAAATTCAGCTGAATTTGTTAAAGTATTTCAGATCGCCCCTGCCTTTATCTTGCCTCAGACTGAAAAAGGTGTTCAGAAACTGGTTTCACATCCCCTGATTATTAAAAACCGTCGTTTGTTTAATCAACGGGTTAAATCCATGTTGTCTATTCGTTTTCTAGAATCACAAGTCCAAGAACAATGGGTAAAACGTCAACTCATGCCGAATTCTGCAGCAAAAACCAAAGTATTTTTTAAATCGGATAGCTATTACAAAGCACTACAACGTGATAACTGTCAGTTAATCACTTGGCCCATCGTTAAAATTACGGAAAATGCGATTCAAAGCATGGACGGTGTTGAACATTTTGCGGATGTGATGATTAGCACTTATTAAATCCCCCAATTCTAAGCGAAGTCTTCTTTGGACTTCCCTTAGTCCCCCATTTTTTCAATGGTTTGTCTAAGTCCAAAATGGTTCACTACATCAGTAAGTTTTTCAATACTGATTCAAAACGATTTAACCGCCTATTCCTAATTCCTAATTCCTAATTCCTAATTCCTAATTCCTAATTCCTAATTCCTAATTCCTAATTCCTAATTCCTAATTCCTAATTCCTAATTCCTAATTCAATGATGATGGAATTACATTACTTTTATTTCATTTTTAATCAATTTTAAAATGATGCCTTGGATAAAATTCACCCAAAAACTTTTTTTTCGGGCAATAGAACAGCAAGTAGATGAAAAATTTTACGTCACAAAAAAACCAAATTGTGTATTTATTAATCAAAATTATCTAAATTTTCCTCATTTTACTATTTAGATTTTAAATAGTTGCTATACCTAATATCATTTCAGATAATATTTACATCATTTTTTTTATAACTATGTCCCATTTTTTTGAGTGATACCTTATAAGCATCTTAAAAACTCCAGACTAACAATGCGCATAATTTAATCAAATTCTGCTAAATACAGTCCATTTTATTGTGCTGATTAATAGAAATTTTATATGAATAAGCACAATATTTGTAATGACAAAACATAAAAAAAGCCGAATTTACATTCAGCTTAATCACGACAAAAAAATAGATTTTTAGAGATTAAATATCAACCAATTCGACGTTTTAAACCAGTCATTTGCAGTACACGTGTTGAGATTTCTTCAATCGACATTTCCGAAACATTTAAGTATTTAATCCCCTCTGAAATGTAGATTCCTTCCACAGCTCGGAGTTCCATTTGACATTGTGAAAAGCTCGCATAACGGCTATTCGCCTTACGTTCTGTACGAATCGCAACCAAGCGCTCAGCATCAATCATCAAACCGAACAACTTATGTTTATGTTCTTTAAGCACTGCTGGCAAGCGATTGTCATCCAAGTCCTCTTCTGTAAGTGGATAATTTGCAACACGAATTCCAAATTGTAATGACAAATAAATAGAGGTTGGAGTTTTCCCTGAACGTGACACTCCGATCAAAATTAAGTCAGCTTTATCGTAATGACGGGTACGTGCTCCATCGTCATTATCCAAAGCAAAATGTACTGCATCAATACGTGCTTTGTATGACTCAGAATCGGTTACCGCATGGGTCTGCCCGACTAAAGTCGTAGGCTGAGTACCTAAAACATCTGACAACTTGCTAATAAGCCCTTCAAAAACATCAAGATTTACAGCATTTGCAGTATTAATAATGTCACGTACATAAGGGTCAACCAAAGTGTCAAAAACTAGGGGTTGTTGACCGTCTTTTTCCGCACGAATATTGATCTCTTCAACCACATTCATGGCAGCTTCTTCAGAGGTAATATAAGGAATAATATGTATATCAAACTTTACATGAGGAAATTGCGCTAATAAAGAATGTCCAAGGGTTTCAGCAGTGATCGCTGTACCATCAGAAATAAAAAATACACTTCTCTTTATCTGGTTACTTTCTGACATTAAAAATCTCCTTACACATTTGTCTTAGCGATGTATAATCTTTATAGTAAGCCCATCTTACATGACCTTAGACTGAGTGGAATAAAAAAGCTCAGTTTTTTGTTATAATTTCACGCCAAGATAGTGATTAAAACTGCATAAGTGGAGTAACAACTTTGGAAGCACGCGTAATCGGTCTGGAAAAACTAGGAAAACACGACGTTGAACTCGTGGGTGGTAAAAACTCATCACTGGGAGAAATGATCAGCCATTTAGCTAATGCCGGCGTATCAGTACCAGGGGGTTTTGCAACTACTGCTGACGCGTACCGCGAATTCCTTGAGCAAAGTGGTCTAAACGCTAAAATCAATGCCGAATTAGCAACATTGAATGTCGATGATGTTCTTGCACTTGCAGAAACAGGCGCAAAAATTCGTCAATGGATTGTAGACACTCCTCTTACAGCTGGTTTAGAAAAAGAAGTTCGCGAAGCTTTCGCAGCACTTTCAAATGGTAATCCAGATATTGCAGTTGCAGTTCGTTCTTCTGCTACAGCAGAAGATTTACCAGATGCGTCTTTTGCAGGACAACAAGAAACTTTCTTAAACATTCGCGGAATCGACAACGTTCTCATCGCGATTAAAGAAGTTTTTGCTTCACTTTATAATGACCGTGCTATTGCTTACCGTGTACACCAAAACTTCGCGCATGACATCGTTGCTCTTTCAGCAGGTGTTCAGCGTATGGTTCGCTCTGAAACAGGTGCTGCAGGTGTAATGTTTACCCTTGATACAGAATCTGGTTTCCGTGAAGCGGTATTCATCACTGCCTCTTATGGTTTGGGTGAAATGGTTGTACAAGGTGCAGTAAACCCTGACGAATTCTATGTTTCAAAGCCACTTCTTAGAAATGGTAAACACGCAGTCATCCGTCGTAACCTTGGTTCTAAACACCAAAAAATGATTTATGGTGAAGAAGGTGCGGCAGGTAAATCTGTTGTTGTTGTCGACGTTGAAAAAGCTGAACGTCAACAGTTCGCTTTGAATGATTTAGAACTTCAAGAACTTGCTAAACAAGCATTGATCATTGAAGAACATTATCAAGCACCGATGGACATCGAATGGGCGAAGGATGGTGACGACGGTCAGATCTATATCGTTCAAGCACGTCCTGAAACAGTTAAAAGCCGTGAAAATGTCGGCACAATGGAACGCTACCTACTTAAACAAAAAGGTACTGTACTTTGTGAAGGTCGTTCAATCGGTCAACGTATCGGTTCTGGTAAAGTCCGTATCGTTACTTCTATTAAAGAAATGGACAAAGTACAACCAGGTGATGTTCTTGTATCAGACATGACTGACCCAGACTGGGAACCAGTGATGAAACGTGCTGCAGCAATCGTCACTAACCGTGGTGGTCGTACTTGTCACGCTGCAATTATTGCACGTGAATTAGGCGTTCCAGCAATCGTGGGTTGTGGTAATGCAACTGAAGTCCTTGTAGATGGTCAAGAAGTGACTGTTTCATGTGCTGAAGGTGATACAGGCTTTATCTACGAAGGCGCGTTAGATTTTGAAATCCAACGTAACTCGATTGAGTCTATGCCTGCACTTCCATTCAAAGTGATGATGAACGTCGGTAACCCTGACCGTGCATTTGACTTTGCGCAAATCCCTAACGCAGGTATTGGTCTAGCACGTTTAGAATTCATCATCAACCGCATGATCGGCGTGCATCCTAAAGCATTGTTGAACATTGACAGCCTACCACGTGAAACTCGTGCAGCTGTAATGGCGCGTACTGCGGGTTATTCATCACCAATCGAATTCTATGTAGAAAAACTAGTTGAAGGTATTTCTACGCTTGCTGCTGCATTTGCAGATAAACCTGTGATTGTTCGTATGTCAGATTTTAAATCTAACGAATATGCGAACTTGATCGGTGGTAAATTGTACGAGCCTGAAGAAGAAAACCCAATGTTGGGCTTCCGTGGTGCAAGTCGTTATGTGTCTGATAACTTCCGTGACTGCTTCGAGTTAGAATGCCGTGCGTTGAAAAAAGCACGTGACGAAATGGGCTTAACCAATATCCAAATCATGATTCCTTTCGTACGTACAGTTCACGAAGCGAAACGTGTCATCGAGTTATTGGCTCAAAACGGTCTTAAACGTGGTGAAAATGGTCTTAAAGTGATCATGATGTGTGAATTGCCAACCAATGCGTTATTGGCTGAACAATTCCTTGAACACTTCGATGGCTTCTCTATCGGTTCAAATGACTTAACTCAGTTAACGCTTGGTTTAGACCGTGACTCTGGTATTGTTTCTCACTTGTTCGACGAACGTGATCCAGCGGTTAAAGCATTACTTTCTATGGCAATTCATGCTTGCCGTAAAGCAGGTAAATACATCGGTATCTGTGGTCAAGGTCCTTCTGACCACCCAGACCTGGCATTCTGGTTAATGGAACAAGGTATCGAATCTGTTTCTTTAAACCCAGACTCAGTTTTAGATACTTGGTTCTTCCTTGCTGAAGAAAAATCTAAAGCTTAAGCTTAATTAAACTGATAAAAAGACCCTTTCGAGGGTCTTTTTTATTTCAAACGACAACACACAATAAAATTACAAATATAGCGACAACATAAAATGACTATTAAGCTTGAATGTAAGTTTTTTAGTGAAAATAAACACATAACAAAATTGTTTCTCATCGTTGATTTTAAAATTTCACGTAAATTTAATTTTCAACAGGGTAAAAATCTTGTATACATAGTCGTTTATAAAAATTGATGAATTCAGTTTATGTTATATTGTATTCATTCACGATTTTAGATTTATTTTGAGATTTAAGTTTTATGCAAATTTACTTGGCGAGAAATAACCAACAAGCTGGTCCCTACTCAGTTGAAGAACTCAACCAGATGCTTGCAAGTCAACAAGTTTTATTGACTGATTTAGCATGGTATCAAGGTATGACTGAATGGAAAGCACTTGGCGAACTTACACAAGGTAAACTTGTATTTGAACCTTTACACAATCCACCTGTATCAAATTCCCATGAAGCAAATCCAACCATACAAAGCCTAAAAGTAGAGAAAAAGACTCAAGTATCGGCCACACCTGCTTCTGTAGGTAAGCGTATTTCTGCAAAACTGATCGATTTTTTATTGCTTTTAATCCCGCAGATGTGCGCCATTATCTACTACTTACCTGCTGATGCGTATAAAATAGCAGAATCAGGATATTCAGCTGAGAATCAAACTAAAGTCACTGAAATGCTTACACAAAGCATGCCAGTTTATGTGAGCACTGGTTTACTGGTATATTTATTTGCATTATTAATTGTACAATATTTTTTAATCAGTAAAACTGGTCAATCCATTGGTAAAAAAATATTCAAATTACAAATTGTTGATGTAGAAACCAATCAACTTGCAGGTTCTCTACGTGCTTTTTTTGTACGTACATTCCTATTTCTACTTATTTCTCAATTAACAAGTATTATTCCATTGCTTGTGATTGTTTTTATTGTCGATTTCGTTATGTTCCTTTCAAAACCACATTACGCCTTACATGACCGTATCTCAAAAACCAAAGTGATTGACATTTCAAAATAGAAATGTAATTACAAGCATTAAGAATGCTTCACTAATTTCCCAATGAATATAAAACTCAATGTTTTATATTCATTAACCTACATCAATAAGAACATATAAAAGTGCTACCTCATTATTGAAGAATCATACTGAGCAAATATCTAAACATTTATCATCCAAACACAACCTTCTCTTATTCTAAAAATTAAGTTTCGATTCTCTAAATTGCAAAGCATGATATATATCATTGTTTTCAGTCAAAACTGCTAAGTTTTACTTAACCAATTTGCTAAATACAAAGTGATAAATGAAAAACTTTTCACATAAACATAGGGATGTAATATAAAACCATACAATTCATAAGCAATTGTTTTTATTATCCAAATAAGCTCAATTGAATTTAATCCTGAGTAAATAAATTGGTTTTTATTACAGTCATTTAAAGCCACTTTATCTATAGCTAAGTTTGCTGATATGAGGCATAATGCCCTACAACGTAGCGGTGTCAGATGATTGAGAATGTTTGCTATTTGTAAATAATAGTCATTTTCAATCATGCGACACTTTATTCGCTATCCCGAATTTATTTAGGGAATGGGACTCTTCACCGAGGTTGTAAAATGAGACAAACGACTTTAGCTGTATTGTCTTTATCTGCGATGGCTGCACTCTTAACTGGGTGTGGCGGTGATATGGTACTTCTAAACTCTAAAGGTCCAGTTGCTGAAGGTCAAAGTAACCTGATGATGACTGCGATCTACTTAATGTTATTGGTCGTAATTCCTTCGATTTTAATGGCATTATGGTTTGGTTGGAAATATCGCGCGTCAAATAAAGATGCAGACTATAAACCTACATGGGCACATTCAACTGCAATTGAAATTGTAGTATGGGGTATCCCTTGTATTATTATTGCTATTCTTGCGTATTTAACATGGTGGGGCTCACATAAATATGACCCATACCGTCCGCTTGAATCAGACAAAGCGCCTGTAACTATTCAAGTTGTTGCTGAACAGTTTAAATGGATCTTTATCTATCCTGAACAACAAATTGCAACTGTTAACGAAATTCGTTTCCCTGAAAAAACGCCAGTTAACTTTAAAGTGACTTCTAACTTTACAATGAACTCTTTCTTCATTCCTAAGTTAGCAGGTCAAATCTATGCAATGGCAGGTATGCAAACTCAGTTACACGTATTAGCAGATGAAACTGGCGTATATCGTGGTTTCTCTTCTAACTATAGTGGTTATGGTTTCACACAAATGCGCTTCTTAGCTCATTCTGTTACTGAACCAGAATTCAACAGCTGGGTAGAAGCAGTTAAAGCAGGTAAAGGAACTTCAATTAACCCTGAAGCTCAACAAAAAACTGTTTTAGATGCAGCAGAATTTGCAGCGCTTAAAGATGGTGACCGTTCTAAGCACCAAATTGAGAATATGCTCAAAAATGCGCATACCCCAGAAGAAAAAGCACTTGCAGAAGAAGCTGAACGTAAAGGTCCATTCCCTACTAAGCCGTATCCTGTAACTTACTATTCTTCAGTTGAGTCTAATTTGTTCGAAAGCATTATCAATAAATACATGAGCAACTACCACGGTGCAGATCATTCTGCGCAAGCGGGTACTGAACATGTTGGTGCTGAACATGCAACTGCTTCAGTAGAGGAATAAGACATGTCGGTATTATTCGGTAAACTCAACTGGGACTCGATCCCTTATCAAGAGCCAATCGTACTTGTAACCATGATCATCATGGCTTTAGGTGCAGCTGCGCTTCTTGGTGGTATCACCTATTTCAAAAAATGGGGCTACCTGTGGAATGTATGGTTTAAATCTGTAGACCATAAAAAAATTGGTATCATGTATATCATTGTATCTGTGGTCATGCTTGTGCGTGGTTTCGCCGATGCGATCATGATGCGTCTTCAACTGTTCCTTGCAAAAGGTGGCGGTGAAGGTTACTTACACCCTGACCATTACGATCAGATCTTTACCGCGCATGGCGTGATCATGATCTTCTTCGTAGCAATGGGTCTTGTTGTAGGTATGATGAACATCACTGTACCACTTCAAATTGGTGCGCGTGACGTTGCATTCCCATTATTAAACTCTTTAAGCTTCTGGTTATTCGCAGGCGCTGCTGGTTTGATGATGGCATCACTTGTATTAGGTGAATTTGCTGCAACTGGTTGGATGGCTTACCCTCCTCTTTCAGGTATTCAGTATTCTCCTGGTGTTGGTGTTGACTACTACATCTGGGCACTTCAGGTTTCAGGTTTAGGTACGCTTTTAACAGGTGTTAACTTCTTTGTTACCATCATCAAAATGCGTGCACCAGGCATGGGTCTTATGGACATGCCGATCTTTACTTGGACTGCACTTTGTACAGCAGTATTGATCATTGCATCTTTCCCTGTGTTAACTGCAACTATTGCAATGTTAACGCTTGACCGTTACTTCGGTTTCCATTTCTTCACCAATGAGCTTGGCGGTAGCCCAATGCTTTATGTGAACTTGATTTGGACATGGGGTCACCCAGAAGTATATATCTTAGTTTTACCTGCGTTTGGTATTTACTCAGAAGTAGTATCTACATTCTCTCGCAAAACTTTGTTCGGTTACAAATCAATGGTATATGCAACTATCGCAATTACAGTTCTTGCGTTCGTTGTATGGTTACACCACTTCTTTACCATGGGTGCTGGTGCCAACGTTAACGCGTTCTTCGGTATCATGACCATGATTATTGCGATCCCAACAGGTGTGAAAATCTTCTCTTGGTTATTCACCATGTATAAGGGTCGTATTACGTTTACATCACCAATGTACTGGACACTTGGCTTCCTTGTGACTTTCGGTATCGGTGGTTTAACTGGTGTATTAATGGCTGTTCCACCAGCTGACTTCTTAGTACACAACTCTTTATTCTTGATTGCTCACTTCCATAACGTAATTATTGGTGGTGTAGTATTTGCAATGTTCGCAGGTATCACTTTCTACTGGCCAAAAATGTTTGGTTGGAAGTTAAATGAAACTTGGGGTAAAGCATCTTTCTGGTTCTGGTTCTTCGGTTTCTATTTTGCATTCATTCCACTTTATATCCTTGGTTTCATGGGTATGACTCGTCGTTTGAATACATATGACAACCCTGAATGGGATCCGTACCTTGCAATTGCATTCTTCGGTTCTGTACTTGTTGCAATCGGTATTTTCTGTTTCATCATGCAAGTTGTTGTAGGTTTCTTACAACGCGAACAAAACATGGACCACACAGGTGACCCATGGGATGGTCGTGTACTTGAATGGTCTACGTCATCACCTGCTCCATTCTATAACTTTGCTCACCTTCCAAAAATCAATGGTATTGATACTTTCTGGAATGACAAAGAAAATGGTGTAGCGTATGCACGTCCAACAGAATATGAAGATATTCATATGCCAACTGACCGCGCTGCTGGTTTTGTGATCGCAATGTTCATTACTGTAATGGGCATGGCTTTGGTATGGCATGTTTGGTGGCTTGTTATTGCAACTTTCTTAGGTGCTGTGATCAGTTTCATCGTAAGTTCATTTACGAAAAAAGTGGATTACTATGTGCCTGCAGCTGAAGTAGAACGTATCGAAAACGAACGTTATGCTTTACTTGAAAAACACTTGAAGAAGGACTAAGACAATGGCTGAAGTACTTCATCACGATAACCACGGACACGATGAGCATCATCATCACGATGATACTGACATCACTGTCTTTGGTTTTTGGACCTACTTGATGAGTGACTTGATTTTATTCGGTACACTCTTCATCGCGTTCGCTGTATTAAGCAGTCATATTCCGCCTGGAACTCCTAGTCCAAAAGATTTATTTGGTGAGTCTTTAGGTTTCGTACTTGTAGAAACTTTTGCTCTCTTGATCTCTTCTGTGACTTTTGGTTTTGCAGTACTTGCTTCATACAAGAAAAATGTTGGTCAAGTTTTAACTTGGTTAGCAATTACTTGGTTATTCGGTGCAACATTCATCGGTATGGAACTTTATGAATTTAATCATTTAGTTCATGCTGGTCATGGTCCAAGCACGAGTGCGTTCTTATCTGCGTTCTTTACTCTTGTAGGAACACACGGTATTCACGTAACTTCTGGTTTGGTTTGGATGCTTGTGTTGATGTATCAAATCAAGAAAAATGGTTTGACTCTTCCAAACACACGTCGTCTTGCTTGCTTAAGCTTGTTCTGGCACTTCCTTGACATCGTTTGGATCTGTGTATTCAGCGTCGTTTACTTACTGGGAGTTATCTAATGAGTCACGATCATAATTCTGCAGGTGCTTCGCATGGTAATGTGAAACAATATACGATTGGTTTTATTGTTTCTGTATTGCTTACCATTGTTCCATTCTATATGGCAATGCATCCAGCTGACTTCGGTCGTGGTGCGATTATAGCAACGATTGCGATTACAGCTGTGGCGCAGGTTCTTGTTCAATTAGTATTCTTCTTGCACATGAACACTTCATCAGAACAACGTTGGAACGTAATTGCATTCATTTACACGATCTTGTGTATCGCAGTTCTTCTCATCGGTTCTGTATGGATCATGAACTACTTACATTCAAACATGATGCTCTAGGGTGTCATGTTGAAGAAATATCTATTCCTGACTAAGCCAGGAATTCTCTTCGGTAACTTCGTTACCACTTTGGGCGGCTTTTTCTTAGCCGCTCAAGGTTCTGTAGATTTCCTTTTACTTCTCATCACACTTCTTGGCACTACCCTCGTGGTTGCTTCTGGCTGTGTTGTGAATAATGTCATTGACCAAGACATTGACCAAAAAATGCAACGTACGATGAATCGTGCTTTAGTCAAAAAAACCATCAGCCCTACAGTTGCTTTATTGTTTTCTGCTGTGCTCGGTTTACTTGGCTTTGCTTTGTTGTGGTTTTTTGTCAACGCCTACGCATTTGGCTTTGCGGTACTTGGCTTTGTCGTATATGTGATTTTTTATAGTTTATGGAGTAAACGTACCACCATTCACCAAACCGTGATTGGCAGTATTTCTGGTGCAAGCCCTCCAGTGATTGGTTATACCGCTGTTTCAAATGAATTTGATGTTGCTGCGCTACTGATTTTTTTAGCATATGCACTTTGGCAAATGCCACATTCATGGGGAATTGCAGTTTATCGTTTCGATGACTATAAAAATGCTGGGATTCCTATTTTACCCGTTGCTCGTTCGATTTATCGTACTAAGGTTGAAAGCCTGATCTACGTGATCTTATTTGCACTGGTATTAAATGGTTTGTATTGTTTTGGCTATACCAATATTTTCTTTTTAATTATCTTTAATGTGATGTGCGCTTATTGGGTGTATTTATCGCTGATTGGATTTAAAGCTGAAAATGATCAGGTTTGGGCAAAAAAATACTTTTTGTATTCTGTAATTTTAATTACCGCTTTAAGTTTTAGCTTTAGTTTTAGTTACGTCTCCCCTGCACCACATTTACCAATTTTTTAAAAAGATAGAGTTCCACTCTATCTTTTTTTTGATCTGCTCTAAATCTCAAATCAATTTCGATTCAATAATATATTTTGTACTTTGTATTCCCTGTTTCACTTGTTATCATATTTTCAATAATTACAACTTTCACATTTTCAATGAAGACTCAAACTAAGTTCATTTATAAAATCCTATTCAGTTCCACCCTACCTTTTTTATTTTATAGCGCTACTGTGCATGCAGGTGCTGAAGACATTTGTGAGCCTGATTTTTATTTAAATGGTGACAGCTACAATAAGTGTAGTAATTTACCCGTTCTTGTTCCAAGTAATGACAACCAAACCAATATGCTGCTATTGCTCAGTGATTTAGGCTTGGCGAATATTAAACCGCGTCAACCCGATACTGAGTTATGGACATCCGCGTATGGTCAAACACCTTTTGAAGGCGTTCCTTCTGCAGAAAATCGGATTACCAACCAACGTATTAAATTTGCAAATGATCAAAAAGGTTATGATGAACGTTGCAATACTTTAGCCAATGGTAAAACCAGTTTCATTACTCAAGTTCAAAATAATAAAAATATATCTGCATCTGAGAAACAGGCTCTCATCGCTGAACGTAATAAAATTTCAGAATGTACCAATAAAATTCCATTAATTCCAATCAATGCGCAATGGTCACCTACTACTCGACAATATGCCTCCTATTTAAATGCGACAATTGCATTTTACAATGCTAACTTTTCCACAGCGACGAAGATATATTCAGTACTATCCACTGTAGATGATGCATGGCTCAAAGAAACTTCGCAATATATGTTGATTCGCTCAAGTTTAAATTCAGCCTATGCAACAGGAACCAACCAATATGGTGATGTAGATTTAGATAAAATTAATAAAACTTTACTGAAGCAGTTTTTAGATAACATTACAGCTTATCTCAAAGCTTATCCAAATGGTCAATATGCTGCCAGTGCTCGTGGATTTATGCGTCGTGGATTTTGGCTTACAGGTCGACAAGATTTATTGGTCAATGAAATTATTTGGCAAATCAACAATCCGAAATCCAAATACTACAATCTTGATGTCAATGAGTTCCCTGCCGAAATTGACCGTCGCGTTTTTGGTAGTCAATATTTCAATGTTAAAAATTTGAATGATCCATTTTTATTGGCAACTTATGATCTCATGCAAATGCGCGATTCTTCTGCCGAAGGTTATAAGCCGATAACGTGGACGCAGTTGAATGCGCAAAAAGAAAGTTTTAAAAATCAACCTGAGTTGTTTAAACATTTACAAGCTGTGCATTTATTTTATGTACAGAAAAAGCCACAAGAAGCTTCAAAATATTTATCAGATAGCAATGATTTAAATCAATATGTTCAACTGAGCCAAGCCTTTTTAAAAGGTCAAATCTTAGAAAAAACCAATCCTACGCAAGCTGAACAATATTGGTCACAACTACTCAATAAATCGAAAAATACTTATCAGCGTGGCTTATTTGAAACAGCGCTGTCCAATCATTTAAATGCCAAACAAGATGCAAATGCATTTATTGGCAAAAAACCTTTGATTAGCCAAATCAATTTACAAAAGCGCTTTATCCTCTATAAAGCCAATGATAAATCTTTGCAAAATATCATTCAGAATAATGTTGCAACAACTGATCAAAAACAGGCAGCCATTTACACCTTACTGCATAAATCGTTGAATCAACAAAATTATGCCTTGTTTAATCAATACTATAGTCAGCTACCAAAAGATGCTGTGCAATATAAAGATTATGAAAGTTCTGATAAATATAAAGAAAAACCACCCTTTGCCGATTTTGTTTGGAATGGCACAACCATTACACAACAACTCAAATGTTCCAATTTACCGACATTGACCAGTCAATTAGAAAAATCTCCCAAAGATCCACTGTTAAATGTCTGTATGGGTGAATATGTTCGAACTGGTCATCATGGTTTTCCTTATCAAATGAATGGGGAGAACACTTCAAACCAAGAGGATAAAGGCGAATTTGCTCGCGGTGATGTTTATAAATCAATTATTAAATCAAGCACTAAAGGTGAATTACATGCCTATGCCCTATATCGTGCCATCATGTGTTATTCACCGAGCGGTATGAATGATTGTAATGATAAAGAAGTACCTAAAACTGTCCGTAAACAATGGTACGACCAAATCAAACAAGATTATCCAAATACCACTTGGGCTAAATCTTTGAAATATTATTGGTAGTTTCAATGTCAAAAAGATTGATTCGGTTTTTATGGCTATCACTTTGTTGCTTGAGCATTATTGCATGTCAGCCGAGTCAATCTGCTTCTTCAAATCATCATGTTAATGCAAATGATTATGATGCTTTTTGGATTTGGGGCGATATTAAATCCGCGCCCTATTTAGCCAAAGCCAAAGATATTTATATTCTTCAAGGCGAAGTTCGAGTAGATAAAAAGACACGACAATCCACTTTGATTCCACAAGGCACAGGAATTTTAAAATTACCTCACCAAAAAGTCTGGCTCGTGTTTAGAAATCATCATTTGAATTGGCAAACCCATGAATTAGATCAAATTTTAAAACGTGTTCGACAATGGGAAAACTCAGGCAATGATATTCAAGGCATACAAATCGACTTTGATGCACGAACTAAGAACTTGAATGAATATGCCCTTTTTCTTCAAAAACTTAGAAAGCTATTGCCGAAACAATATCAACTCAGTATTACCAGTTTAATGGATTGGACCAATATTCAAGATCAAAATACGCTTAGGCTATTTAGAGAAAATATTGATGAAATGGTGATTCAGACTTATCAGGGTTCAACCACGATTTCGAATTATCAGCAATATTTAAAGAAAGTTTCAACACTTCGATTGCCCTACAAAATTGGGCTTGTTCAGCATGGTGAATGGAATCCGAATTTAAACTTTAAAGCTGATCCAAATTTTAAAGGTTATGTGGTATTTTTGCTGAAAAACTAGCCATTTTTTAAATAATGAATATCACCACTTCAAACTTACGATCTCTCATACAATAGATTTTATTATTTTAAACTCATGGAAATAAGCATGCTAAAAAGAACACTTTGTTTAATGTTGATATTACAAGGATGTAGCACAAATCCGCCTCAAAAAAATTTGGACACCAAACCTTCAGAATCATCCGCAATTACAGCCCCAATTTCTGAGAATAAAGCCCCTGCTTCAAAGAGTTCAAGTACAAAATTACAAGATGCTTTAAGGGCGAATATCTATCAAGTATCAACAATCAATCGCGATGAAGATTTATGGGATTTTCCACCAGTAAAATACAAAAAAGTTACTTTTGAACAATTAACTGATCAAGAAAGAACTGTGTATACCGCTTTAGAAAAAAACTATTTAAATGAGTGGATTATGTGCAATGGTAAAGAATATGTTTTCTCTAGCGGTGGTGCTCCGTTTTTTCTATTTTTTGAAGTCATGAATTATCAAGCTCGTGTAGAAATCAATACACTTCCTCTTAATCAGCAAGATCGTATAGATCAAATCCAGTGGAAAGGTAATATTCGCCTAGGATTTTACAAATCTCTGGCTCGCGATGTGGTAATCAATCAAAAATATACTTTTTTATCTGAAGACCCGTACCAATCCTTACCTAATTTCCGTTGGTATAGTAATAATAGTGACTTTCAATTAAAAAATGATCGCATTTTCCATGAAGATCGCCAAAAAATCGTGGCTTATGAAATCAACCCGCCTAAACTAAATTGTGATTTGGTACAAAAAGTTTTAGAAACCACAAAATAGTACAGCGAAACACCGTTTATTTAGATTGTAATTCAATGGTGTTATGCCTATAATACCACCTCGCAAATTTTGCGGCTTAATCTGTTAGCTGTTTCAGTTAACTTAAGATTATGACTCCTTGCTTCATTCATTTTTGGATGGGGCTGCATAAACCGTAAGGAGCTGACAATGCGTCACTACGAAATCGTAATTCTGGTACACCCAGACCAAAGCGATCAAGTGGTAGGTATGGTAGAACGCTATATCTCTCACATTAAAGATGCTGAAGGTCAAATTCACCGTCTTGAAGATTGGGGCCGTCGCCAATTGGCTTACCCAATTAACAAAATCCACAAAGCGCACTACATTTTGATGAACATCGAATGTGGTCAAACTACGCTTAATGAATTAGAAGAATTGTTCCGTTATAACGATGCAATCCTTCGTAATGTAATTATCCGTCGTGAACACGCTATCACTGAAGAATCTTTACTCGCTAAGAGTGCTGAAGAAAAACGTGCGCGTAAAGCTCAACGTGAAGAAGCACAACAAGCTCAAGATTCTGTTGAAGCATAAGGAGAACATCAATGGCACGTTTTTACCGTCGTCGCAAGTTCTGCCGCTTTACAGCTGAGAACGTTACGTACATCGACTACAAAGATATCGACACTTTAAAACAGTACATCACTGAAAACGGCAAGATTGTTCCTAGCCGTATTACAGGTACTAAAGCTCGTTACCAACGTCAATTAGCGCTTGCTATCAAACAAGCTCGCTATTTAGCGTTGATTCCTTACACTGACAATCATAAGTGAGGTTGAGCCGTGGATATTATCTTATTACAACGCATTAAAAACCTTGGTAAATTAGGCGATAAAGTATCAGTTAAAGCTGGTTACGGCCGTAACTTCCTTATCCCTCAAGGTAAAGCAGTTGCTGCTACTGAAGCTAACACTGCTGCTTTTGAAGCTCGTCGTGCAGAACTTGAGAAAGCTGAAGCTGAAGTTTTAGCTACTGCTCAAGCACGTGCTGACCAATTGAACGAAGTAAATATCGTAATCACTGCGAAAGCTGGTGATGAAGGTAAATTATTCGGTTCTATCGGTACTCGTGACATCGCAGACGCGTTAACTAACGCTGGTCTAGTTGTTGACCGTGCTGAAGTACGTTTACCTAACGGTGCGCTTCGTAACACTGGTGAATTCAACATCGCAATCCAATTGCACCATGATGTTGTTGCAGAAGTTCTCGTTACTATCGTATCTGAGTAATTTCGTACCAAGAAAAAGAGCATACTTTTGTATGCTCTTTTTTTATCTTTAAAATTTCAAACATTCCCCCATTTACCTATGTAAGTTTGATATGCTCCCTTATCAAATATACTCGTTAGATAATTTCAGACTGCTGCATTAAGATACCTACTTGATCAAGTAAGTAATTTTTTTACCGCATACACATTATTTAAAATCAAGGTCTTATATGTCACAGGCAACCGCCACAGCTTCATCAAATAATTTTAATAAAGATGCTAAGTCACCAGACACAGCACAACAATTAAAAGAATTTCGCACGCCACCACATAACTTGGCGATTGAACAGGCTGTGCTTGCTGCATTGATGACTGTTGCTGAATCTTTTGAACAAGTCAGCGATACCTTGAATGAAAATGACTTTTATGCGACACGACATAAATACATTTTCCGTGCCATTGAAAAACTTGCCCAAGAAAGTTCACCTTATGATGCTGTTTTGGTCAATGACTGGTTAATTAAACAGAATCTACTCGATGCCATTGGTGGTGAAGAATATTTAATGCAATTGATGGCAGATTCTCCATCAAGCTTTTATAACCTCGAAACCTATGCAGCTAAAATTAAAGAATTTGCGACTTTAAGAAATATGATTAAAATTGGGAATGAAATTCTGCAAAATGCTTATGACACTAAAGGTCGAGATGTCAGTGAAATTTTAGACCTTGCTGAAACCAATATTTTTTCGATTGCGGAACAACATAATAACAATGCCAAAGCGCAAGGTCCTAAACCGATTACCTCAGTTGTAGCGGACGTATTCGATAAATTGAATGAGTTGTCACAACTCGATGGTAATATCACAGGTTTAACTACAGGTTTTACCGAGCTTGATAATAAGACTTCGGGAATGCAAGCGGGTGACATGATCATTGTCGCTGCGCGTCCTTCGATGGGTAAAACCACTTTTGCGATGAACTTGGTCGAAAGTGTTTTATTTAACTGTGACTTACCTGCCCTTGTGTTCTCTATGGAAATGCCAGCTGACTCGATCGCCATGCGTTTGATTTCAGCTTACGGTAAAGTCCACCAAGGTCACTTACGTTCAGGTAAATTGGATGGTGATGAATGGTCTAAAGTGACAGGTACAATCCTACAACTTCAAGAAAAGCATCTGTATATAGATGACTCTTCTGCCCTACCGCCTACGGAAATGCGTGCGCGAGCAAGACGTATTGCCAAACAACACGGCGGTAAGTTGGGTTGTATCATGGTCGATTATCTTCAGCTCATGAAAGTTCCAGGTATGGGCGATAACCGTGTTGGTGAGATTGGTGAAATTTCACGAAGCTTAAAAGCGCTTGCCAAAGAAATGATGTGCCCTGTTATTGCACTGTCTCAGCTCAACCGTTCTTTGGAGAACCGTCCAAATAAACGCCCTGTGATGTCAGACTTACGTGAATCTGGTGCGATCGAGCAGGATGCCGATTTGATTATGTTTATTTACCGTGATGAGGTGTATAACAAAGAATCGAAAGAAGCAGGTACAGCAGAAATTATTATTGGTAAACAGCGTAACGGTCCAATTGGTACAGTGCGTTTAGCTTTTGAAGGTCAATATACTCGTTTCAGTAACTTATCCCCTGAATACTATGCGCAATATGATGATGAAGAGTAAGGGATTCCCTGCTCTTTGTTTCATAAGTGGGCTTTAATTTACCGTTTTATATTCAGGCTGATATTTTCAAAACTACGACTTAAACCAGTTGATCAGCCTTTCCCACCACAATTTCCAACCCGATATCGCTTGTGAATGTTGAGGATGATCATTCATTTCAAGTGGTGGAAATGCCTTGTTTAACTGCTGACAGCCTAGATATTTCTGTTGTAGTTTCGCAAGATAATAAGCCTGATCATGTTCTAAAAAACCGTCCAGAATTCCTGTGTCTTTCCGATCTCCCAAGGCACAATTTGCTGTTTGTTTATTCCACGCTAAAAATGGCTCAATCGGTTTAGAAATACTCAACTGATCATTCTCACAACTCAGTTCTGCAAATGAAGCGATCTGATATTGCTCAGGCTTCCCACCATCAGGCGCATAAGCTAAACCAATGATTAAACTGTCTTTTGCAACATGTTGACTTAAAAATGCGCTATGCCATTGTTTCGGTTTAGCATATTTAAATATATCCGACCATGAACGAAAAATAAATTGATCTGAGCTGAGCACTACAGCGAAATTTGTATTCTCATGATTCATAGCTTGTGAGCTTTGAAACCGTGCAATAAATACATCATCTGGTGAGTGTGGCATACATGCCAAAACTGTCTGCGTAAAAAATAATACACATAATCCAATATAGTAAGAGATACGTATCATTAATTTATTCGGTATATCTAAGTTTATGATGCATTTTTTAATATTGCTTTCAGTTCATTTAAGTTTTGTGTCCATTCTTCATAATCATCAGAATCTTGCCACAACTCATCGAGTTCAGAATTTTCTTGTGTCAGGATATCAATAACGATGATGGCTTTCTGAATCAGCGCAGTAGGAGGTCGTGCATCCAGTTGATCAATCCACTGACTCACACCATCCAGAAAATCCAGATCCTGTGTACCCTGACCCGTGATTTGAGCCAACACTTCCGCTGCCGCGTGCGCAATACTGCCATCGTCCGCATCAATAAAATCTTCATTTTTATCTGCAATGACCTGATCTAAAGCTTGCTCTATCACCACAAAGCCCGTGCTTTCCTCTAATTCAGCCGCCCAATCACAGGCGGTGTCATTACCAAATGGTTCGTGTGACCATGCTCCCATCTTTCTACTACCCTTTCAAAATATCATGTTTATAAAATGTACAATTTTATATTAAAAATAAAGTCTGAAATTTTTACAAATTATGTTCAGAAGCAATTTTCACAAAAATTTCGATCTTAAGTCAAATCATGATCAAAAACATAAATGTTGATGTTTATTTCAAGTTGATCGGCATACAATAGACAGCATTGGAAAATCCTCAACAATATTTGATATTCTCCAAATGACGTGCAGCTTAGACTGCACGTTTATGTTTTTAATCTTCCTGAAGGAGTAATCAGGGTGCGCCAAGCAACAGTTTATATTGACAGTAAAGCGCTGCAATATAATTTAAACCGTGTTAAACAACTTGCCCCAACTGCTAAAATTGTCTGCATGGTCAAAGCCAACGCCTATGGGCACGGCGTAAAAGACTGTTTAGCCGCCTTAGCTGAAACGGATGCATTCGGTGTTGCCTGCCTTGAAGAAGCTTTAGAAATTCGTGCATTGGGCTATCAACAGCCGATTACCTTAATCGAAGGTATTTTCAGTGCCGATGAAATGGCTGTGGTGGTTGAAAATAACATTGAAGTCGTCGTCCATCAGCAAGTACAGTTAGATTGGTTACGCACTCAAAAAGATGCCTACATTGCCAAAGGATTAAAAGTCTGGGTGAAACTCAACAGTGGCATGAATCGCTTAGGTTTTAAAGTCCCTGAAATTATTGATGTGATTAACTCACTCAAAGCAGACGGTTTTACTTGCGTACTTGCAATGCACTTTGCCAATGCTGATGCAGAAGATCATCCGCTCAATGAGCAACAAAAAAATCAATTTTTAGATGTCAAAGAAGCCTGTGATCCAATTATGGCGTCATGCTGTAACTCAGCTGCGATATTTAAATGGCCAGAACTTAACTTTGACTTTGTTCGTCCAGGCATCATGCTCTATGGTGCATCACCTTTTGCCGATAAGTCTGCCAATGATTTAGACATCAAACCTGTCATGACGTTTACTGCGGAAATTATTGCTTTAAATCATATTCAAGCAGGTGAATCAGTTGGTTATGGTTCAACATTTGTTGCAGACACTGAGATGAATATCGCCATTGTGTCTATTGGTTATGGTGATGGTTATCCACGTGCATTTCCAAAGCAAAACTATGTGGCAATCAATGGCAAACCAACTCGTGTGATTGGTCGAGTGGCAATGGATATGATTGCGATTGATGTCACAAGTTTAAATGCACCTTTAGGCACTGAAGTTGAACTTTGGGGTAAGGATCGCTTAGTCGATGATGTAGCTGAAGCCAATGGGACGATTGGTTATGAATTGCTGTGTCGTATGAGCAATCGCCCTGTTCGTAAGCAAATCTGAGCTTTATAAAAAAGATGAGGGGTTTTAACACCCTCATCCTAAGCTTCTATAAAAGCCCCCTCATCCTAACCTTCTCCCTGAGCCATATATGGCGCAAGAGAAGGAATTTCCAATATATTTTATAATTTATGCAAGAATTCGATTAAGTTCATTTATAAGACTTCTTGAACAATCTTTTGAGTTAGCATAGCTCTCTAATTTATTGATAAAAATAAAGTATCCCATTCACTGAAAAAAATCATCATTCGGTTTTGGCAAATCCTGTAAACCCTTTTTCAAGGTTTCAGACCACTGCTTACTGATATTCTGAAAATAAGGTTCATCTTCATTGATTCTTTTTCCTTGCGGAATCACAAAAGAATCTTTTTGATAGACCAAAGTATCCAATGGCATGCCTACAGAAACATTGGAACGCAAAGTAGAATCAAAAGAAATTAAACTGCAACGTAAAGCTTCATCTAAAGGCATGTCATAACTTAGAGCACGATCTAAAATAGGCTTACCATACTTACTTTCACCAATCTGAAAATACGGCGTATCACTGGTCGCAGAGATAAAATTCCCTTGTGGGTAAATATTATACAACTGCATTTCCTCGCCCTTGATCTGACCACCGACCAATAAACTACAGAAATAATTGCTTTGCTCTTGCGTATCTTCG
Source organism: Acinetobacter sp. WCHAc060025 (assembly GCF_004209355.1). Taxonomy (NCBI): domain Bacteria; kingdom Pseudomonadati; phylum Pseudomonadota; class Gammaproteobacteria; order Moraxellales; family Moraxellaceae; genus Acinetobacter; species Acinetobacter sp. WCHAc060025. The sequence goes on along the minus strand of NZ_SGSX01000002.1, from coordinate 93,033 downwards.
GTTACATCTGCGATCACTTTACGTAGAATCTGCCCCACCAAACCCGCAACCTCAAACATGGTATTTACACTGTATAAATTGGGTTCTTGTTTAAGTGCTAAATGATTTTGCAAATGCCCGATGACTGCTTGAGTTGTTGCCAAATTTCCAGACGTTTGAATGCAAATGAAACGCTCATTCTGCACCCCAAATGTATACAGTTTTCGATATACTGAAATATGATCTACACCTGCATTGGTTCTTGTATCACTAATGAATACCAAACCATCTTTGAGCCTTAATGCACAGCAATACGTCATAGAATTACCTTTTACAACAACGTCTTAAATTTGAAATAAATCACACTTTTGCAAGTGTTTAGACTATTTAACACTCATCAGATTAACATGCAAGCACTTGAACGATAGAGTACATGGTTTCAATTCCACCTAGCTGACGCATGCCACGCACAGGGGCAACATCCCAATAATCACGTCCAACTGCTACATAAACATGTGAATCTGGACGAAAAAGTTGGTTACTCACATCCATAACATGCCAAGCACCATCCAAATAGACTTCTGCCCATGCATGACTAGCTAGGTGAGATTGCTGATTGACATGCAAATAACCTGAAACATAACGTGCGGGGACACCTAAGGCTTTCGCCATCGCAATCAATACATGGCTATGATCTTGGCATACCCCTTGTCGGTCAGTGAAAGACTCCATTGCTGTATGCATCACTGTCGTACTGGCACTGATATACGGCATATAACTCAATAATGCTGCAGCAAGTTTTTTAAAATTCGATACGGTAATTATCGGCACATGCGATTTTGCAAAATCCAGCATTTCTGTATTACATAAAGTTGCCACAGTCGGTTGCAAATACAGCATGGGTGATAATTGATCGGAAACCCCAAACTGATTGTGTAAATTAATCTCAACAAACCCCTGTGCCATAATCAACATTTGTTGATAAGGCTCAGACTGCGAACTGGTCAACCAGACATTATCAAAAGCATCACGCTTCAGTTGTGTCACCCCCGGCACACTCACCTGCCACGCTGTCACATGTTGGTGTATGTTTGATTGTGGCGTCATCTTGATATACTGAATACTATTCTTTGCCCATTCAGTATATTGATAATGTGTTTGATGATTAATCATGAGCTTCATAGGCGATCCAATTCAAATAATGAATCAATATGATCACTAAAATGATAATAATTCGCACGATTTGGCTGTTGTTTAAGTTCCAACCAAACATCAGGCAAACTACTCATTCCTTCCTGATCTAAACTGCGAATCAAACCATCCAACTGCATTAGGGTCACTGAATGATTTTGATTTAAACGTAAGTTACGATCCAGTTGCTCCATTTTTTGCCCTAAACTAAAAAATAGAAATAATAATTCGTCTTCTTCAGCTTCTAAGACGTCATTGCATTCCTCACAGACATCGCAAATAAATCCTGCATTTTGTTCAGCTTGTTGCAATAATTGATTGAGTGCAGCAAAAGATTGTGCGGAAATCACACCACGCAAATCATGAATATTATTTTTTGCACAAATGAATTGCTGATGAAACGACGCAGGTTGTTCAAAATCTAAAATTAATTCATTCAATGAACTGGCATCAAATGCAGGCAAACAGAATGCATGTGCATAATCTAAAGCCAATTCATTGGTTTTAAATGGATATTGGCTACATAAATATTGTATACGTGTTAAATAACGACCTAACCAAAATATATTTTGTGCATTTGTACTGAGTAAAATCATGTTCTCGCTCCTTTGGTTGAGGTTATGGGCGTGGGCTAAATTGAAAATTCATCAATCACCCATGTGTCCTTAATTCCACCACCTTGTGATGAGTTGACCACCAATGAGCCTTGTTGCATCGCAACACGGGTTAAGCCCCCTGGAACAATTTCCACCCGTTCTGGAGAACTTAAAATGAATGGTCTTAAATCAATATGTCGTTCAGCTATACCTTGATGAGATAATGTTGGTGCAACAGATAAATCCAAAGTGGGTTGCGCTATATAGGCTGATGGTGAACTCATCAATTTGATTTTAAATAAATCAATTTCTTGCTCAGATGCCTTAGGGCCGATCAACATACCGTAGCCACCAGAGCCTTGCGCCTCTTTCACGACCAACTTATCAAGATTTGCCAAAACATAATCTAAAGCTTCTGCTTCACGACATTGATAAGTAGGCACATTGCATAAAATGGGCTTTTCATTGAGATAATATTCAATCATTTTATCCACATAAGGATAAATTGATTTGTCATCCGCAACGCCAGTTCCAGGTGCATTGGCAATCACCACATGACCACTAATATATGCTGACATGAGCCCTGCAACACCCAAAGTGCTGTCAGGTCTAAAGCTCAACGGATCTAAAAACCCATCATCAAGTCGTCTATAAATTACATCAACTTGTTGACGTCCTCGGATGGTTTTCACATAAACCTTGTCGTTTTCAACAAAAAGGTCACGTGATGTCACCAATGGCACACCCATTTCCCTTGCAAGAAAAGCATGTTCATAATACGCACTGTTATAGCGACCAGGCGTGAGTACAACGATCATTGGCGCATCGACTTTAGAATTTTCAGCCAATATTTCACGCAATAATTGTGGGTATTGTTCGATACCTGCAACTGTTTGATTACACAAATCAGGCATGAGTTTTTGGCTCATTTTACGACTTTCAAGCATGTACGACACACCCGATGGTGTACGCAAATTATCTTCGAGTACAAAGAAATCCCCATGACGATCTCGAACAATGTCTATTCCACTGATTTGACTGTAAATATTGCCATTTAGCGTATTATTTAACATCGTCGGTTGATAGGCTTCATGTGACAGCACCTGTAACTCTGGAATCAAACCCTCTTTTAAAATATGTTGTTGATGGTAAATATCCGCAAGAAATAAATTCAAAGCTTGAATTCTTTGCGTACATCCAGCAGCTATTTTGTTCCATTGCTGTTTTGCAATCACACGTGGAATTAGATCAAAAGGAATTGTTCTGTCAATTCCAGATTTTTCACCATAAACCGCAAATGTAATACCTTGATGTAAAAAATGTGATTTTGCTGATTCATTTAACTTTTCAAGTTCATAAATACTGTGCTTTGATAACCAATCCTCTATTTTTTCAGCTGTTTCAGGTGATAGAGCTTGATCATCCGTCATTTCATTGAAAAAAATAGAATCCATTTGTTTGAGCAAATGTTGTGTGGGTTGCTGCACATCGATGAATTGTACAACCTCTTGAATCTGACTCGTTTGTTGCTGTCTAGCGCGCGTCGTTTGTGTATCTGTTTGCTCAATCACAGGCAAAGTAAAATTTTCAGAATAATGATCTTTCGGTGAATTTGTATCTAGCGTTTCTTTTAGCATACAAACCTCTTTTATGTTCTATTTGGTATAGTTTATTAAGCAATATCAATGCCAAAGTGCATGTGAGCTGTGAACTTTAGGTAAATTATGACTTAAACAATAAGGAGAATATTTATTAATTCATTGTTTGAACTTCAGCTCAATACAAGTTTTGATCGAACATGTTTCAAAATTTTTTAGTCAATTTTTTCAATAATTAAACAGATAAATTTAGGATATAACTTGCAGAACGATGCTGAATTTTCTATTGTGTAACTGATTTAATTCCTTAACCTTTCACGATTTAAACGATAGCGATCATGTCTGCACAAGAAAAAGAAACTTCCAATAGCCTTTACCGCCAATGGCAAATTCTCTCTCGTTTATCTACGGGTAAATGGTTGGGTACGAGGGAATTACAAGAAACCTTAGAACGCGAGGGCATTGAAATCAGCCTGAGAACCATTCAACGTGATCTCAATCAAATCGCACAACGTTTCCCGATTGAGAGCAATAAAACTGTTCCCCAAGGCTGGCGCTGGCGCTCAGATGCACCGATTCAAAGCTTACCGCACATGACTAGCTCACAAGCGGTCACCTTTATGATGGTCGAAGAACACTTAAAACATTTATTGCCACCAAGTTTGATTGATGAAATGAATCCTTGGTTTGATTTGGCACGACGTAGTCTTTCAACTCAGAACAATGTTCGCCAATGGATCAACCGTGTTCGGATCGTTCCTGCGAGTCAGCCTGTTATTCCCCCTCTCGTTGAGCGTCAAGCGCAACAGTCGATTTATGAAGGTTTATTGCAAGACAAACAAATTGAATGTGTTTATCGTTCACGCGGACATCAAGGTGAGGAAAAAACCTATACACTCAATCCATTAGGCTTGGTTCAAAAAGGTGCAATTATTTATTTGATTTGTACTCGACATGATAAAACTGAAGTTCAAACTTTTGCACTGCATCGTTTTAAATCTGCAACTGTTTTAGACACTCGCGCATTACACCCTGTTCAATTTGATATTGATGAATATATTGATTCAGGTGCTTTAGGCTTTAGGGTTGATTTTTCAAAGCCAACTGAAAATGTTGAATTAAAACTGGTGATGCACGAAGATGATGCACTCTACTTTACTGAAAGCCAACTCAGTAAAGAGCAAAAAGTTGAACAGTTAAATGAACAACTTTATCAAGTCAGTGCTGTTGTGCCTTTTACTTCGCAACTGGTTTGGTGGCTCAGAAGTTTTGGTAAAAAAATTGTACGAATTGAACCTGTTGAAGTATTCAATGCCGTTCATGAAATTGAATGATTTTTAGTGCAATCTGTTCATAGAATCTCTAAATTCAAAACAATAAAAAAAGAGCCTTTCGGCTCTTAATTGTTTATTATTTTCATTCTTTTTTAAATTTTATTGTTTTGCGCTTATTTAAAACTCATGTCACATCTTTGCAAATGTCCACAAGACATGAGTTTTCATTGGAGAATTGAACATCACATTAAGCAGCATGCTAGTTCAGCAGTATTGTAACGAATGCTCTTCATAGTCATGGTTTTCACCTCTCGTTTGAATGTAGTTTTAATTTAGAATATTTTATTTTGATTGTGAAATAAGCAATTTTGAAATTTTATTCTTAATTTATATTAAACAATTATCCTGATATTTTTATCTTATAAATAAAAAAGCGACCATTTAAATGATCGCTTATATTATCAATTCAATGACATCATCCAATATAAGATTATTTCTTATTCGCTTTATATGTCGATAATGCTGTAACTGCAATTGCAGACAACACAATCCCTGGCGCACTTGCCACGAGAATACCTGTCGTACCTAAACCTAAGGCAAGGATTTTCCCTGTTAATAAAGGCCCAGTCATTGCACCCAAACGTCCAAGTGAAATCGCACTCCCCACGCCTGTGACTTTTCCTGTTGGTGTATAGAAAATCGGTGAAATACCATAAAGAATCGACTGCCCACCCGTAGAGAAAATACCACCGATCAGCCCTGCGAAAATCAGCAATGGAATTGATTTTGTGGTGAATAAAATCAATACCGCAATAAATAAACCTGTATAGATAATTACCGCCATTTGCCACAATTTAAGACGATCTAATAAATAACCCAAACCTAAAGTCCCAATCACAGCACCGACTTGGAAAATCAACATAATCATAAAAGCTTGTTGCTTTTCTAAGCCTTGTTCCATGAGTAGGTTTGGCAACCAACTGATCAGAATATAATTCACCATTAGAGTGAAAAAGAAACTCACCCAGAGTGGTAACGTTTGTTTATAGGTATTATTTTTAAATAAAATTTCTGTCATTGCAGGAACATGTTCATCCACTGCAACCACTTGTTCTTTTCGTTTGTCTTTTAAAATCATTGCCATAAATGGAATGAGTAGCAATGGTGTAATCCCACCTATCAAGAATAAGGTATGCCAAGAAATATCTTTGAATAAAATACCCAATCCTGCGACAAAAATTGCGCCTACAGGTAAACCGCAATACATTAAGCTGTTTAATTTACCGCGATTGGCTTCAGTTGCTTCATCGCCTACCACTGAAATCATGGTTGGCATTGCAGCACCTAGACCTAAGCCTGTAAAGAAACGTGCTGCATATAAAATCTCTACATTTGAGGCAATTGCAGTGAGTGTCATAAAAACACCGAATATGGCGATAGACAGCATCAATACTTTCTTTTGCCCTAAATAATCTGCGATACGTCCACCGAAGAATGCGCCAAAGAGCATTCCGAATACACCTAAACTAAAGACATAGCCCATTTGCACTTGGTCTAAGCCAAATGTCGCTGCGATTCCTTTTGCTGCGATGCCGGGTGCTTGTAAATCGAATCCTTCAAAGAAGGCGACCCAGAAACATAAAAATACGGTGAGTATTTTTTGCACCTTTGTTGACTGTTCATGTGCCATGATTGATCTCCATCAATAGTGAACAAATTACATGACCGAGTAATTTGCTCGACTATTGTGAAATCAAATACCGAGGAGAAATAGCACGACAAAGGTCGGGTTTCTACAAATAAATACCGTAATTTCTTAGCGAAATAAGACTTCAAAGCGAGTTTATTGATAGTTATCAGAGATAAACCACTTATTTCTACCTAGTATTCAAATACTTAATTTAATAAAAGCTATAAATGATCATGTAATCACTTAAATCTATTCAGTATTAAAAATCCTGAATCAACCGATCAATCTGTTTAGATTTTAAATAGATGAAGACACATGCTTCAGTAATTTATTCAGCAAAGGTTCTACAAGCGCTTTACCACTTAATTGTTCAGCCCAAACTTTTGGAATTGCCTCAGAACCATAGTACAAACCTGCAATTCCGCCTGCGACGCAAGCCGTGGTATCTGTATCTCGACCTAGTGAAATCGCTGTTTTCACAACATCTTGATAAGTCGGTTGTTGCAATGCAAAACGAGCCGATTTCAAACAATCCACGACATAGCCACTGCCTGTATGTACTCCCTCTTCATCTGGCTGAATATATAGTTCGAGCTGTTCCAAGTCTTCAGGTTTGTCTTGATAATATTCACGTAAAATTGCTACAGCCTTCTTCCACCCTTCATTAATATCCAAACCATTTAATATAGATCTCACCCATAAACAATACAGTGCACAACAGACTTTTGAACGTAAATGAGCGTGGGTAATATGCGATTGTGCATAAGCATCTTGAATTAATTCTTCATCTGTTCCTTGATGCCACAATGCTAGAGGCAATACTCGCATCAGCGAACCATTACCATTCGATAACTCATCATTTTTGGCAACTTTTTCCAATGGAACGCCATTTAAATACAGATTAATTGCAGACGATGTCTGTATACCCACATCAAACACTTGGTAATCAACAGCCATATAACCATGTTGATACCAATTGCAGATTCGATTCATAAAGTCTTCAACATCGAATTTATTTTTATAAAGCAATGAATCTAATAAACATAACACTTGAGCGCCATCATCTGACCATGTTCCAAAAGCAATATTAGGATAGGTTTTTACAAAGCCATTTGGTGTGATCATATCAATTTGATCATAGACAGGTAGTTGTTCGGGTAAATTAAATTCATACGGTACACCCACTGCATCACCAATTAGTAAACCGTAAATTGCGCCTTTGATTTAATCTTGTCTGCTCATATTTCTACACGTCAATTATTTGAACAAATTATATATTGTTATAGTGACACTATATTGTAATATATTCAAGCCTTTCAATATCAAAAATAGCGACAATAAAAAAGCCCGCATTACGCGAGCTTCTTAAAACTAAAAAATCTTAAGCAGATTTTTTAGTTTGATTATTCTTACGAATCGTAATCATCACCAACTGAACTGCCGCAGGTGTAACACCTGGAATACGGCTTGCTTGACCTAAAGTTTCAGGACGAACATCTTTCAATTTCAAGGTAATTTCACGAGAAAGACCAGAAACCACATCATAATCAAAATCAGCAGGAATACGGGTATCTTCCAAACGCTTCATTTGCGCAACATCTTCTTGCTGACGGTTAATATAACCCGCATATTTCACCGCAATTTCAATTTGCTCACCGACAAATGCTGACACTTCAGAACCTGTGATTTCAGCAATTTGAGAGAAATTAATATTCGGACGTTTTAACAAATCAATCGCATTGGTTTCTTTAGACAGATCATCGCCAGTCAATTCAACGAATTTTTTACCCAAAGGATTATTCGGTGCAGCCCAAAGATGTTGCAAACGACCTGTTTCTTTCTCTACAGCTTCCATTTTTTGGCAGTAAGAATCCCAACGCTCATCGTCCACAAGACCCATTTCACGACCAATAGCTGTTAAACGCTGATCAGCATTGTCTTCACGCAACATCAAACGATATTCCGCACGTGAAGTGAACATACGGTACGGTTCTTTCGTACCCAAAGTAATAAGATCGTCAACAAGTACGCCCATGTACGCTTCATCACGTTTTGGTGTCCATTGCTCTTGATCCCATGCACGACGAGCAGCATTTAGACCTGCCAATAAACCTTGTGCACCTGCTTCCTCATAACCTGTTGTACCGTTGATTTGACCCGCGAAGTACAAGTTATTGATTGATTTTGTTTCTAAAGAGAATTTCAAAGATTGCGGGTTGAAATAATCATATTCAATTGCATAACCTGGACGAAGAATGTGCGCATTCTCCATACCACGAATCGAACGAACCAACTCAAACTGCACATCAAATGGCAAAGAAGTCGAGATACCATTTGGATAAAGCTCATGTGTATCCAAACCTTCAGGTTCTAAGAATACTTGATGCGAGTTTTTATCGGCAAATTTATGAATTTTATCTTCAATTGATGGGCAATAACGTGGGCCTACGCCTTCGATCACACCGGTATACATTGGTGAACGATCTAAACCACCACGGATAATGTCGTGCGTACGTTCATTGGTATGCGTGATATAGCAGTTCACTTGTTCAGGATGCATTGACACATCGCCCATGAATGACATGGTTGGTGATGGGAAATCACCTGGTTGCGGTGTCATTACAGAGAAATCGACTGAACGTGCATCAATACGTGGTGGTGTACCCGTTTTTAAACGACCAACAGGTAAATTCAATTCACGTAAACGTGCCGCCAGTGAAATTGAAGGAGGATCACCCGCACGACCACCTGATGAATTGTTTAAACCGACGTGAATCACACCACCAAGGAAAGTACCCGTTGTTAAGACTACAGTTTTCGCATCAAAGCGAATCCCCATTTGGGTCACAACACCTTTAACGGTATCGCCTTCAACGATTAAATCATCCGCTGCTTGCTGGAAAATATCCAAATTGGCTTGATTTTCTAAAGTATGACGAATCGCTGCTTTATAACGAATACGGTCTGCTTGCGCACGTGTAGCACGAACTGCCGCACCTTTGCGGGAGTTGAGAATACGGAATTGAATACCACCTTTGTCAGCTGCAAGTGCCATTGCACCGCCTAAAGCATCAATTTCACGCACCAAGTGTGATTTACCAATACCACCAATCGCTGGGTTACAGCTCATCTGCCCTAAAGTCTCAATATTATGAGTAAGGAGTAAAGTCTGTCGACCCATACGTGCCGCAGCAAGTGCCGCTTCCGTACCTGCGTGACCGCCGCCGATAACAATGACATCGTAAACTTTAGGATAATGCATAGTGGTAATATTAGGAGAAAAAGAATGACAGAAAATTATAACAAAATTTTGATTTAAGTTTTAGGCAGTTTTACAAATTTATTGGGCTAAATCGCCAGACTAAGCCAATAAACAATACTTTACAGAGACTACATAAGATAAACAGACCGTTGCAGTAAGTCTTCACAAATCGAATTTAACTGAACATAAAACAGCTTTAGGATAAAAACCACTCAGACAAATAAATTTTCAATGAATATAAGGATTAGGAATATGAAAAATATAGTGTCTAAGCTGATGGTTAGCTCATTACTGACTTGTGTTGCTTTATCTACGGCACATGCTGAGGAAGAAAATGCCAGTAAAGCTGAAATTAAAAAGCAAATCCAAGTCTGTGCTAAGAAAAAAGAGGGGGATTGGGTCACTTATGCCAATAAAGGTGTCACTTATAATGGTGCATGCTTACCAAATGAAAGTGGCAAACTTCAATTTAGCTTCCCTGCACCTGCGGGCGGTTCTTCAGCAGCTGTTGCACCTCCAGCCGCAGATGATGCCATTGCCAATAAGCCCGCTGTAGAAGCTGTGCCTGCTACGCAACCTGCTCCTGCGGCTGCACCAGAAGCACCTGTTGAGCAATCTGCACCTCAAGCAAGTGAACAACCTGCAACAGATGCACCTGCCCCACCGTCAGCTCAATAAGATCATTTCAACTTTGTAGAATTTATTCATCGTTTTTACTGACCTAAAAATGGAAGGACTCACATTGATGAGTCCTTTTTTATACTTTAAATTTTATGCTTTAAAAAGTGAAGTTCGTCTGTACTCTAATTTTCTAATTATTTTTTATTTTCTAATTCAATTATTTCTATTACACTCAAAGTGAATCTGGATGATTCTTCAAACAACTTTAACCTATATAAAATAACAAATTAAGGATGAAAATATGGATTCAGGGATTATTACGATCATGCTTCCGCTTGCCTTAGCTATCATCATGATTGGCTTAGGTCTCGAACTTACACCCAAAGACTTTGCCCGAGTTTCCAAACATCCCAAAGCAGTATTGATTGCTCTATTTTGTCAATTGGTTCTGCTTGTTGGAATTGCCTTTATTATTTGTAAAGTATTGGCATTGCCTCCCTTACTGGCAGTCGGCTTAATGCTACTCGCAGCATCACCAGGGGGAAGTACTGCAAATTTATTTAGCTATTTATTTAAGGGCGATATTGCGCTCAATATTACACTCACAGCCATTAATTCAGTGATTGCAGCATTTACTTTACCGTTGATTGTAAATTTCTCGATTCAATATTTTATGAATGATGGTCAACAAATTAGTATGCAATTCAGCAAGATCATTCAAGTTTTTGCGATTATTCTAATTCCAGTGTGTATTGGCATGTTAATACGCCACTTTGCACCTCATTTCAGTGAGAAATTAAATAAACCTTTGCGTATATTTTCCGTCCTATTTTTAGTTTTAATTATCATCGGAGCAATCGCAAAAGAACGTGCAAATATTTTGCAATACCTCACCCAAGTCGGTTTCGCTACAGTCATTTTCTGTATTTGTAGTTTAGTGATTGGTTATTTTGTACCACGACTCATGGGGATTAATAGTGCGCAAGCACGTGCTTGTGCCTTTGAAATTGGCATTCACAACAGCACTTTAGCGATGACGATTGCCTTAACTGTGATTGCCAATAGCACGGTTGCGATGCCTGCCGCAGTCTATTCTATTTTTATGTACATTTTCGCTGCTCTATTCGGATTCCTCATTTCCAAACTTGCCGACAAAGAAACCGTACAAAAAATGGCATAGCTCAGTGATAATAAAGCTTTGTACAAATTCAGCATCAGAAATAGCACTGATTTAAAATGGACGTTTCAACGTCCATTTTTTATTTCTACAGGAATATAGGCGTAACTTGCCTGTTTCGGCTACAATATGCGTTTTTAAGAAAATGATTTAGGTCTTTCCCGTGAAGTGGTTACAAATCCATATTACAGTAGAACAAGCTCAAGTTGATTTTACAGAAACATTGTTAAGCTCTTTAGGTGCAGTCAGTGTGACTCTGGATGATGCTGAGAACCAAGATTTACTAGAACCACTTCCTGGTGAAACGCCACTTTGGAATAAAGTCATTGTCACTGGCATTTATGCGCAAGAAGATGATGAAACGATTGATGTCGCTGCTTTAGAAACTTTTATTCGCACTCAACTTCCAACTGAACCAATGCGTAGTGAATTCTTAGAAGACCAAGAATGGGAACGTACTTGGATGGATGCCTATGAACCCATTCAGATTGCTGAAAAATATTGGATTGTTCCAGAATGGATGGAAGCACCTGAAGCAGATGCAGTCAATATTAAACTTGATCCAGGTTTAGCTTTCGGTACAGGAAACCACGCGTCAACATTTCTTTGCTTACAATGGTTAGGCAAAACAGATGTTAAAGATAAAATCGTCATCGACTATGGTTGTGGTTCAGGTATTTTAGGTGTTGCTGCACTGCTTCTCGGTGCTAAAAAAGTCTATGCAACGGATATTGATCCGCAAGCAGTTTTAGCAACCCAACAAAATGCTGAACTCAATGGTGTACTTGAAAATCTATACGTTGGGCTTCCTGAAGAGTTCAATGCAGAATTTAAAGATAAACAAGCAGATATTTTAGTTGCCAATATTCTTGCAGGACCACTGATGTCACTTGCAGAAGAATTCTCAACTTTAATTAAATCTGAGGGAGAATTCGCACTCGCTGGTGTAATTGAAGAGCAAGTAACTGATGTATCTAGTGTTTATTCTGAATTTTTTGATATAGTAGAAGTTGAGAAACGTGACGAAACTTGGTGTCGAATTTCAGGATCACGTAAAAAATTTTAATCCTATGAAATAATCATATCTATGGCTGAAAAACAAACCATTTGCCCAAATTGTGCATCTATTTATAAAGTATCAGTAACTCAGCTTACTGTTGCGCAGGGAATGGTTTGTTGCCCAAAATGTTCACATGATTTTAATGCCCTACTGCATTTACAAAAAACACCGCCTATTGATACTAATATTGATCACACAATCACTTATTTTGAAGAACCCCAAGATTTTTTCTTTAAGAATAAAGAAGCTGAATTCACTATTTACGATATTTTTAAACGTAAAGTTGAAAATTCAAATATTGATTTAAAAACATATTTGAATAACTTAAATTACTTTAATAATGAACCAATCAATGTCATACCAAGCTTAAATCTTGCACAAGGCATACATAAGCCCAAACAAGATAGTTCTTCGTCTAAAAGCGTACTCTATTATGCAGTTTGGAGCCTGATCAATCTTGCGCTGTTCAGCGTACTGTTATTTCAAATCGTATGGTTCAATCCAAAACTAACAGACCAGTACCCGATCGTTAATTCAATTTTCACAAAAACATGCGCTATATTACGTTGTGACACCATTGATCAACGTTATAAAAAAGTCATAGTTCAAAATATTAAAGTTATTTCGCTCAACCATCAGCAAACCCAATTTACAGGACAAATTAACAATCAGTATTCTAAAAGCTTAGAACTTCCAATATTAAAGTTAACGCTTAAAGATAAAGGAAACGTTGTTAATACCTCGATCATAACTTCTGATGAATATTTGATTGATAGTTTGCAAGGCATAAAACGGATTCCTCAAAATAGCCCTTATCCGTTCAAATTTGTAATCAAACAACCGAGAAATAGTTTTGATGAGTATGAATTCGTAATCATTCACCCTTAAGATTGAAAAAAACTATAAAAAAATGAAAAAAAATGTAGTTTTCTTGCTCATTTTTTCTTAGACAATGGTATCATACGCGCCACGAAAGCTTTGTCCTGCAAACTCCTCGCATTTTTTCAAAAAAATATAGTTTTATTATGTGCTTTATAATTTCAATATCGCGCAAGTAGAACGTTTTTTGTTTAAAAGAGTGTTGTAACAAATATTAATCTATTGTTACGCTTATTTTTCACTCAATACGATGATTTGTGGCAAGCTAATTGTTCTTGTTTTAGAGCCAACCGTTTTAGGATCTAAAACGGAGCTCAGATTTTTTTAGACCACATTTATATATTGCTTTACCCTAGCAATATTTTGATTTTTCGGATTAACTCGCATGAATAGCAAATCTCCTATTTTTACTGCACAATCTGATGTCGCTCTTCGTATTCACGTAGATCGCGCAGTTCGTCACTATTTTGCACAATTGCAAGGTGAGCAACCATCTCAAGTGTACGACATGGTGCTAGCAGAAATGGAGAAACCTCTTTTATCTGTCGTTCTAGAATATACGCGTGGTAACCAGACTCGCGCTGCTGAAATTCTCGGACTAAACCGCGGAACTTTACGTAAAAAGTTGAAAGCTCACGGTTTAATGAGTGAATAAATGATAAAATGCTCACGGCTTGCGTGGGCATTTTTTTTACCTATGCATTAGCTATTTGTTAAATCTCTAGACTTAAACACTGTTGACGAAGATCATGACTATTAAACGCGCTTTAATCTCTGTTTCTGATAAAACCGGGATCGTTGAATTTGCCCAGAACCTTGCTGCTCTTGGGGTGGAAATTTTATCTACTGGTGGTACATATAAGTTGCTTAAAGACAACAATGTTGCCGTAGTTGAAGTTTCAGAGCACACAGGCTTCCCAGAAATGATGGATGGTCGTGTAAAAACATTACATCCGAAAATTCATGGCGGTATCTTGGCTCGCCGTGGTCTAGACGAAGCTGTAATGGCTGAACACAACATTGATGCGATTGATCTTGTTGTTGTGAACTTATATCCATTTGCTGCAACTGTGGCAAAACCAAACTGTTCACTTGCAGATGCGATTGAAAATATCGACATCGGTGGTCCAACCATGGTTCGTGCTGCTGCGAAAAACCATGCTTCTGTAGGTATTGTTGTCAATGCATCTGACTATGCAACTGTCGTTGAAGAGTTAAAAGCAAACGGTGCTTTATCTCATGCAACACGTTTTGACTTAGCGGTTAAAGCATTTGAACACACTGCACAGTATGACGGTATGATTGCTTCTTACTTAGGCGCTCGCGTAGGTAAAGAGGAAGGTCAAGCAGACAAATTTGCGCGTACTTTCAATACCCAATTAAACAAAGTTCAAGACCTTCGTTACGGTGAAAACCCGCATCAATCTGCTGCATTCTATGTAGAAGATACTGCGACTGAGGCATCTGTTTCTACTGCGAAACAACTTCAAGGTAAAGAGCTGTCTTATAACAACATCGCAGACACAGATGCAGCACTTGAATGTGTGAAATCATTTGCTAAACCTGCTTGTGTGATCGTTAAACATGCAAACCCTTGTGGTGTTGCGGTTTCTTTAGATGGTATCCAAGCTGCTTATGATCTTGCTTATGCAACTGATCCTGAATCTGCATTTGGTGGCATCATTGCATTCAACCGTGAATTAGATGTTGCAACTGCGCAAGCGATTGTAGACCGTCAATTCGTTGAAGTGATCATTGCACCAAGTATTGCTGATGGCGTACTTGAAGTGACTGGCGCGAAGAAAAATGTCCGTGTACTTGTATGTGGCGAGCTTCCTGCAATCACTGAACGTAAAGCGCAACTTGACTATAAACGCGTAAATGGCGGTTTATTGGTTCAAGACCAAGACTTAGGCATGATCACAAAAGATGATCTTAAAGTTGTGACAAAGCGTGCGCCAACTGAAGCAGAAATTGATGATTTAATCTTTGCCTGGAAAGTTGCGAAATACGTGAAATCAAATGCGATTGTTTATGCTAAAGGTCGTCAAACGATTGGTGTAGGTGCTGGTCAAATGAGCCGTGTAAACTCTGCACGTATTGCTGCGATCAAAGCTGAACATGCTGGCTTAGTGGTTGAAGGTGCTGTAATGGCGTCTGACGCATTCTTCCCATTCCGTGATGGTATTGATAACGCTGCGAAAGCAGGTATCAAATGTATCATTCAACCGGGTGGTTCTATGCGTGATGAAGAAACCATTGCTGCTGCTGACGAAGCTGGTATTGCAATGGTCTTCACTGGTATGCGTCATTTCCGTCACTAATTAATATATAAGTCGTATTTATTAATCCCCCTAAATCCCCCTTTGTAAAAAGGGGGACTTTTCGCATCATAAAACTGTGTTTTATTTGCGATGCCCTTTCCCCTTTTTAAAGGGTGAGAATCCTCAGAATATATTCTGAGTTTGCAAGGTGGGATTCTATTCTTTTGAGGGATTTTTAGATGAATATTTTAGTTTTGGGTAATGGCGGTCGTGAACATGCACTTGCATGGAAAATCGCACAAGATGACAAAGTCGCAAAAGTATTTGTAGCACCTGGCAATGCCGGTTCTGCAACTGAAAATAAATGCGAAAATGTTGCCTTAAATATTTTAGACAATGCTGCGATCATCGACTTTGCAAAAAACAATGCGGTTGATTTAGTGATCGTGGGTCCTGAAGCTCCGCTTGTAAATGGTGTGGTTGATGCATGCCGTGAAGCTGGCGTTAAAATCTGGGGTCCAACTCAGTTTGCTGCACAGCTTGAAGGCTCTAAAGCATTTGCTAAGCATTTCCTTAAACGCCACAACATTCCTACTGCTTTCTATGACGTATTTACTGAAGTAGATGCAGCAAAAGCTTTTGTTGAAAAAAATGGCGCGCCGATCGTGATCAAGGCTGATGGTCTTGCTGCGGGTAAAGGTGTGATTGTTGCGATGACCAATCAAGAAGCATTCGATGCAATTGATGACATGCTGGCAGGCAACAAATTTGGTGATGCAGGTTCTCGTGTCGTCATCGAAGAATTCCTTGCAGGTGAAGAAGCATCATTCATTTGTATGATTGATGGCGACAACATTTTACCAATGGCAACCTCACAAGACCACAAACGTATTTTTGAGGGTGACCAAGGTCCGAACACAGGAGGTATGGGTGCTTACTCTCCTGCTCCTGTTGTGACTGCAGATGTATTTGAAAAAACTATGCGTGAAGTGATGCGTCCAACTGTAGATGGTATGAAAGCAGATGGTCATGTCTATACAGGTTTCTTATACGCAGGCTTAATGATTGATGAACAAGGTCAACCGAAAGTGATCGAGTTCAACTGTCGTTTTGGTGATCCTGAAACTCAACCCATCATGATGCGTTTAAAATCATCACTTGTTGACTTGGTTGAAGCAGGTATTGCAGGTAATTTACCTGTGGAAGCTGATTGGGATGAGCGTAAAACTGTCGGTATCGTACTTGCATCTAAAGGCTATCCTGAAACTTCAAGCAGTGATGATGTTATTTCAGGTTTAGATACTGAAATGGCTGATGCTAAAGTATTCCACGCAGGTACGAAAGCCAATGAAAATGGCGACATCGTGACTGCTGGTGGTCGTGTACTGTGCGTAACTGCACTGGGTAATACGATTGGTGAAGCACAAGCTAAGGCTTTGGAGCTTTGCCAAAAAGTGACTTTTGATGGTGTTCAATATCGTAAAGATATTGGTTACCGTGCAATTGCACGTGAAAATGCTGAATAAGTTTTCATAGTCTCAGTATTTTAAAAACCCGCTTAAGCGGGTTTTTTATTTCACCAACAATTAGATGATAAAGCCTTATTTAAGGCGTGATTGTTCTAACCAGAAAGCTGCTAACTCTTCATTTTTTACTACGCCCCAACCATTTCTATATAAATTACTTAAACGTAGTTGGGCATCCTTATTTCCCTTTTGAGCTGCAATATTCGAGTATTCAAAAGTTTTCATATAATTCTGTTTACTTCCAACTCCAACATAATACATTCTAGCTAATCTATTTTCAGCAGCGCCATTATTTACACTACCCAACTCTTTCAACTCTTTAGCCAGATGATGATCTGTGATTTCCTGACTATTCAAAATAAATGGTGCTGATATATCAATCACTTTTATTCTTGGCTTCTTCACATGCTCAACTTGCGTATTACTTTCCTCAACATTCGCTGAACGAACACCAACTGATGTCTTTTGCTGTTCAAATTCCTTTGACTGAGAAGAATCAACATGATCACCCATAGCCACCCAATGCTCATGTCCACATTTAGGGCATTTATATCCTTTGCTAGCTAGCCATTGTACAATTTCATCCTTGTACATAAGAAGTGCTGGACCTCCTGCAATAATCGCAATACAAATCGCCATTGCAAAACCTGTGCCTGCAAATAAGAATGATGTCCATGCAAAAAATCCAAATGCTGGCATAGCTGCACCAAGAACTTTAACAAAAAGCTCTTTATTGGTTGTTTCTGTAAATCCACAATTTTTGCATTGTATTTTCATACTTAATATCTTATTAAAATCAACATACTAATTATAAATTATTCTATATATTCATCAATTCAAATCTTCCGAATTAGCTTTTTTATAATTTCACCCCTATTCCCAAATTAATCATAAAAACTTAATATCTTCTTATGACTATTCAAATTCAAACCCCTCGCCTCATTCTCCGCCAATGGCAAGACTCCGACACTGCCCCATTTATCCAAATGTGTGCAGATGATGAAGTCATGCGCTATTTCCCTAAAAAACTGGATGCTTCTGAAGCCACTGCTTTTCTGCAACGTATCCAAAATGATATTGAAAAGCGTGGTTGGGGCTTATTTGCAGTAGAGCTAAAAGCTACAGGTGAATTTATTGGATTTATCGGCTTACACGTACATCCACCTGAGTTTGAAATAGCCGATGCCCCTGAAATTGGTTGGCGTTTACTGCCCCAATACTGGCATCAAGGTTATGCAACCGAAGGCGCTAAAGTGGTGTTAAAGCATGCTTTTAGAAACTTACGTATAGATCGTGTGATTTCATTGACCGCAAGCATCAACACACCGTCCGAAGGTGTCATGCAAAGACTCAGTATGGATAAAGTAAGAGAGTTTGATCATCCTTTTGTTCCAGCTGATCATCCGTTACATCGTCATATACTGTACGAAATGCATCGCGGTGATTTTCTGCATCACACATTTTGTTGATGCTAAAGTGCTTCATGCAGACACGAAAGCCAGTGAAAATGGCGACATCGTGACTAGGTGGTCGTGTACTTTGTGTGACTGCTTTAGGTAATACCATTGGTGAAGCGCAAGCTGTTGAGGTTTTTTTGATGCCACTTCACCTTTAAAACCCACCTCAAACCATTTTTTTTACTTAACTTATAAAAACTTAAACTATCGACTACCCTAATTCATTGCTATTCTGTTCCAAAATTTTATTTATTAAAACTTAAAATCCATATATTCAAATCCTTGGAGTATCCATGAATAAACTGTTTAGCATCTTATTAAGTGCATCTGTACTGACTTTATCTGCATGTGGCAACAAACCTGAGCAAAATCAAACATCAAAAGAAAATGATCAAGGTTCAACTCAAGCGCTAAAAACAATTAAACTCGTATCAACTGGCGCAGATACAGACATTTGGAAATATATTTCCGATCTTCCTGAAACAAAACAAGCTGGGATCGACTTAAAAGTCACAAATCTAACCGACTATGTGGTATTAAACACCTCGGTCGCTAGCGGTGAGCAAGATGTAAATGCCTTCCAATCATTCAATTATCTCGCAGCTTATAATGCATCAAACAAAGAAAAAATTGCTGCTGTTGCCACCACCTATTTTGAACCAATGGGAATCTATGCCAATACAGTGAAGTCTGTAGAGCAATTTCCGCAAGGTGCAACCATTGCTATTCCAAATGATACAGCAAATGAAGCGCGCGCCCTGTCGTTATTACAATCAGCAGGTTTACTTAAACTTAAGCCCAATTTTGACCTAGGTAAAGGCACTGTTAACGATATTATTGAAAACCCTAAAAAATTAAAGCTCCGCCCAATACAAATGACCACTGCCGTTCGAGTGAAAAAAGATGTGGATGCAATTGTCTTGGGCAATACCCTAGCACTTGAAGGTGGATTAAATGTATTAAAAGACTCTATATTTCATGAGCCTGTAGATGAAACTACCAAAATTTATGTCAATTTATTGGGTGTTGCAGAAGCTCATAAAGATGATCCAATTTATACAAAATTAGGAAATCTCTATCATTTACCACAAGTACAAAAATTCATTAGTGACAAATTTGCTGGAACCAAAGTCGAAGTCAATCAACCTGTTAGTGAATTTACTGACACCAAATAGGATTTAGCATCATCCTAAATCATGTATCGAGCAAAGTTGGATATTTTATTGATTCGACTTTGCTCAAATACTTAGCTCACATCCCACAGCTTATAAATAGAATCAATCGATCAAAGCTTTCAAGAAAAACTGCGCTATGCTTTGATTGATATTCAAAAATCATATATAAAATTGAAAAAAAATTATATCTAGTGAATTACCATTGCATGAACGGATCCCCCAAAGAATAAACAAAAGTTTTTGTTTTTATTATTAAATTGACTCAAATTATAGAATTCAAATCGCTCTCAAGGTATAGGATTTAAAAAATCAGCTACTATGTATAATATAAATTTATTGATATGATAAACAAATCTTTAGAATCAGTTTTAAAAAATCTAATTCATTAAATCTGTACTCTAATCCTCAAATGTACGAAATATAAAGCATGCCAAAAGACGAATGGTCAAAAGCATGATTTATTTTCAAAAATGTTAAAAATTGATCTCAACCATCGAGAATGCATAAGAATTACTTCTGCATTTCCTTGTTAGGAATTATCCATGAATAAGTTGTTTGGCGTTTTACTGAGTGCTTCTGTGCTAACTCTTGCTGCTTGTGGTAAACAAGATGCTCCAAAAGCAGAACAAGTAGGTAAAGCACCTGCTGGTGAATTAACAACAGTTACACTTGCTTCAAGCGGTTCAGACACAGACATTTGGAACTATATTGCGACATTGCCAGAAACTAAACAGGCTGGAATTGAGTTAAAAGTTAAAAACTTTACTGATTATGTTTCTATGAACACGGCTGTAGCAAACAATGAAATCGATGCTAATGCATTCCAATCGTATGCATATATGGTCGCTTATAATGACAATAACAAAGCAAAAGTTGCACCAATTGCAACGACTTATCTAGAGCCTATGGGTATCTATTCAAGCAAAGTGAAAAAAGTTGAAGAATTTGCCAATGGTGCAACCATTGCCATTCCAAATGATGGTGCAAATGAATCTCGTGCATTGTTATTATTACAATCAGCAGGTTTGATTAAACTTAAAGCTGGTTTTGATGATGTTAAAGGTACACCAGCAGATATCACTGAAAACGCGAAAAAAATTGTGATTAAACCAATTCAAATGGCAACTGCTGTACGTGCCAAAGATGAAGTTGATGCGATTGTTCTAGGTAACGTTTTGGCAATGGAAGGTGGTCTTAACGTGATTAAAGACTCGATCTACCATGAGCCTATCGATCAATCAACTAAAATGAATGTCAACATCGTCGCTGTTGCCGATGCGCGTAAGAATGATCCTACATTGCAAAAATTAGGTACGCTTTACCATACTGCTGCTGTAGAAAAATACATCCAAGATCATTTCCAAGGTACGAAAGTTGATGTAAATAAACCTGTAAGCTATCTTACAGAATCAAAATAGTCTTATAATGACTTTCATTAAACAGGCAAAGTGACTTTGCCTGTTTTTCTTTTTTGTACATTTTTTTGACGATATGATTGAATTTAAAAATATTTCCAAACACTATGATCTCAAAGGTCAAACCTTACTTGCTCTGGATGAAATTAATTTAACCATTCCAGCAGGCAGTATTTTTGGCATTATTGGCTATAGTGGTGCAGGTAAAAGTACCTTAATCCGCTTGATTAATTTGCTTGAACGTCCGTCTCAAGGTCAGATTATCATCAATGAAAAAGATTTTACTGCTTTGGATGCTCGCTCACTTCGTCAAGAACGTGCCAATATCGGCATGATCTTTCAGCATTTCAACCTACTACAAACCAAAACTGTAGCAGATAATATTGAAATGCCGTTGAAATTGCTCGGTGTTAGTAAAGACAAACGTGAAAAACGTTTAAATGAATTACTTGAATTTATTGATTTAAAGCATAAAAAAGATGCTTATCCAGATGAACTTTCAGGTGGTCAAAAACAGCGTGTCGGGATTGCTCGTGCACTTGCAAATCATCCTAAAATCTTGCTTTGCGATGAAGCGACTTCTGCACTTGATCCGCAAACGACTAAATCCGTCTTGGAATTATTGAAAAAAATCAATAAAGAGCAAGGTATTACCATCGTCATGGTGACTCATGAAATGGATGTGATTGAATCTGTATGTGACTATGTTGCAGTGATGGAACAAGGTAAAGTGATTGAAACAGGTTCAACCCTAGAAATCTTTAGTCAACCACAGCATCCTACAACCAAGAATTTTATTCAAACAGTTCTACAACAACAGCTTCCTGTAAATATTCTCAACAATTTAGAAAATCAAAATCATAAGAGTATTTATAGCCTGCAATTCTTAGGCACTTCTGCTCAGGAAACTGTAGTTCAAGCTGCGATTAAACAATTTGATATTAGCTTGAATATTTTATTTGCCAATATGACTGAAATTAATGGTTCAGTGATCGGACAGATGTTTATTCAATTATTGGGTGATCCTGCGATTATTCAACAAGTCATCAACTTCTTCGAAGCACAAGGTGTGAAAGTAACCCAATCAGGAGTAACCGTATGAGAGATTTAATCGTACAGTGGCTCACAGAACTGACTGCGCCTTACTGGAAAAGCTCGTTATCTATTGATCAATTTGTTACAGCCATGCAAGAAACCTGTCACATGGTATTCTTTGCAATGTTATTTGGAACGATTTGGGGCTTTATTCAAGCGATTATATTATTGGTGACACGTCCGAATGGCATCATGCCGAATCGTGCGGTTTATCATGTGATGAACCCGATTGTGAACGCCTTACGCTCCCTTCCCTTCATTATTCTATTGATTGCTGTTATTCCACTGACTAAATTATTGGTTGGGACTTCAATCGGGACTTGGGCTGCAATTGTTCCTTTGACCATCTATGTCGGTCCTTATATTGGTCGTTTGATTGAAACGTCTTTACTTGAGGTCAATGAAGGGATTGTTGAATCTGCACAAGCAATGGGCGCTTCACCTAGCCAGATTATTTTTAAATTTATTATTCCTGAAGCACGTAGTTCTTTGATTTTAAATTTAACCACGGCAACCATTAGCTTGATCGGTGCAACTGCAATGGCAGGTGCTGTTGGTGCAGGCGGTATTGGTGACTTAGCCATTTCTTATGGTTATCAGCGTTTTGACACAAGCGTGGTCATCTTAACAGTGATTGTATTATTAATCTTGGTACAAATCGTTCAAAGCTTAGGGGATTGGTTGTCTAAATTACGATAGACACATCATCAAGATTTTTAAGTTTAGCCCTTATCTGAGGGCTTTGCTTTATTTACTTAATTATCTAACAATATAGAATAAGATAAAAATTATGATCTAACACTTTAAACCCATGGATAATCAAAATAATACGTTTCAAATCAACCATCTAAATGATCACACTGAGATTGATATTCAATTTGATAAATCAAAATATTTTCTTGATATTTTTATAAATATTCTCGTGTTAAGTTTTTTTTGGATTGCAGGAATTTCAGACATGTATGATGTCTTTTTTGGTGACGATACAAATGCGAGTGGCTTTTTGATGTTGTGGGCTGCTTTTGTTTGTACATTCACTTATTTTACAATTGAAAATATTTTATGGCTCTCCAAAGGCACTGAAAAAATTTATATCGATCAGAATAAAATCACGATTACTAAATATATTCCCTTGTATTTTCTTAAGAAAAACTGTGAAGAAACTCAAACCATTTTATTTGAAAACTTCGAGAAAATGTACTATTCAGAGTACTATGCCAACAAAAGCCAATTACCTCGCCCTAAAAAAGGCAATCTTCATTTAAAACACAAATCAAATACCCTCTCTTTTGGGATCACTTTAGACAAACCAGAAGCTGATCTTATTTTTAAGGAAATTCAAAACTATGCAGATCAATATCATTTAAAAAATGAAGCAAAAGGTCTGTAAATTATGTATTATTTTTACACACGCTTTTATGCATAAAGAACTCATGCATAATTACAAACGAAAATATTCCTACAAATACACTGACGGTAACAATGAAAATCTTATCATTTTTTTTAACAACACTATGCTTAACAACAACTTCATTCACGTTTGCACAAAGATCTATTGATTACACCACTTCGGTAAAAGTAAATGGTGTTGAACTCATCAATGCAATTCCATCAACTCAAGTTGAAAAATTGATTGGTCAACCCTCTAAAAAAATCAATAAACAATTTTCAGAATGTACAGGAAATTATGAATATTCCACATCGACATCGACTGGAAAAAACTTAAAATTCGAAATTTATAGTGAGGATAATCCTCAAGTAAAGTCTGAAAACTTCTACAAAACTAAAAATAATTTTCAACAACTTGGCACAACCAAAGGCATGGTTTGGTTGAGTTGGGCAAATGCTCAAACTATGACGGATACCATCCTGATTAATTCAAAAGTAATCAATAAGCAATATACACCGAACCAGTTTAAAAAAGACTTTCCAAACAGTGCCAAAACTGGAACAAACTCCGTCAGTGTTCTTATGCTCGATACATCTGAAGTAAAACAGTTCTTAAAGAATCCTGCTGATTTTGAAGTCGGTTATACCGCTTCTGTTCATTTTGCTTTTAAAAATGGAAAGCTCAATACATTAGCCATTAATCAAGCCATTGCTTGTTAAGGTCAGGTAAATACTGAATATAAAAGCGCATTTACGACGGAAAATGTGCTTTTAGAAAGTCTTAAATATCAATAACGTTATCTAACTTAATCCACCCACATCCACGCAATTTTCTTCATTAATTCAGCATAATATGGTGCAGTAGGATTACATGGATTACGGCGTACTTCATTTTCATAAACAGCTTGTTTGCAATTTAATTCGTTGAAACTTCATTTTTGGGTCTTAAAACTTAAAGTTAATGCTTTGACACAAAAATGAGTGTTCAAAATGTTAAACTTGTTTAAACAACCTATTTTAGATTAAATAGAAGCAGCGCTAACAATGGAATTCAAAGATGCAATTTAAAATTCACGTGATCGATGTCAAAAACCAATTACAAAACTATATCTGGTTACTTGAGGAAACATCGAGTCATGATGTTGTTGTCGTAGACCCTACTGAATCAGCGTTAGTTGAGCAATATTGTGCTGATCATCATTTAAATCTAAAGCAAATTTGGCTCACACATTGGCATAAAGACCATATTGGTGGCGTTCCCGAACTCATTGCCGATCAAAATATTCCTGTTTATGGCCCTCGTGCTGAACTGAGTCACATTCCCTTTATTACTCACCCACTTCAACATGATGATCATTTTGAATTTCATGGTTTAAACATTGACATCATTGCAGTGCCTGGACATACCTTAGGTCACATTGTTTATTTTATCGATGCATTGGACATGGTGTTCTGTGGTGATACGTTATTTGCAATGGGCTGTGGTCGAATGTTTGAGGGTACCGCAGAACAATTTTATCATTCACTGAATCGTCTAGCTGCACTTCCACCACGCACCAAAGTATATTGCACCCATGAATATACACTGTCGAATGCTCAGTTTGCCTTGCATATAGAACCTGAAAATCGCGCTATTCAACAACGTGCTGAAGAAGTTAAACAATTACGTGAACGTGGTGAGATTACCCTACCAAGTACCATCGAGTTAGAACTAGAAACTAATCCGTTCTTACGTGTTGAAAGTGCCGAGGAGTTTGCACGCATTCGCACCTTGAAAGATAACTTTTAACGCATTGTGAGTTTCTCTAAAGCTTGTTCGCTTCTGCAAATGATTTTTAATGCACAATATCTTTTCAATCCATGCCTAAATTAATTCATCCAAAGCCGATGTTTTTAAAAGGTTCAGCGCAAGCTGTGCTTTTATTGCATTCCTATACCAGTACCTATCGTGATGTAAAACCATTAGCTGTGTTTTTAAATCAACATCAATACACTTGCTATAGTTTTAGCTATGCAGGACATGGGCTAATGATGGATGAGTTTCTAAAATTTAATCCTGATGATTGGTGGCAAGAAGTCATCCAAGCTTACAATTTTTTAATTGAGCAGGGTTATCGTGAAATTGCGGTGATTGGCGTTTCATTAGGTGCTTTGCTTTCCCTAAAACTCGCTGAAAGCTTCCCTATCAACGCTTGTATCAGTATGTCAGCGCCACAAACTCGCTCTGTCGAAGATTTATTTCAACGCCTAAGTAAATACGCTGAATATTTACAACAATTTGAAACAGATCAGCAGGTTTTGAATATTGCCCAGTTATATATCAAGGCTCAACCACAACTCGAACAGTTTGAAAACTTTGTGGTTTCAACAATGCAAAACTTAAATAGAATCCATGCGCCTACAGCTACTCTTTTTGGCAAACTGGATGAAGCATTATATGAACAGTCTGCGCATTATATTTTTGAACAAATCTCAAGTTCAGACAAAATGATCAAAGCTTATTCTCATTCTGGGCATTTGATGACCTTAGGGCAAGATCAGTCGATTTTATTTAAAGATATTTTAAACTTTCTAAATTTACACCTACCCAATACATAAATTGGAAAATCATTTTTTTGAAATTATTTCTTACATTTATAAAAATATTTTCACTGATACAATCTTGGTTTTTTATTCCCTATTTTTGCATCAAAATATTACAGATTGATTTAAAATATTATAATAATTCATTGTTTTACCTATTTATTTTTAAAAATTGTTAAATTGCATTTCACATTTAAAGAGAAAAAATACGCTCTGCTACAAAAGACCCATTTCTCTAACTGATCAAATATTGGTATAAAAAATAAGTTTCATCAAATTTCCCCCTTTAAAAATTTAGTGGTCATCCCTATTAAATTTATAGACAGGAATTAAGGAGATCTTCTGTGAAAAAGGTTGTTAAAGCAAAAAATTTGATCGCTTTCCGTATCTGGTTAGAAAAACTGGGATACTCTGTAAAAACTTTGGCTGATGATAAAGGATTTACCTTCAGCTTTAAAAAAGAATATGGTTTAGTCACGTGTGATTTATCAGGCAATAATTTAGCCATGCAACTTGGTGAAGAATTTGAAGACCATTTAAAGGCCTAATGTTGATCCATTTTACATAATCAACGTATGTTTAAAATGAAGCTCTCTGTTAAAGACCTCAAGTGATTCACTGAGGTCTTTTTATTTTATCTAAATTCAGTCAAATTTATCCAAGCTAACTAACGCGACAGCGCTTGATATACTTGAATATAATGTTCTGTCGCTTGTTGATGTTGCGAATATAAAGTTTCTATATTCTTCTCAGATTCATTTGCTGCAAGCGCTGAAAGATAAGCCTGATAACGCAACATTGCAGCTTGGCAAATCGTATCTAACTGTACCTCACCCGTTGAACAAGACGCCTTATCTGATTGCCCCAAAGTCTTAAAATGGGATGGCTTGGCTTGCTGTTTAGTACTCCCCTCATTTTCCTCATCATCTGCAAAGTCTTTTTGCATGCGTGACATGGTATCCATCAATTCTGCATTATCTACGCCCATATTTTTCAAAACATTCATTTGCTGTTGCAATAACGCGGCATCATTATTTGCAAAACAATTCAATGAGACTACACAGCCGATCACAACTAAGATTTTATTCATAAAATTACCTATTCTATTTTTAATCATTCACACTCGATTTATAGGCTATGCTTATTTTTCCACAGAATATATTCCCCAAACGAGGGGTAAGTGCAAATAATAATTTTTGATGTTTTTAATTCTAATTTTTAGGCAATAAAAAAGGCATGATTTTCATCATGCCTTTTTCAAATATGGTGGGGACGGAGAGACTCGAACTCTCACACCTCGCGGCGCTGGAACCTAAATCCAGTGCGTCTACCAATTTCGCCACGTCCCCGAATAAAAAAACCACATCAGTGGAATCTTTAAAATAAGTGGCAGAGGATCAAGGATTCGAACCTTGACGAACGGTTTTGGAGACCGTCATGCTACCATTACACCAATCCTCTATAACATATCATCGGGCTTTCGTACCACCAAATGAATTGCTTGGTGGGGACGGAGAGACTCGAACTCTCACACCTTGCGGCGCTGGAACCTAAATCCAGTGCGTCTACCAATTTCGCCACGTCCCCGATGGCTGTGTATATTATAGAGATCACTTAGGTATGACAAGCCCTTTTTTATAAAAAGATACTCGTTTGTTTAAATAAAAAACAAAAGTAGTGAATAGTGCTTTTAGTTTAAGCAATCTGGCTTAATTGTTGTTTTATTTGATAAATATTTGTACAACGTTGCCCTGCTTTTTTCTTTAGCATGGATTTTAAAACCGCTTCAAATATTTTAAATCGACTCGGTAAGTCCACTTCAAGCTGTTGGCAATGCAAAATTGCCCAATCTTGATAGCTTTTTGCAGTTAAACGGCGCTGAGTCAGCCATTCCAACCAAATTATTCCTAAAGCATAAAGATCTGTTGCAAATGACTTTGGTGCTGCATGAAACAATTCTGGTGCCATATAACGCGGTGTCGCTGTATTCGGCATGACTCCAACATCCCTAATATGAAAACATTGCTCATAATCAATCAAAACTGCTTGCTGTTGCTTAATACGGAAATGCTGTAGCTTTAAATCACCATGTATATAACCCAGATCATGCAACTGTTCTAAAACTTCAAGGCTCAACACTAAAGTCGAAAAAATATCACTTAGCTCAAGTTGATTGGGATGTTTAGCGAACAATGCAGGAACGTTTTCAATCCATAAGGCTTGATTAAATACTTCTTCTTTTAAATTGAATTTTTGATAGGGATTGAAAATAGAAAAGTTGCATAGAAAACTTTGATCTACTTTTTCAAAACGATTTAATTGTTGGTAAATGTCTAACTCATGTAAAAAACTATCTTGATACGCCTGATTCGATTGTTTTAATTGTAGTTTAAGCCAATAGCTTTGATCGCCCTGTTGAATTTGATAAACACGGCGACCAAACTTTTGACTTTGTAATGAATTAAGCGCTTGAGGAAGCTCTATTTCACTCATGCTTCTGATAATTGTGTTGTGGAAGTTTTCTTTTCAGTTGGAAAATTCAAAACTTCTAAACAATGCTGAATGGTTTTACCAATACGTGCATGCGTTTCAATATTGGAAATCTTCGGCCAAGTTGCTCGCTCACCTTCTCGTTGCAATAATTTAAATAAATGCGGACGCGGGTTTTGCAACATATAACTATAATGTCGCAAGCTATAATTACCAATAATATTCACATCACCATAATAACGCTGATCCACAACACCATAGCCATGATCTAATAGACGACGAATCGTAGGTACACGCCCCATGCGCCCACGCGCGAAGTCCATAACCCCCATGGTTGCCATCTTGCCCTGTGAACGAACAATACGCTGTGGCCAACTCAATAAATCCTTACGATAACGATCCTCATCATCTTGCATAAACGGCACAATATGTGGGTTTACCTGACTAGCTATCGTGTAATTCAAATTATAAAGACGTGACATGCGTTCTTGCGGGAAGTCATTGCACACACTGCCATCAACCCAACGCGTATTGGCTAAATATGGTGTATGTAATCCATCGTAGCGCTTACTGGTCAAACGCACGGGTGGAAATAAGATAGGTACTGCACAAGATGCCAAGACCGCACTCCACACCAATAAATCAGGTGAGGTATATTTATTCATAATTCGCGCATCTTCTTGCGAAATATCATACGGTGCAACGGTTACATTGATGTCTAAACCTGATTTTTCAAAAGCTTCGGCAAAAGTCACATCACCTAGATTTTCTACAAGGAATTTTTTGAGATAACGTACATCCGCAAAACCACCATTTCCTTTGAGTAATTCTTTTACACTACGGAAATGAAACGCTTCACTATAGAACTGATCACCTGTTAAAAGATTGGGAATTTCACTCGGTTCATTCACTCCCAACATAGCCGTCATGATTGCACCTGCACTCGAACCAGACAATACTTTTGGCATTAAATCTTGTTCCATCAGCGCCTTACACACACCACTGTGGAATAAGCCTAAGGTTGCACCACCTGAAAACATCAGTGCAGGCTGACCATAGGCTTTTTCACAATTTTCAAAAAAGCTTTTCTTACTGTCTAAGCACAATTCTTGGCAACTTTCAGAAGCAATAAAAGCAAGGCTTTTGCTCACTTCATCAATATAATCTTCAATCAGTTTTTTGGTACCGACATAGGCATGTGCAAACAACATCGGATGCCCAATATTTGCAACGTCATGACTAAATCCTTCACGTAGGATATACATCAAATCCTGAGTACGACCTTGTTGACGATACCGACGTAATAAATTTAAACGATGGGAAATAATCTCAGCATCAAAATACGGTGAACTATTATCCAGTTTCCACTCTTGCGCACCTGTTTCAGAGTCTAGCTTTAAAGCAATGGACTTCCATTCCTCGTAGCATTCAGCATGCGCCAAATTTCTTTTTAGTTTTTTTATACGATAAGCCTGATGTGGATTTAAATCTTGGGTAAGTTCTAATAACATTTTCTAATATTCCTTTGATTTTAATCCGAGGATGAGTCACACATCATTCAACTATGCTTAAAAATCACGTGAGAATCAATCACCATCAGTCATTTAATTCTTGCTCGTCCTTTTAATTATCGCCTATTGAGATTAGATCAATAAAAATACTGTGTTAATATTGGAGCAATCTCTCATCAAATGTAATTTTCAAAATATAGTGAACGGACATGGCAACTATCGATTTACCTGACAATATCATTGCACAATTATCTACTGTTTTAAGCCAATTACAGCAAGTCTTACCAGAACCCAAACAACCCACTGATTTTGAAGCAATCGCGTTTAGATGGCATGAAAAACAGCTCAAAGCGATTTACAATCCTAAAGCGGTTCTATTGGAAGACCTCAAAGGGATTGAACGCCAAACAGCTAAAATCATTCAAAATACTGAACAGTTTTTAAATGGTCTACCTGCCAATGATATTTTACTCACAGGTTCTCGTGGTACGGGTAAATCTTCCATTGTTCGTTCACTATTGACTAAGTATGCAGATCAAGGTTTACGTTTAATTGAAATTGAACGTGATGATTTATCAGAATTACCTGAAATTCAAAAAATCATCAAAGATCGCCCTGAAAAGTTTATTGTCTATTGTGATGATTTAGCGTTTAACGCAGAAGATGAAAATTATCGTAGTTTAAAAAGCGTACTCGATGGTTCTTTACAATCAGGTTCAAGCAATTTTGTGATCTATGCGACCAGTAACCGTCGTCATTTATTGCCTGAATTTATGCATGAAAATACCCCAGTAACCAAGGTCGATGTGCCGCAATATAAAGAACTTCACCCGCAAGAAGCGATTGAAGAAAAAATTTCTTTGTCTGATCGTTTTGGTCTATGGCTGTCGTTCTATCCAATGGATCAGCAACTTTATCTTGAAATTGTGGAACATTATTTGGCGAAAGAAAATATTTCATTTACAGACGAAGTTCGTGCTGAAGCTTTAAGATGGTGTCAAGCACGTGGACAACGTTCAGGGCGTGCTGCTTATCAATTTTCAAAACATTGGATTGGTTCAGAACGTTTAAAAGCACTTTAATTTTAATACTGCCTCACCAGTTGTTATTCTAATATTCATTGCAATAACAACTGGTTTATTTAGATTCAATTAAAACAAACATCATGAATAACAAATTTATTTCATTAAAATTCAATACATTGGATAATTAATTTCAAATACTAAATTACGCACATCTCAGCCTAAGCATGATAAAATGCTTCACAGTTTTAAATAGGATTGGTCTATGCAGTTTGTTCATCTTGGTATTCATACCGAATTTTCGATTACAGAATCGATCGTACGTATACCTGATCTGATAAAAGCTGCTGCATCAGACGAAATGCCTGCATTAGCGATCACAGACCTATCCAACCTACATGCCGCAGTCAAATTCTATAACAAAGCAATGGGCAAAGGCATCAAACCCATTTTTGGTAGTGTCATTCGCTTAAACGATGCAAATCACAAAGCGACTTTACTCGCAATGACCAATAAAGGCTGGCGTGGACTGACTGAAATCGTCTCACGTGGTTTTATTGAGGGACAACAACTCTCAATTCCCTGCATCCAAAAAGATTGGGTACTAGAACAATCACAAGACATTATTGTCCTGCTTGGTTTACATAGTGATGTCGGTGAAATGCTACTTTCAGCCTATCCTGAAAAAGCAGAGCCACTACTTGAAGAATGGATCGAAAAATTTGGCAATCGGGTCTATTTAGCATTAACACGTACAGGACGCCCACAAGAAGAAAGTTTTAATATCGAAGCGGTTAAATTGGCTTCTAAATATGGCATCGGTGTGGTTGCACACAATGATGTGCACTTCATCACCGCGGAAGACTTTGAAGCACACGAAGCACGCGTTTGTATCGCAGATGGTTATGTACTGGGTGATGATAAGCGTCCAAAAAATTATAGCCCTGAACAATACTTCAAAACCTCCGCGGAAATGATTGAACTATTTGCAGATATACCAAGTGCGATTGAAAATACACTTGAAATTGCTAAACGCTGTACAGTGTCATTACGTTTAGGTTTCCATGACTTACCAGACTATCCAATTCCTGAAGGTCATACTATTCACTCCTACTTCGAGCACTTGTCCGAGGTCGGTTTAGAAGAACGCTTAGATGTACTCTACCCTGTAGAAAAGCGTGATGAAGACTGGGCTGAAATCCGTAAACCTTATGATGAACGTCTAGCCTATGAGCTTGGCATTATCAATAAAATGGATTTCCCTGGCTACTTCCTGATCGTAATGGACTTTATTGGATGGTCGAAAAACAACGGCGTTCCAGTTGGGCCTGGTCGTGGTTCTGGTGCGGGTTCACTTGTTGCATACAGTTTAAAAATTACCGACTTAGACCCGCTACGTTATGACCTCCTGTTCGAACGTTTCTTAAACCCAGAACGTGTTTCGATGCCTGACTTTGACGTCGATTTCTGTATCGCAGGTCGTGATAAGGTCATTGATTATGTAGCACGCCATTATGGACGTGATGCCGTTTCGCAGATTGCAACATTTGGTACCATGGCGGCTAAAGGTGCAATTCGAGATGTTGCCCGCGTATTGGGTAAATCCTATGGTTTGGCAGACCGTATTTCAAAAATGATTCCAACCAAACCTTTAGGTTTAAGTTTGGAAGAATCATTGGAAGCTGAACCACAACTCAAAGACATCGTCACCAACCCATCCAACCCAGATAACGATGATGCTGCTGAAATTTGGGAAATGGCGCTCAAACTTGAGGGTATTACCCGTAACACAGGTAAACATGCGGGTGGTGTGGTTATTGCCCCTACGAAGATTACTGATTATTCCGCTGTATTATGTGAAGCCGATGGTACAGGTCGTGTTGCTCAATTTGATAAAGATGACGTTGAAGCTGCAGGCTTAGTTAAATTCGACTTCTTGGGTCTACGTAACTTAACCGTAATTGAAGATGCGGTTCAAAATATTAATAAGCGGGTCAAATCTGAAACACCGCTTGATATTGCGCATATTCCATTAGATGACCCTGAATCTTATGCCGTATTTGCTGATGCAAATACCACTGCGGTATTCCAGTTTGAATCCGTGGGCATGAAAAAGATGCTCAAAGAAGCACGCCCAAGTAAATTTGAAGAAATTATCGCCTTCGTATCTTTATACCGTCCTGGTCCAATGGATCTAATTCCTGACTTTATCCATCGTATGCACGGTGGTGAGTTTGAATACCTGCACCCATTACTTGAAAGTGTACTTGAACCGACATACGGTATCATGGTGTACCAAGAACAGGTGATGCAAGCGGCACAGTTCTGTGCAGGCTATACCCTCGGTGGTGCAGATTTACTGCGTCGTGCCATGGGTAAAAAGAAAGTCGAGGAAATGGTCAAACAGCGTGCCACCTTTATTGAAGGTGCTGCGAAAAAAGATATTGATGAAGGCACAGCTAACCATATCTTTGACTATATGGAAAAGTTCGCAGGCTATGGTTTTAACAAATCACATGCTGCCGCTTATGCCCTCGTTGCCTATCAAACCGCTTGGCTGAAAGCGCACTACCCTTCTGAATTTATGGCTGCGGTCATGTCTTCGGAAATGCAGAATACAGACAATATTGTCTTCTTGATCGACGACTGTCGGATCAACAATTTAAAAGTTTTACCGCCTTCTGTGAATATGTCGTTCTATCAATTCCATGCCAGTGATGCTGAAACCATTATCTATGGTTTAGGCGCGATCAAAGGTGTGGGTGAAGCTGCAATGCAGTCGGTGATTGATTCACGTGAACAAGATGGAGAATTTAAAGACCTCTTTGATTTCTGCCATCGTGTAGATTTGAAGAAAATTAATAAGCGAACTTTAGAGGCTTTGATTCGTGCAGGTGCTTTAGACTGTTTAGGTATTGAACGTTCAAGCTTAATGGCGCAATTACCAGAAGCTGTACAAGCGGCGGAGCAAGCACGTTCAAACCGTGAAACAGGCATCATGGATTTATTTGGTGAAGTTGAAGAAGTTCAACGTAAACCAGCAAAACCTGTAAAACCATGGTCAGATGAAGTTCGCCTCAAAGGTGAAAAAGATACCTTAGGTTTATATTTAACAGGTCATCCGATTGATGTTTATCGTGCAGAATTAAAAGCATTTATTCCACATAAAATCAATGAACTCACGCCTACACGTCGTGGTGTAACGACTGTTTTTGCAGGTTTAGTGGTCGATGTTGCCAACTTCCCGAACCGTATGATGATCACCCTAGATGATGGTACTGCGCGTATCGAAGTCTCAGCGAATCACGAACGTTTCCAACGCTTCAAAGATATTATTCAAAATGAAAAAGTGGTGGTCATCGAAGGTGAAATTTATGAACGTGAAGGTTTTGATCGCCCAATGGGACGCTTAACCAAAGCATTCACCTTAAATGAAATCCGTCAAAAACGTGTCAATCACATCGAACTTAAACTTCAACCTGAAGTTATTAGTAAAACTTTAGTTTCTGATCTGCAAAAGATTCTATTACCTTTCTGTAATGTCGATATGTGTCAGCATATTCCAATGCAAATATTGATGGACTATGACTATGCAACTGCTGATTTGCATTTAGGACAACAATGGAAAGTTGCACCTTTGGATGATTTGCTCTCAAAATTACGTGATTATTTTGGTAAAGAATCGATTCATCTTGAATACCATGTTAAATCTAAAGCAGCTAAGGCTGTGGATCACCGTGAACTCGCCCAAACAACTCAAGTTGCTCCGCCACCTGAGAACATGAGTATGGATGATGCCATGGATGAATATATGGCTGATGCAGGTCAATTTTCCTAAATTGTTCTCCCTAATTTTTTAATTTTTATATGTTGGAATATTCATGGATATCTTCGACAATGCTGTGATTTCACAGCATTTAAGTCATGTACGTATTGTCATGGTCAATACCACTCTGCCAGCCAATATTGGTAGTGCTTTGCGTGCGATGAAAACAATGGGACTATCTAAACTGGTCTTAGTTTCACCTAAAACTTATCCGCACCCTGATATTGATGCACTTTCTGCTGGTGCTTCTGATTTGATTGAGCAGATTGAAATTGTAGAAACTTTAGAAGATGCGATTAAAGATTGTCACCTTGTTTTTGGTACGAGTGCGCGTAGTCGTACTATTCCTTGGCCATTGCTTGAAGCACGCCCTGCTGCACAAAAAACGATGCAAGCCGTGATTCAAGAACAACAGGAAACAGCGATTGTCTTTGGACGTGAAGACCGTGGACTGACCAATGAAGAACTGGCATTGGCAAATTATCATGTCACCATTCCTGTCAATAGCGATTATGGCGTTTTGAATGTTGCACAGGCAATTCAAGTCATTTGCTATGAAATGCGTATGGCAACACTAGAATTAGCAGATAAACAAGTCGATACCGAAGCTGTGATGCATGTGACTGATGCTGATGATATGCACTGGGACGAGCCTTTGGTGACCCATGAGCAAATGGAGCAATTCTACCCACATTTTGAAAAAATGTTGGCTGAAATCGAATTTATGGATCCAAAAAATCCAAGATTATTGCCTTTGCGCTTGCGTCGACTTTTTGGACGTATACAATTAGATAAGATGGAATATCATTTATTAAGAGGCGTGTTTAGCCGAGTACAAGCCTTGAATAATGGTACATGGAAAAAGTCAAAAACTGAGGATCAAAACTAATGCTAAAACAGCTTAAAGAAGACATCCAAGCTGTATTTGCGCGTGATCCTGCTGCGCGCAATACCTTTGAAGTACTGACCACCTATCCTGGCATTCATGCACTGATGATGCATAGAGTCGCACACGAACTATGGGTAAAGGATTGTAAAACTTCAGCACGAATCTTGTCTTCTTTCAGTCGTTTTACTACGGGTATTGAAATCCATCCTGGTGCGAAAATCGGTAAACGTTTTTTTATCGACCATGGCATGGGCGTTGTGATTGGTGAAACCGCCGAAATTGGCGATGATGTGACCTTATACCATGGTGTGACTTTAGGTGGCACAACGTGGAATACCGGAAAGCGACATCCAACATTGGCTGATGGTGTTGTCGTTGGCGCGGGTGCAAAGATTCTTGGTCCTTTTATCGTGGGTAAAAATGCCAAAGTCGGTTCAAATGCGGTCGTGACCAAAGCTGTCCCAGAAGGTGCAACAGCTGTTGGTAACCCTGCCCGCTTTATCATTAAAGATAAAGATAGCAAGCCAAGTGCTGTACAAGAAGCACCGTGTCCAGAAAAAGCGATTGACAGTTTAAATCCAAATCCTGAATTTCAGGCTTATGCTGCAACGCAAGAACAAACTGATCCAATGCTCGAAGGCATGCGTGTATTACTTAATCGCCTAGAGCAAAATGAAAAGCGCATGAATGATTTATGTCATCGTTTATCACAGCTTGATCCTAGTTTTCATGTACAACAAAACTTAGAACAACCATTAAGTGATGAAGAAATCAAAATCATTGATGATGTTCGTCGTGAATGTGAAGCGCAAAAGCAACAATCTAAGACCTAAAAGCACAGTTTTTATGGTATGAAGTTATTGCTAAATAACTTCATACTTTTCAACATATAATTATTTTTCTGATCAAAATAAAAAACAATAAAAATCTGAGTATTTTTTCAAATCTGAGTTATCAATTTTCAATCTTTATGTATTATTTTTAATAACATAATGCTTTTAAAGTTGCATGTTCCAGTCCGTTTTCATAGACTGATGCACATGTAAATTTTTTAATATAAATTTAATGGAAGATCCTCATGACGATTAAGCCTTTGGCATACGCATTACTTG
Organism: Acinetobacter sp. WCHAc060025; assembly: GCF_004209355.1. Lineage (NCBI taxonomy): Bacteria > Pseudomonadati > Pseudomonadota > Gammaproteobacteria > Moraxellales > Moraxellaceae > Acinetobacter > Acinetobacter sp. WCHAc060025. The sequence continues at coordinate 55,952 of NZ_SGSX01000002.1, read as the reverse complement.
CAACTTCTGTACTGACAGCGTGTTCAACAACTCCAACGAAGCATGAAAATAAAATTGCTGCAAATGAACCTTTTATTTACACTGAGCCAGAAATTTCACCACCATTCTACGCACTGAATCCATTTGATTATACTAAGCCACCAGTATTTGAATTAGAATTAAAAAAAGCAGCAGCAGCCCCTGTAAACAAACTTGAAGTAACTGACCCTGCTAACCCAACTAAAAAGCTTATTTTAGATACTAACAAACTGATCATTCCAACTGTAAATAATACTCAGCGCACCATGAAGTATGCTGTGCTTGCAGGTGAAAATGAAATCGACATCACTGCAATTGATGACTTCTTACAAATGGTTGAAGGTAAAGCGCGCCATTACCCACCCCAATTTTCTGATCGCAAAGAAAAAAGTGGTTTTGTATCAAAATTAAAAGAAGTATCTACACAGCTTGACCAATTAGCAGCTGCACCAAATGCATCATTTGATGTTCTTATTCGTGCATTTAAAGCGAGTATTCTAGGTCGTAACTTGGATTTGGGTTCATCATATACCACCAAATCTCTTGATTACGCACAACGTATTCTCAAAATCAATAAAGAAGATCCAGAAGCTAACTTATGGTTTGGCTTCTCTTTATCTGAAGGTGGTGGTCAAAAAGAAGCACTACCATATTTAGATAAAGCAATGAAAGCGGGTGTCCAAGAAGCTTATTTATCTTCTGTGAATAATTATTTAGGTATGGAACAGAAGAAAAATGCAGTGCAAATGCTAAAAAATTATAAAGTAAAATACCCAGAAGAAGCTTCTGTTGTCGATCGCTTGATTCCTGAAGTTGAAAAACAAGGACGCTATAATGTATGGCAAACACTGAAGAATCCAGCTCTCGCGAAGTAATAAGTTAAAATGGCAATTTAGAATTTAAAAAATAGACTGATCATTCAGTCTATTTTTTTTGATTTCAAATTGAATTTAAACAAAATTGTCGTATTATTCAGAAATAGCTTGAACCAGTTAATGATTATGCAAAACTCTAAAAAAAATATTTTGCTCTATGCTTTAGCCTTCAGCCCCCTGTTTTTTTCAGGCTGTCAGGTCGTTAGCGTAAAAAACCAAAAAGTGAATGTCACCATAGCCAATGAACGTGACAGTATTTTAACTCGTTCTAAAATGAGTGAAGCCAGTTTAAATGTCCTTTCAATGACAGGACGTGAAGCCAAGTCTTGTGCTGAAGAACCCGAAAAATGTGTTGCTGATTTAGAAAAAATCCCGCAAATTCAGGATGAGCAACTCCTTTCTACAATTAGTGAAATCTATTTAACCAAAGCGATTTCATTAGGTGACTCATCCAACTGTAAAATTAGTCTATTTGCAAAGCATCAGTCTGAAGAAAAACAAAAAATTAATCAGCAAAATTACGATCAATGTTTAGATCAACAAATGGCGATGCTAGACAAAAGTATCCGTTATAGTTATGCCTATTTATTTAATACTGAACGTCAACCACAAGATCGTATTTTCAATAATAGACAAGTTCAAATCCGAGATTTTTACAATCAGTCTTTGGCAAAAATGATTACCACCTATTCATTACGCCATAAAAATCAAAAAGTTTCGAAACAGATTCAAATTGGTGAAAGTCGCTATAGCATCAACTTTGATGGTTATCCGCAACTGGCTCAGTTAGATATTGAAAATTTACTCTCAAGTTATAATCTCAACTTTTCAGGTTTACGCTCTATCAACCGTCGAGATGGTTTCGGTGCTGAGTTTGTTGCCATTCTACCTGAAACTAAAAAATCCGAAGAAAATAAATATATTGTTGATCCTGAACATTATGCTTATAAAGGTGGTGTGAATCCAAATATCCACCAACCACGCTATTTATCTGTCAGCATTGCAGCTCAACCGCAATCCTCTGAAAGTATACAAAGCATCTTACATGACCCAAATTTTCAGTTGAAAGTTTATGACCCGTATAGTATTGAAAAAGTCAAAGTCGGTGGTAAAGAATATCCTCTTGCTGCTAATTTCTCTGCCCCCTACGGTTTGTGGTTGGCTGAAAATAATCTAGGGATCGCAGCTTATCTCAGCTTAATCGACCGCGATCAGCGTTTAACCATGCCACATTTATACATGCTTGAACCTTATAACCCAAATAAAAAAGTAATAGTATTGGTTCATGGTTTGGCGAGTAGCCCTGAAGCGTGGATTCGTTTAACCAATGATATTATGGGCGATAATGTACTGCGCGAAAACTATCAAGTTTGGCAAGTATTCTATTCAACCAATATGCCGATTTTAGAAAGCCGTTTCCAAATCAATGCCATTATCAATCAAACTTTTAAAACTATTGATCCAAATTCCTCTTCTGCAAAAGACTCTGTTTTGATTGGACATAGTATGGGTGGAATTATTGCACGGCTATTGGTCAGCGATTCTGATTTAACTCAACCTGCATTAAAGATGTTAAATAATCGTAAATACGATAAGTTTAAAAATGATCATATTTTCCAAGCACGTTTACAGATGAAACCTGTACCAAACTTTGACCGTGCTATTTTTATTTCAGCACCACATCGTGGCACAGCATTTGCGGATCGTTGGTTTACCCTAGCTGCTCGTCGGATTATTAAGCTTCCAGGTGCGTTCTTAGGAGCTTTAGCAGATTCGATAGATGACCGTGATTTGAATGCGAAAAACTTCTTAAAAGATGTTGGGCATGGTTTGATTCAAAATGGACCAAGTGATCTGAGCCATAATTCTAAATTCACCCTATTAACCAAAGATGTAATGCCAAAAAAAGGCATGATTTATCATTCAATTATGGGGAATGTTACAGATAGCTCTGATCCAAATGTCATGACGGATGGCATCGTGCCATATACCAGTTCACATTTAGATGGTGCCGTTTCTGAAAAAGTACTGAAAGGTGGACATTCTATTCAAGAAACACCTGAAGCCGTACTCGAACTTCGCCGTATTTTAAGATTACATTTAACGGAACATGGTTTGTATAAACCTTAAATTGTAGTTTGTTAAAAAAGCCAGCTTACTCACAGCTGGCTTTTTTATAAATCTTAAACCATCAAATGTCGTGCTTATATTTTAATAGGCTATACTTTTTTGGGCGTAACATTGATCACCAAGAAAATGCCTGCCAATACGATGAGTGTTGAAACAATCATCCGAAGACTTATACTTTCCCCGACAAATAATGAACCGCCTAAAATTGCCAAACACGGAACACTGAGTTGCACGGTACTTGCTGTAATACTGTCAATTTTACGGACAATCGCATACCACAGGACATACGCTCCACTAGATGCCAAGCCACCAGAAAGCATTGCAAACATGACACCATGTATATCTAGGTTGATATTTTCAATAAAAAATAACCCCATCACAATCACGATCGGTACTGCAAGTACAAAGTTTGTAAAGGTACTCGCCAAAGGGTTGGTGATCTGTTTTCCACTAATGCTATAGCAAGCCCAAGCAATGCCAGAAACAATCATCAGCAATGCAGAATTAAAAGGTGGCGCTTTTGAATTTGGTAATAGTAAAATCACAATCCCAGCCAAAGCAAGAATCAGCCCCAAGAGGCGTTTAAAATTAAGTTTTTCGCCATGAAAAACGCCGTATAACACCATACTCAGCTGTACGATACCAAATAAAAGTAATGCGCCTGTACCCGCTTCGATATGTATATATGCCAATGAAAATGCAAGTACATAAACAGCAAGGAAAAATGCTTGCTTGATGTTCCATTTCAGAGGAACTCTTTCTTTAGAAAGCAGAAATAAAAACAATAACGTGACTGCACCACTCGTTACCCGAACCACACTAAATGACACAGGATCAATTGAAGTATTGACTAAAGCGAGACGGCATAGGACTGAATTTGCAGCAAAAGCCAACATGGCAATACACAAGCGTAACAGCATAGTTGAGCATCCATTTTCAACAATGTAGACCTATGTATATAAAAAAATTACTTATTAAGCTATAGGTAATTTTTTATTAAAACTATCAACATCTCTGATATAGCATTAACTTCATTGCGTTCACCTACACATTTAACAATGCCATTGCGTAATGCTTAAAGATAAAACGACTATAAATAATCATCCTTGAGCTAAATTAAGTCCTTATTCTGTAGGATTAAATAAGGCGATCACATCAGCTTCCGTCATTTTCTTGGTTTCATTGTCGAAACTGTAAAATTGTGGTTTATTGTCGATATAAATCTCTAGATTAAGCTTTAAGTCTTCAGGTGAATCATTCAAAGCAAAAGCATTAATATTGCAATAGCTTTGGTCTTTAGTTCGCCAAAAAAGATTTGTTCCACAAACATTACAAAAGCCGCGTTCCCCCCATTCAGAAGAGTTATAGACCGTTAAATGCACTTGCTGATCAAAGACCAAACTACCTTGCTCTGTATCAATCGTCATAATCACACCACTGGTTTGTCGACGACAAATTGAACAATGGCACACATGTACGTCATGATTTTTTAGCATTACTGAGAAAGTGGTTGCACCACAAACACACTGTCCTTTCATAACTTCATCCTTATCCATTGATTCATTTATATAAAATACTATGTGTGTTATATCTAATTCTAGTTAAATCATACATTTTTTAATCAAGCTTAATTAAAATCGTGAATTTATAATTGTAATTTGAAATAATTAGTTTTAAATTATTAAATACAACAACTTAAATATAATATATGGATAAATATGCGTTATAAAATTATTGATGTTTATAAACTTCAAGATATTCAACGGTATATCGCTAAATGTTTAAAAACGCAATCACCTCAATTCATTGTAATTGAAAGCCATCGTACGCTATGTAAAGAACTCGATATCATTGATGTAGACTTAGAAAAGTCCTTAGCAACATGGGCAACAGGTGAAAAAATAGCTTTAAAAATCATTCATAAATCAGATCATATCGAAAAATTCTACAACATTGATCATTAAATTTTTCTTAGACAAAATAATTGACTGCTCAATTCAAAATTCGTTAAAAAATTTGACACTATCTATTCAAAGCCTTTATTTTATCAATTAAGTTCCTTTTTAGAACTTTAATTAAATTAGAACTTAAAACCTAAGGATAAAAGTATGAAACACCTTAAAGAAATGACTGGACTCGAGTTTTTACAAGCAATGGTAGATGGACATATCCCTAGAGCTTCAATCTCTGAAACCATTCCTATGGATTTAGATGAGATATCTCATGGTCACGCCAGCTTTAAAGTCAAAGCGGATAGCCGTCATTTGAATCCTTTGGGTGGCGTGCATGGTGGTTTCGCTGCGACAGCGCTTGATTCTGCAACGGGCTGTGCTGTACATACCACACTTGAAGCAGGTGTTGGTTATGGCACCATCGATTTGAATGTAAAAATGTGTCGCCCTGTGCCTAAAGACAAAGAATTACTGGCAATTGGTTCAGTAATTAATTTAAGTAAAAACCTTGCAATTTCAGAAGGTAAATTGGTTGATGAAGATGGAAAACTTTATGCGCATGCAACTGCAACCTGTATGATTATTCGTCCATAATTTCGAGTCAGATCAACGTGCTATTCAATTGAATGGCACTTACTCTGCTGATGAGTTAGCACTGGCATTCAGTTGAATTTGCACTTCATAAAAAAGACCACACTATTTTCATAATGCGGTCTATATAACTTACTTAGTGAATGATTATTTTAATAATCATCTATTTCTGACCATTTTGTTACTTTATCAAATAACACTTTGCCAGCACCAGTTGCTTTATACTGGGCAGTTTGATCATTAATCGCTGTAAGCACAATAGAATTGGCACTATTGTTCAAATCCTGAATATTTAATGTCCCAGCATATGGATAACCTACAAGCTCTTCATCCTCATCCATTTTAGCGAAGAATGGAGTTGCCATACTATCAAATGCAACCTTGTAATCACCACCTTCATTACCTGTTGAAGAAAGTTTACCACTGACTTGAAGTTTGGCAGTCGTTGCATCTTGTGGTGACCAGACAAATTTATAGTCTGTTAGATTATAATTTACAGGGATTAATTTATTACTCGAAGATAGCTCCTGAGTAACTACGCTTAACCCAGTTGAAGTGAATGTTACCGCAGTTGCTGACTCGCTGATCACCAATTTACCATTTACTTTGTCACTTTCACCATTAGAATATTTAATGACTAAATCTTTCGCTTCTACATTATCATCCGTAACATCGATAACACCAGAAGCTGCTCCGTCTTCATCAAATAATCCTACACAATCTTTAAATGTAATTACATTGTTTGAAATAGTATAAGAACCTGACTTACATTTAGCTCCTTTCTTTGCTTCATCTGAACCGTAAACTAATGCATCAGCTACACCAGAACCAGTAGCCTCTCCAAACGCAATACTTGTCATTGTATGCACTAAATCTAAACTTTCAAAACTGTTTGTTGTGCCTGTGCCTGTGCCTGTGCCTGTGCCTGTGCCTGTGCCTGTACCTGTGCCTGTGCCTGTGCCTGTGCCTGTGCCTGTGCCTGTGCCTGTGCCTGTGCCTGAAGTAGTATCATCACTATCGCCTCCACATGCACTGAGTAGTAGTGAACTAGCTATAGCAATTCCCAAAATAATTTTTTTCATATTATTCCCCAACAATTTTTCGTTTATTGTTCTATTAAATTATGTTTTTTCAAAGAATATTTCTATACCCCAAATGAGGTATAAAATAACAAAATTTACGAATATAAAAGCCGTAGTATGCTAGGGTGTGTTGACATTCGTTGCTTAAAATAAAAGCGAGATAGTAAAATTAAATCACCAAACCTAATTCACTACTCGCTATGCCTCGTACAATGCTGAATGATCAACACTGGTCTAAGTTAAAATCTATTTTGCGTAATTTTAATATTTATCCCAAACCAAATTTAAGAAATTTTATAGAAGCTATTCTTTTAGAATCAGAACAGGTTGTCCTTGGCGTGACTTACCTGAAGAATTTGGTAAATCCCATTCAATATTTCAAAAGTATAATCGCTAGTCTACCAAAGATAAGATAATGAAAATATTTAAATTATTAGCTAGCGATGCGGATATTGAGTGGCTGTTCATTGATGTGAGTAGCATCGCTACGCAAGATGTAAGAGCACACCAACATTCTGCTGAAATAAAAAATCAAGACATTTCCAAAAGCATTGCTGGAAATAGCTCTAAAATACATTTAGCAGTAGATGTTCATGGTAATCCTATTGAGTTTATAATCTCTGTTGGAACAACTCATGATGTCAAAGTTACTCCAAGATTAGTTAAAAAGTTAGACCTAACTGAAACGGAAATACGCTGTGTTGATAAAGGTTACGACTGCGAAACATTAAGAGATCAGATTCAAAAAGCAAAGACTAAAACAAATACAAAGTTAAATAATGATCATATGGATTGGTATTTATATAAAATCAGACACTTATTTGAAAATGCCTTTTGCCGTTTGAAGCATTTTCGAGGAATTGCTACACGATTTGATAAACTTAAACGAAATTTTAAAAGTGCTGTTGCTTTAGCATGTATCTATATTTAGTTACCATTATGAAATGTCAACAGCCCCTAATTATTAACTGCTAATTTTACCATTAATTCTATAAATTCCTATAATTTACGCCAATCTCAACTTTTAATTATGGTTTCAAGCTGTATAGGAGGATTCCCTAATTTCATATTTAGAATAACTGAAAGAGTATGTGAAAGAATCTTACGAACAATTTGATGTGTTAAATGCCACAGATCTTTTGCCCTTACTTTTTAAATGTTGAATCGGTCAGTCAACTGACCGATAACAGTTTCAATTTTCCTTCGAGCATTCATCAATATTCTGATTGATTCTTTTGGTCTTAGATCAACCATATTTCGTCTATAAGGTGTTTGTAAGTCTAAATATTGATGCCTAAAATATTGTTTTAATTCAGGTCTTATATATCCCTTATCCGCTCCCAATAAACCATAAATGTTTTGTGTAATTTCAGGTGCAACATCTCTTTCATCACAATTTGCTGGAGCAAAAGTATAGTTCGTAATCATCCCTGATAAATTAATCACGATATGCCCTTTAAACCCATAATATTTTTCCTGTTTTGCCGCACAATAACTAAAGCCTGCTGATGCTTTAAAGTTTCTATGCTTTTTTGCTCTCGCATAACGACAGACAGGAATCGGTAAACCATCCATAAAATGAATATTATCAGCACCAAAACGAGAACTTAGTTTTGCTGTAATTTGTTGATTAATATTCCATAAATTTGCACAATGCTTGCAGAAATTAGGATATGAACCTAACTGAGGAAACCACTCAATCCAATTATGCTTGAAATACATCCAGATATTTTTATCTGAATCTAGGCTGAGAAACTCTCCAACAATTTGCATGGTGATAATTTCAATATCACTTAAAGCAGGTGGGAAACCTCTGGTTCTTAAGGGTTTTGTGACAATGAGGAGATATACTTCCTCTATGATTAAGTAAATAGAAATGATAAATTCGTGAATGGACATAACTTAGTTTGTTTTCTTGGTCGAAAATTAAATTGGGTTATGTCCTTTATATTTCAATGAGTTAAAAAGTTGAGATTCGCGTACCAACGATTAAAATGCTTTTTGATAGAAATACTCATAAATATCATTTAAATCTGAATCACGCCCTTTCTTGACATTTCCCAAAAGTACATCGCTCCGCGCCAAAGTTCCATAGTAAACATCACTTTCCAAATTACTGGCAATCTGACCAATCACTTTATAAGATTCAAGTTTCTTTGTTTCAAAGTTATATCTTATAAAGAATATTTTTGTCGGATTTTTTGGCGGTGACTCAGTAGACCGTTCGCGCACCACGAAAGAAAAACCTTTATTATCCATACCGTGGATTTGCCCCATAATATCAAAATATGACAAACCTGTTAAATTCAATACATCTTTATTTTTTATGTATCTGTTTTCATAAGTATTGGTGTCGAATACTACAAAATTTGAGTTTTCAGCAAAATCTGTATTTAAACCATTTCCAGCATGAGCCGCGGTACAAAATAATATAACCATACTACCATCAGGTTTTAACTCGCCATTTTGGCAACTATTCCAATAATTATTAGAATCCAGTAAAAGTCGATTACCCTTTGGAGTCATAATGTAATAATTATCTGAACCAGTACCACCTGAGACAGGTAAGTTATTAATTACTTCGCTTGAAGAAGCAGATTTAAATAGTAAGCTTTTACCTGTATTATCGACAGATAATAAATTATAACCACTCTTCAAAGTTGCGAACAAATTATTTTTTTTGGTCAATACATCATATTTTTTAACTTCGTTTCTATCACTATACTGAATTAGTGAGAATATACTTTGACCATCACCACTCATTTTATTAAAATGATTACGGACATCCATCGTATTACTAGGATCTGGATCAAATAAACTACCCGTTATTCTATTGTAAATTAAAAAGTTTGACCCCAATACAGATTTAGATGGATCAACATTATAATACCCACCATATAATACAATTAAGTTGCCATCGTTACTTAACATATCACTCTGAGCATTCCAATAAAAACTAGTTGAAGGAAGGGGGATTTCTGAAATTTTTGTACTTTCTAATTCATAGATCAATGGTAAATTTCTTGCACCTGAAACTGATCCTCCAGTTGTATCGATATACCCCACAATAATATCTTTTTCTGCATTTGATATAATTGAGTTATTTCCAGTTCCAATATATTTAATTCGCTGGCCTTTATAGAACACAGGCAACGTAGTTTCACTCTTCATAGCCTGCAATGTTTTATCAGATATTATTGGATTCTTTGGTGTTTCTGAATTTGTCGGTGTTACTGGATCCGTTGGCGTATTCGCAGAACCTGAATCATCGCCTCCTCCGCCACACCCACTTAACATTACAAAGGTGAACAGCGGTATTATCATTTTTCGATACGTTTTCATTTTTATTGACCTTATAGATATAATTACCCATAAAGTATTCCCATTCTATTATTTTCAGTCCATTCCCTATTTAGGGAATAAAATCATTGCTCCTGTAAAAAACGTGGTATATTTAATAATAATTTCACCAGTTCTGACTGTCTATTTGTCGAAGTTTTTTTATAAATGGCTTGAAGTTGCTTACGTACAGTATCTAAATTTACCCCATGCTTCTGGGCAATTTTTTTTGGTAAAAAACCATCCAGAAGTAATAAAGCTACTTTTGCTTCGGCCTGTGTCAAATTGAAAGAAACGTGTAACAAATGCAGGTCAATTTCAGATGGATGATTTGGGTCATACAAGGTCAACATTACAGTTGGGCGTATTCCAAACATTTTCATTTCAGCTTCAGAAATCAGTAATGTTGAAAATATATAAAGCGATGAACCTTCTTTTTCAGATATTTTTATACAACCGTCATCCAAATTTGTATTCTTTAATAATCTTTCTTTTTTGAATAATAATTCCAGATAACTCAAACTTTCTTTAAACTTTGTATAATAAGGCTCTGGTAAAAAAATATTTGAATTTTCAATTTTCAATATTTTATTTTTTTCTAAAATATTTTTTGCTGCATGATTGGTATGTATAACAACACCCGATAAATTCAGCAAAATAATCGGTTGAGAAAGTTTATCAATTAATTCAAATCCAATAAGTGATTTTGAAGAATATTCATATAAATTTCTCTGCAATAAAACCACTCGTTTTAAATGCACAAATAAACGATCTAAAAAACTCAGTTCCGTTTCTGTTAAAATACCTCTTTTTTTTGATGTATTTATCCCCATTAATACACATAACTTATCATCCAATAAAAATTCCTTGATAGCAGTGAATCTCATATCGATGGGTAATAAAATATCCTGATATAAAGCTGAATTTTCAACCATTTCATCTGTTATTGTATGATGACACTGATACCAGCCTTTTCTGCCAGGTGCAAAAAAACCTTTTAAGCGTGGATCTTCATTCAATGGGTGTCTGAGATATTGTAACTCGCTGACCGTTAATTCTTCTTCAGAAAGCATTCCTGAGCAATTACTGAATGAATATACATCTCGTTCGAGATCAATTGCCAAAATATGAATTGAGGATGAACCCAAAATTGCATTGATTCTTTTTACAAACGGTTGCCAGCCATTCGAATCCAATGGTATTTTATAAATCAAATCCATCAGTTCATCATAAAACTCATCATAATTATTCATTATATCTATATGATTAAAAGCAATCTTACAAATATAGCAAATTAAAATATTTAAATTTAAAAAATAATTCAATAAAAAACAGGAATAAAACCACATATAACGATTGATAAAATATAAAACACCACATTCAATTTGATTGAATAATCATGAAACAATTATATTTAAATCAAAAAATAATCCAAGTGCAATTGAATAGTAAAACAATCGTACAGCTCAAAGTCTTAAAAAAGCGGGTCCTCTTGAGCATATAAAACCCGCATTCCACTTTAGTCGCCAAACATGCTCCATTTGACTGTTTTATCAAACAAAACTTTGCCATTCATATTGGCTTTATACTGCGCATTCTGAGCATCAATGGTGGTGATTGTAACCGTATTATCACTGGTTTTCAGATCATAAATATTCAAACTGCCTGCATAAGGATAGCCTACAATATTTTCATCGGCGTCAATTTTTAAATAAAATGGCGTACTGTAACTGTCATAGGCTACATTAAAATCCCCACTTTCCCCACCTATAGATACAATTTTACCTGCCACCTGAAGCCGGACATTGGTTGCATCCTGCTTCGACCAGCTGAATTTATAATCACTCAGGGTATAATTTACATTCCTCAGTTTTTTCGCAGAATCCATTTCCTGTGTTGTTACAGTCATGGATGTCGAACTCAGATTTGCTCCTGTTGAATTTTCTTCTATATTTAATAAACCATTTACAAGCTGACCCGTACCATCGGGAAATTTGAGTGTCAGATCTTTAAAGTTATAACCCTTTGTAATATCAATAGAACCTGAAACCGATGCCTTGCCGTCTGCTTCAAATATACCCACACAATTATTCAGGCTGATGATATTTTCCGTTTTAGCATAAGAACCAGAGCTACAGGATGCCCCATCGACCAGTTCATCGGTACCTTCCAGTAATGTATCGAATAAACCACCAAATAGAGCTTCTCTTAATACAATTCCGCTAAAGTGGTCTATCAATACGATAGAAGTCTGATCTGTGCCTGTGCCTGTGCCTGTGCCTGTGCCTGTGCCTGTGCCTGTGCCTGTGCCTGTTTGAGTATTGTCATCGTGACTGCTTCCACAAGCAGTAAATAGCAAAGTACTGCATAAAATCAGGCTTAAGTGTTTTACTTTCATTTTATATCACCAGCATTTTTTGTGCTTCCAGACTAAAAAATGAGTGAAAAAAAATCCATTCCCCATACGAGGAATGGATTTTAAAAATTTTGCGATTTTAACTGTCAATTTTATCAAATTTGCGATCTTTCAAACTTAAATTACCACGTAAAATATCAGACAACATACGCCAATCAGAAATAAAGCTATACAGCGGTTGTTTAAAACTTGCAGGTTTATTCTTTTCAAAAACAAAATGCCCAACCCACGCACATGCATAACCTGAAACTAAACCATACACAAAATATTTTGCTTTACGCTGACGAATCGCCTTAGTAAAAAAGTAAATTCCAACACTACTTCCTGCTGCATGCAGACGACGACTCATGATACTGCGATGTTCAGTTAAATAAAAACGATAGAATTCAGAATAATTTTTGATTGGCATTTGAATTTTAGGGCTTTGTACCAAATCCGATTTTGGTTCTACATGTGCATTCATTGGGGTTTTTCCTGTTTTATTTTTAATCAGCTTAGATTATTTTAAGATACTTTTAAAGCCTAAGGAAATAATCCATCTGTAATTTACATCGCTTTTAGACGAACAATTTTAAAGAAATGATTTTAAACAAACGACTCTAAACAAACAATATCACAGCTATTTCACTTCCCGTTTTGCGCTACAATACATACTTATATATCAACATGCTGTTTAATCGTTGAATCAGCAAGAAAAATAGGATTTTCACATGCTCGAAGTTGAATTGAAGTTTCAGATTGCAGAAGCCCGTCGCAGTGCGTTACTTAAAGCATTAGACCCTAAAAAATCTGAAATTATTCAACTACAAGCGAAATATTATGACACACCTGATCGCCTGCTCTCACAACAAGGGGCTGCCCTGCGTCAACGCTTAGAGGGAACGCATTGGGTACAGACCTTAAAAGCAGCGACCAAAAGCCATTTACAACGCTTTGAAGACAATACTAATCTGGGCGAACTTGCAAAAGCACCAGATTTAAATCTTGATATTTATCAAGATAAACCCGAAGCATTGGCAATTTTAAAAAATGCATTGGGTGATCAATTTGATCACTTGCAACTTCAGTTTGAAACCGATATTCAACGCACTATGCGCGTCATCACCTTTGAAGATGCAGAAATTGAAATTAGCTTAGATATAGGTGAAGTGCGTACTGAAACTGCAACGCAACAAATTCATGAAGTTGAATTTGAGTTAAAAAGTGGTTCGATTCAATCACTACTGACTTTCAGCTTTGAATGGGTGAAGAAATATCAATTGTGGCTTGATGTTCGTAGTAAAGCTGAGTTTGGCAATTTATTGGTGCAAGAGAAAAAAGTCAGCCCTGCTAAACAAGCCAAAGAGATTATTTTCAATAAAAAAGACAGTGCTGATAAAAACTTACGACTATTGGTAGCCAGCCAATTACAACATTTATTACCCAATATTGCGGCCATTTCAGCTCAAGTAGCTGAGCCTGAACATATTCAGCAAGCCCAGATCGCATTACATCACTTACATCTTAGCCTATCGCTCTTTAAAGATTGGACAGACAGTAAAACTGAAAAATGGTCACATCAATTGTCTGCCTTTGAAAGTCATTTTAAAAACCTACAACATTTTGAGCATATGCAACGCACTTTAGGGGCTTTATTGCAAAATCCAAAAACTGCGGAAAGTTTGGATAAAGATATTTTATATGCCAATGAAAAGCTAAATAACCTAGTTAAATCAACGCAAAATGTGCAACATTATTTGGAATTATTAATCTTTAGCTTGGGACAATCTGAAAAAGCACCATTACATGATTTAAAACGGTATGCGCAAAATACCCTGCAAAATCAATATAAACAGCTTCAAGAAAGTTTAAATGATGCCGATCTTTCGGATCTAGAAAGCCTTGAAGCCTTGGCACAACATTTAAATGAATTAAAATTTAGTTTCCCGATTTTAACTAATATTTATGATGTGAAGAATTTGCAAAAATATGGCAAATCCCTGAATGATGCTCAACAAGCTTGTGAACAATATCAAGTGCTTGCCTCTTCTGCTTCGTATTTACAACAAACGGATTTGGAAGCCAGTGACTGGTTTGCACTGGGTTGGCTGACAGCGAAACAAGAAGTCTATGCAGAAAAACTCCTTGAAGCGACAGAGCAATTCCTTGTGAGTCGTAAATTCTTAAAATAATCATGAAAGATGGGAATGATTTAAGCATTAAATCATTCCTTTACAATACTTTGTATCCTTTATGCTAAGTTCAATGTCGCTTGCACGGCTGAATTGTAATCATTCATAAAAAAATGCAATAAAAACTAAATTTTAAGATTAAACTCATTAAAAGAATACATAAATGGAATTCAAGCCATGTTTGAAATGGAGTTAAAATTTCAGGTTCCTGAAGATAAAAAAGACGCTTTGCTTAAAGCCTTTCAACGAAAAAGTTGCATGGTGAAAGCCTTAAACGCAAAGTATTATGATACGGCACAATTCGATTTATCCACACATTCTATTTCACTTCGGCAACGGCTTGAAAATGAGCAATGGTTTCAAACACTTAAACTTCCAACAGAACAACATTTGAAACGTGTAGAGTTTGAAGAAAGTTTAGGGATGAATGAAACAGCATTACAACTCGACAACTATTTAAAATCTAAGCATATTCCTAAATATATAAAATCCATTTTCACACAAACTGATCACCCTTTAGCTATTCAATTCCAAACACAAATTGAACGTAAATTCACCTTATTTAATTTTCAAAATAGTGACATTGAAGTCAGTTATGACTTTGGAAAAATTATTGCACATCAAAATATACTCGATATTAATGAATTAGAATTTGAGCTTAAACAAGGGACGGTGCAAGATCTAATTTCCTTTATTTTACCGCGTATTAAACGCTATGGGCTGTGGTTAGATACTCGGACTAAAGCGCAAAGAGGTACTCTCTTGGCACAAGATATTCAAGAAAATCCTGTGCAATTTCAAACACCACTTTTTCTTAGTGCAAAAGACAGTCGAGAAAAGGCTTTACAGAAGATTTTTAATCATTGTTTACAGCATTTATTACCAAACAGTAGCGCTATCGCTTCGGGTCATTTCAACTCTAAGCATGTGCATCAAGCGCGTGTTGCGATTCGTCGCCTACGTAGCGCTTTAAAAACATTTTCAAATTGGTCACTTCGTATTGATCCAACATGGCAAACTCAATTGGCGGAACTATTTCGACAACTCGGTACGACACGCGATCTTGACGTAATCCGTGAAGAGCTACTTCCGCAACTTGAAGCAGTGGATGCACCTAAATTTAAACTTGCTGAATCTGAAGCGCCTGATCGTCAAAGCCTCACTCAACTCTTTCGCGCCTCTAACTTTAACTATCTTATATTGTCTTTGATTCAGTTTATTTATCAAGATACGACTGAAAATAGCGATGCATCTATACATAAAGCAGCTTTGAAAAAGATCAATAAATTACATCAGAAAATTCAAACGGATGCTGAAAACTATTTAAAACTCGATATCGAAGCACGACATAAAACCCGTAAAAATTTAAAACGCTTGCGTTATAGTATTGAATTTATAACTTCTTTATGTGATGAAAAGGATGTGAAGCAATATATTAAAGCGATCAAACCTGCACAAGAAAGTTTAGGGCTATATAATGACTTGATTGTGGCAGAAGAAATACTTAAAAAATTAGTAAAAACAGATGCTAAAGTTTGGTTTGCACTTGGATGGATTGCTGCTGAGAAGAACCGTTTATTGATTCAATCGCAACAGGATTTGCTAAATTTTGCCAAAGTAAACGCATTGAAATCATAAATGCTGTGACAATGAGTGTCAGAAATGCGTATTCATCATTCTATCGATAAATACGCATTTTAGATGAATCAATTAAAGTTCAATTTGTTGAACAATAATACTTGTTTCGCCACAACTAAATTTAATATTGAATGCGCCAAAACGTAGTCCATAAACTCGCTGATCATCATGCTGATAGGCAGGTCGCGGATCTAAGCCCAAGACTTGTTCCAACTCATCGACATATTTTTGCTGAATCTGTTTATTTTTCAATAAGGCTTGTTTGGAAAATTCAGCCTCTTCTGACCAAATCACCTGTTTCCTGACCGGTTCAGCCTGTGCATAGCCACTTTGTGCATCGACAATTGCATCTGAATAGTGAATATAGGGCTTAATATCTAGAATCGGTGTGCCATCAAGTAGATCACTTCCTGTTAAATAAACACGGATAGAACTCCCCTCTTTTCTGGCTTCTTTCAGTTGTACTACAGATAAACCAATCGGCGCAGGTCGATACATACTTCGTGTCGCAAAAACACCTATTTTCTTATTTCCCCCTAAACGTGGTGGGCGAACTTGCGGACGGAATTTCTCTTTATCTTGTTGATTTTTATTATCATGGAACTGCCAAATCAGCCATAGGTGACTAAATTCTTCGATCCCCTCAAAAGCGTCTAATACATTATACGGCGCATGCATTTCGATATAGGATTCGACTTGTACCAGATTTGGCTGACGTGGAATGCCAAATTTTTCCACAAAAGGAGATCGCATAACACCAATGATGGGAAGACTCAATTCAGTCATATTTTCAGCCATAATCATTTTTTCTGATAAGCTCAATTAAATATATTCAGTTTATAGAGAATGATTTTAGATTAGAATAGTAAGCTGTTCTAATTTGATAATTTATTGAGACCTTTAATGGCTGCTTTCAACGTCGAAAAGATTACTCACGTACACCACTGGAATGACACTTTATTTAGTTTTAAGACCACGCGTGATACTGCATTGCGTTTTAAAAATGGTCAATTTGTCATGATTGGTCTTGAAGTAAATGGCAAGCCTTTAATGCGTGCTTACTCTATTGCAAGTGCTAACTACGAAGAAGAGTTAGAGTTTTTCTCAATTAAAGTGCCAGATGGTCCTTTAACCTCTATTTTGCAAAAAGTAAAAGTTGGCGACGATATTCTTATTTCAAAAAAACCGACTGGTACTTTGGTTCTTGATGATTTGAATCCTGGTAAAAACTTATACCTTCTTTCTTCAGGTACAGGTCTTGCTCCATTCTTGTCTACGATTCGTGATCCTGAAACTTATGAGCGTTTTGAAAAAATCATTGTCGTTCACGGCACACGTTTTATTTCAGAATTGGCTTATCAAGATTTAATCTTAAATGAAATTCCAAACCATGAGTTTTTCTCTGAGTTAGGAGCTAAAGAAAAGTTAGTTTATTACCCAACAGTAACGCGTGAAGAGTTCCATACTCAAGGTCGTGTAACTACTGCGATTGAAACAGGCGCTTTATTTGAAAAAATTGGTTTACCACGTTTCAACCCAGAAACTGACCGTGCAATGTTGTGTGGTAGCCCAGCGTTCTTAGATGATGTTGCAGCACTTCTTGATCAACATGGTCTCAAAGAATCTCCTAAAATGGGTGTTCTCGGTGACTATGTGATTGAACGTGCATTCGTTGAGAAATAATTTTTCTGAATGATGAAGAATAAACCGAGGTGATCTACCTCGGTTTTTTTATTGGTTCTTTTTTTAAAAGTATAAAAATTATTTCTAATACCCCTTAAAAACATATAATAAAACTTAGATTTAATATTAACGAATGCATATAAATATTCTATCAAGCGACCCAACACATCCAATTTCCATTTGATACAGCAGATGTTGCACTCACATTTGTAGCAATATAACAATAACACGCACTTTTACCTTTTCCAGTAATTGTATTCTCAATTGCAGATTTACAAGAACCTTCAGGTGTTCCTTTAAAAGTTTTACCACTAGAATCTGTTCCCCAAGAGAAACTTAAAGTTGGACAAGCTTTTAAATGATTAGGGAATTCTTCTTTTGTCGTTTTAACAATTGCACCAACTTGTGTATTACATTTAAGTTCTTGTGTATTTGAACTTGTAGTATTTGATGAACCTGAAGTCGTTGTTGATCCTTTACTTGTTGAATTAGGAGTTGTTGTCCTATCCCCCGACGAGCTTATAACCGTTGTTGACCCTAGACTCACTGGAGTACTAGTCATGGTTGTCCCTTTACTCGACGAACTTGAAGTCGTTGTTGTCCCTTTTGTATCCGACTCTGATGCTGAATCCTTCAATGCATCCAAGGACTTAGATTCCGAATCTTTCAAAGGATCTAATACAGAGTCAAGATCACTACATCCCTGTAAACTTAAACACGCAAATAAAGTGATTAATAATATTTTTTTCATGTCTATATGCCCTATTTATATTCTTTATTTAAATTATAAATTGCACCATCAAATTTCATGATCAACTGCTCTATATTTTTCGGAGAAATATAAAGATCTATTCTCTCTGGAAGGCTTGAATATAGTGCATAGTATCCGTCATTATTTCTATCGACATGATTAATTTGATAGCTATAAGATTTGCTCGTACTTGGAACTGTACAAATATGATTTTTAAATAAAGTTGTCGTTTTCTTTAATAAAAATGGGTGTTCAAATTCAAAAGATATATTTAAATAATTTTTTTGCGCTTCATCGAATACACAATTGGTCTTCCATTTCCCAGTGTATGATTTCATACTTACACTGTGCTGATCTAAAACCACACGATCATTAAAAATATTTTGTTCTATATTGGGATCATTTGCATATGCAAAACTCCCCAATATTAACAAAGCACCTAAACTCATTAATTTTATTTTCATTTTTTATTACTCTGTCGATGAATATTGAAATGGATTCTAACTTAAGTAGATTTATTGCAAATATCCTCAAATGAGGTATAAAAATTTGTTTTTTCATAAAAATAAATACGGAGCATTTTCTATAACTTTGAAAACATTAAAATTAAAAAATACTAATCACAAAAAATAAACTAATCCTGTTCTATTAAAAGCGCTTCCTTAACCACAACGACACACTCACCAAAGCAATCAATACAGGTACTTCAACCAAAGGACCAATCACCGTGGTAAATGCTACTGGCGAAGCCAAACCAAACGTTGCGATCGCCACTGCAAGTGCCAACTCAAAGTTATTGCCTGCTGCGGTAAATGAAATGGCTGTGGTTTTCGGATAATCATTGCCCATCCATTTGCTCATAAAAAAGCTAATGAAAAACATCATGATAAAATACAGCGTCAGAGGAATAGCAATTCGCAATACATCCAATGGCAATGCCACTACATCCGCACCTTTTAAGCTGAACATCGCCACAATGGTAAACAGCAATGCCAATAAACTCAGCGGACTGATTTTAGGAATAAAACGATTTTGATACCAATCCAAACCCTTTTGTTTCACAAGAATCAAACGGGTTAAAAGCCCAATAAGAATGGAATACCCAGATAAATCAGTACAGCTTGAGTGATCGTCCAAAAACTGACATTGATCACTTGCGCTTCAACACCAAAAAATGGCGGTAAATAAGTTAAAAATAGCCATGCATAACTGCTGAAAAATAGAATTTGGAAAATACTGTTAAATGCCACCAAGGCAGCAACATATTGATTATCACCACAGGCAAGATTATTCCATACCAACACCATTGCAATACAACGTGCCAAGCCGATCAAAATCAGCCCTGTCATATATTCTGGATAGTTCTGCAAAAACAGAATCGCAAGTGCGAACATCAGACACGGTGCAATCAACCAATTTTGCAGTAAAGACAAAACCAAGGTTCGCTTGTCCTGAAAAACTTGGCTTAAATTTTTATAATCTACTTTGGCTAAAGGTGGATACATCATCAAAATCAAACCTATGGCAATCGGTAAATTCACCGTTCCCACGCTCATCTGATTTAGACTTTGCGCTGTTTCGGGTAAAAATAAACCGATCGCAATACCAACAGCCATGGCAATAAAAATCCAAAGCGTAAGATTCCGATCTAAAAAAGAGAGTTTCTGAACTGACATAATTGAACATTCACACAATTAAAGCGATTTTTTCGAGTGCTTTGGCTAATTCCTGTGCATTCAATTGTTCAAAATTCAGTGCAAAAAATGCATCAAAACGACGCTGAATATGTTGCACCGTTGAATGAAACGCCTGTAATTTTTCTGCTTCTGGCAAATCCAAATGTGATGGATCATCCAAACCCCAATGAACTTTTAAGGCATTTCCTAAATAAAGCGGGCAAGATTCATTGGCAGCTTCGCTACATACCGTCACCACAATTTCAGGTGCAAACGCCTCACATGCCTGCATGTTTTTACTGAATAAATTTTCAGTTGGTATATTCAAACTTTGCAAGGTTTTCAAGGTCAGTGGATGCACCTGTCCTGAGGGATGACTGCCTGCGCTACATGCCTCGAAACCAACAGGTGCTTGCGCATTAAACAAGGCTTCCGAAAGAATGCTTCGACAACTATTACCTGTACATAAAAATAAAATTTTCATTTTAATTCAATCCTCTATTCACAACATTTGGAATTTTCAGCACCAGCATTTTCAGCTAAATTAAAACGCTCATCCTGTTCTGCAAGTTTGAGCAAAATCTCTTTGCACCATGGTGCTAAACCATCATGTAACTGATAATAAACCCATTGCCCTTGGCGACGATCTTGCAAAATCTGTGAAGTACGCAGCAGCGCCAAATGTCGTGAAATTTTCGGCTGACTGAGCGCTAAACTTTCAGTCAAATCACAGACACAGCGCTCACCCTGTTTCACAATCATCAGTAAAATATCGAGCCGTGTTTGATCAGCGAGACATTTAAAAAAATCAACTTGATTCATATCTATATATGGATATATGTATTTCCATATATATTAAACTTAAAATGAGTAGATTGACAATATTTTGAGGCTAATCATTTTCAATCCCGAGCTTTTTACTAGGTTGAATCTATTTTTTTTATCACTAGAATAATACCCATAAAGTTTTTATGCCTTTTACGACATGACCATTTCCCACGTTACTGAACTTCTCTCTCCTGCTGGTTCGCTGAAGAATATGCGCTACGCATTTGCTTATGGTGCGGATGCTGTTTATGCAGGTCAGCCACGTTACAGTTTGCGGGTTCGTAACAATGCATTTGATCATGACAATTTAAAAATTGGCATTGCTGAGGCGCATGCTTTGGGCAAAAAGTTTTATGTGGTGGTGAATATTCAACCGCACAATTCCAAGCTTAAAAACTTTATCCGAGATCTTGAACCTGTGGTTGCGATGCAACCTGATGCTTTGATTATGTCTGATCCTGGTCTGATCATGATGGTGCGTGAACATTTCCCTGAAGTGTCAATTCACCTCTCTGTTCAAGCCAATGCAGTCAATTGGGCAACGGTTAAGTTTTGGAAAAATATGGGGCTAACACGTGTGATTTTATCACGTGAATTATCCCTCGAAGAGATCGAAGAAATTAAGCAAAATGTGCCTGATATGGAAATTGAAGTTTTCGTACACGGCGCGCTTTGCATGGCTTATTCCGGTCGTTGCTTACTTTCAGGCTATATGAATAAACGTGATGCCAATCAAGGCGCTTGCACCAATGCTTGTCGCTGGGATTATAAAGTTCACGAAGCAGCAGAAGATGCATCTGGGGATGTCATTCCAGTCCAACAACTGGAGACAGCATCAGGCTGCTGCAACAATAAAGATGCCGACGAGCAACACGCCCAAAAACAACATCAATTTGGCGAACCGGTTTTATTACAACGCAATGAAGAAGACATGTTTGCTGCTGAAGAAGATGAACATGGTACTTACTTCATGAACTCAAAAGACTTACGTGCTGTACAACATGTAGATCGTTTGACTCAAATGGGCATTCATTCTTTGAAAATTGAAGGACGCACCAAATCATACTTCTACTGTGCCAGAACAGCGCAAATTTATCGTAAAGCGATTGATGATGCACTTGCAGGCAAAGGTTTTGATCCTGCACTGATGACACAACTGGAAGGTTTAGCAAATCGTGGTTATACCGAAGGTTTTTTACGTCGCCACGTACATTCTGAATATCAGAATTATGAAACAGGTTCTTCACGCTTTGACCATCAACAGTTTGTTGGTGAAGTTTTAGAACGACATGGCGACTATATCAAGATTGAAGTGAAAAACCGCTTTGTTGTCGGTGACTCATTGGAGCTCATGACAACTTCAGGAAACATCACTTTTGTTTTGAATGAAATTTTGGATAAAAAAGGCAACTCGATCACCGATGCTAAAGGCTCAGGACATATTGTAGATATTCCTATTCCTGCGGATGTAGATATGCAATATGCTTTATTAATTCGCAACTTACCAAACTCTACTGCTGATATTTCTGCATCATCATTGGCTTATCAAGCGATTTAATCAAAGGATAAAACCATGGCTTTAATGATTACAGACCAATGCATCAACTGTGATATGTGTGTTGCAGAATGCCCGAATCAAGCAATTTTTGAAGGTGAAAAAGTCTATGAGATTGATGCAGAGCGCTGTACAGAATGCGTTGGATTTTATGAGCGCCAAACCTGTGTCGATGTCTGTCCGATTGATTGTATTGTCCAAAATCCAGCACATGTAGAG
This sequence comes from Acinetobacter sp. WCHAc060025, assembly GCF_004209355.1. Classification (NCBI taxonomy): domain Bacteria; kingdom Pseudomonadati; phylum Pseudomonadota; class Gammaproteobacteria; order Moraxellales; family Moraxellaceae; genus Acinetobacter; species Acinetobacter sp. WCHAc060025. The sequence goes on along the minus strand of NZ_SGSX01000002.1, from coordinate 33,028 downwards.
AGCAAGGAACAATTGTTAAATCGTTTTTATTATCTCAGCCTGTTTGGTTAAACATACTACACTTACTTGAGAAATGTCATAAAAATGTAAAACTTGGAATGTATTTTGCTTATCAATAAATACTGTCTAAGTACAAGATAAAAATAACAATAAATAAAATAGAGTTTGGGAATCAGCGCCCTTACTCGAAACAAGGGGAGAATAATAAGATTAAACGGAAAAGCCAAAGTACATTTGGGGGGTACTTTGGCTTTTTTATTTTAATACAATCATCTTTTAAATTACTTTATAAGTGCCTTCTAATTTTTCTCGGCACCATTTTTTTGTACCGACTATGACCTCATCCTGTTTTAATGATGAGAGTAAATAATAATTCAATGCTTCAACGTAATGCTTAGACACGACTTTCAACATTCCCATTTGTAAATAATGTGCAATCGCAACTTTACTTAACAAAGCAATGCCCTGACCTGCTAATACAGCACGAATTGCATGATTTTCCTCATTATAAAAAACCTGACGTTGTCCAACATGGATTTGCATATTTTGTTGGCTATACCATTTTTGCCAATTGATTCTTTTAGGACAATACTCATCTCCCCATGAAAAATGGATCAGTGGGACACGATTCCAATCAATATTTTCACTTTCTATAGAGGGGTGACTGACCGCGATATATTGATCTTCTGCCAATAATTCTACATCTAATTCTTGATAACCACCTTGACCATAACGAATCGCTAAATCATATTGCCCTGACTGCATATTCACTGGGTCATAACTGGCATGTACTCGAAACATCACATCGGGATACAAAGCTTGTAACTCAGGTAAATATGGGATCAACCATTCACTCGCATACGGTGGTGTAGTCGTAATGGTGAATAATCGTTGTTGATTTTGGTTCAACTGTAACAGCGCTTTTTGAATATGTTCAAAACCTGTTTGTACATGTTTAAATAAGAACTCTCCTTCTGCGGTTAATTCTATTTTTCGTGTTTTACGTTCAAATAATTTCAGATTAAGTTGATTTTCTAATTTTTTTATACGATGACTCAACGCTGTAGGCGTAAGATGCAAACGTTCAGCAGCTTTCTTAAAGCTTAGGCTTTCAGCAACATATTGAAAAGCCAATAGTTGCTCCAACGAATAGTGTAAGTCCATATTGCAATCTAAATATAGATGAATCTAATTCACTTATAGCATGTATTTTGATCGTTTGTCACAGCTCCACAATTCAATAAAGATGTAATTCATCTCTTAGATTGAGCAACGATAAATGACCAATATTTTAAGAATAGATTCAAGTGTACGCACAGGCATTGCTGGCAAAGTTCCTCATGGTTCACAAAGTCGTAAATTAACAGAACTTTTTATCCAAACTTGGTCTGAAATAGATTCATCAATACACATCAAACATCGTGATGTCGGAAAGAATCCTCCTCAACTGATTGATGAAGAATGGATCGTCTCTGAATTTGGCTATGCGGAATCTGAAGAAAAAGCCCAACAGCGTTTACAACTCAGTGATGAATTAATCGCTGAATTGAAATGGGCTGACCTGATTGTTTTGGGAATGCCTTTATATAATTTTGGTCCACCAGCCCACTTAAAAGCCTATATAGATAATATCGTCAGAAAAGACAAAACCTATAGTTTTGATCCAAATCGCGAACAAGCATATCAAGGATTACTAGATCATCAAAAACCAATGATTATTTTATCTTCTCGTGGTGGACACGATTTTGATCATCCTGATGCACCATTTAAGAATCATGCAGAACCATCGGTTAAAACAGCCTTTAACTTTATTGGTATTCAACAGTTTCATGAAATTGCGATCGAATATCAGGAATATGGTGGTGAGTTATTTGAACAATCAGCACTAGATGCTGAAAATCTAGTCCGCAAATTAGTACTACAACTTCATCCTACGATCAATACATAGAATCACAGCTTGAATATGCTCCAAAATATATAGACCAACAACTTCATCCAGTTGGTCTATATGGAAAATTAGAAATATTTAACTTTTCGCCGCAGCAACACCTGCTGAACGTGCAAAATATGCTAGGGCTTGTTCAGTATTTCCTTCTGAATTAGGATGATAATTCGGCGAAATCCAACGCACAACTGATTTTGCTAAAAAAGTAAAGGTGGGTAAATTGCCTGTTTGCTTACCGACTTTTTGCAATTCCCACAACATGCGAGGGAAACTGGCTTTGGCGATTTTCTGCATCTCAACTAAATCATCTTGTCGTGCCAAACTACGTCCGATATCGACCATTAAATACATAAAAATAGGAAATACAGCCGTCATCAACACTTGGCGTGAGATATAAAAGCCTAATTTGTTTTGCAATAAATGCTGAAACAAATCAAATGCGACATTACGATGTTCAACCTCTTCTGCCAAATGCCAACGGAACAAATCACTCATCTCAGCATCTGCACCATATTTGTCCCAATTATGACTATGATCCAAGGTCCATTGACCAATCACACCTGTGAAATGCTCAATTGCAGCGACAATCCCGACACGCATAGTCAACCAATAAGACGCTAGCCATTTCGATTTTGATAATTCCAAACCAAAAGGTTTGTCGGATAAAAGCTGTTCAAACAAAGTTTCAGCGGTTTTTAAGCCCTCTTCAAGATTGTAATGCTGTTCTGTCATAAACTTTTGCCCTTGAATATGAGCACGAGCATGTGTCGCTTCTTGCTTAATAAAGGCACGAACATCTTCTTTTAGCTGAGCATCTTTGATCAAAGGTAAAGCTTTATTAAAAACACGGCAAAACCAAAACTCACCTGCGGGCAATAACAAATTTATCGCATTATAGGTATGTGATGAAAATGGATCTTCAGGAATCCAATGAATCAAAGAATCAGAAAAATTAAACGCAACAGCTCTAGGTGTAATTTTTATATGCTCATGCTTCACAAGCTTAATCCTTTTAGATTTCAAAAATATTCTAAACAAGCTTAACCACATTACATTGGCTGAATCATTCACCACACTATCGTAAATGTACAAATTCCATTCTTAGCTTATACATCCATCTATAGTTTAATTTTACGACTAATACGCCATAAAAAGGTGCTGTGGCGAATATAAAAAAGGAACTGAGCTGTTAGCAACTCAATTCCTATAAACCATTTAAAATATTTTCAATCAAATAAGAAGAAAGCCAAAGTCATTCAATACTTTGGCTTCCCTTTCTATTCATTGATGATCACAACTTATTGACCTGAACGAATAATGTAATCGAATGCCGATAATGACGCTTTCGCACCTTCACCTGCTGCAATGATAATTTGCTTATAAGGCACAGTAGTACAGTCACCCGCAGCGAATACACCTTTTACATTAGTTTCGTTGCGATCATTCACCACAATTTCATTACGGTTTGACAATTCAACTGCTGTTTCTTTCAAGAAATCTGTATTTGGCAATAAACCAATTTGTACAAAGATCCCTGCAAGTTCAACAACATGCTCTTCATCAGTTGCACGATCTTTATATTTCAATGCAGTCACTTGTGAACCATCACCAATCACTTCTGTAGAAAGCGCATTCATGATCACAGTGGTATTTGGCAAACTGTTCAATTTGTCTTGTAAAACTTGGTCAGCACGCAGTTTAGTATCAAACTCAACAACAGTGACATGTTCTACAATCCCAGCAAGGTCAATTGCGGCTTCAATACCAGAGTTACCACCACCAATTACAGCAACACGTTTGCCTTTGAATAATGGGCCATCACAGTGTGGGCAGTATGCAACACCACGTGTTTTATACTCTTTCTCACCAGGTACATTCATCTCTCTCCAACGCGCACCTGTTGAAAGGATGACTGTTTTTGATTCAAGCTTTGCACCATTTTCAAGTTCAATTTCCACTAAACCACTGGCAGTTTGATCTGCACCTACAAGGTTTTTCACTTTTTGTAGGTTCATAATGTCCACACCGTACTCACGTACATGTGCTTCCATATCTGCACCAAATTTCGGACCTTGAGTTTTTTGCACTGAAATAAAGTTTTCAATGTCCATGGTATCCATGACCTGACCACCGAAGCGTTCAGAAACAATACCCGTACGAATACCTTTACGTGCAGCATATACCGCTGAAGTTGCACCAGCAGGTCCACCACCGATCACTAAAACATCAAATGCTTCTTTTGCATTCAGTTTTTCAGCATCTTTCGCAGCAACACCACTGTCCAATTTGGCAACAATTTCTTCCAAAGTCATACGACCTTGACCAATATGCTCGCCATTTTGGAATACCATTGGTACAGCCAAGATTTTGCGCTCTTCAACTTCGTCTTGGAAGAATGCACCATCAATCATGGTCGCAGTTGTACTAGGATTGTTGATTGCAATTAAGTTCAATGCTTGAACAACATCAGGACAGTTATGGCAGCTTAAAGACACAAATACATCAAAGTTTGCTTTAAGATTCAAGCCTTTGATTTGCGCTAAAATTTCATCTGAAACTTTCGGCGCATAACCTGACACTTGCAATAATGCAAGAATCAAAGAGGTAAACTCATGCCCCATTGGCAAGCCAGCAAAGAATACACGAGGTTGTTCACCCACTTTAGCGATACCAAAGCTTGGTTTACGTCCATTTTCACCATCAAAACGTGCCGTCACTTGATCTGAAAGTGCAGCAACCTCTGTGACTAATTCTTTAATTTTGTCTGACTTTTCAGTGCCGTTTAAAGAAGCAACAATTTCAATTGGGCTTTCAAGACGTTCTAACAATGTTTTTAATTGAGCAGAAGTATTTGTATCTAACATGCTAACAATCTCCAAGGGAGTAAATTCTTTCGTTGAACCTATAATACGTCGATTTAAAAAATAGATAAAACAGTTTGTTTTTATAAAAACAATCGGTTTTTTAGTTTAATGAAAATATTTTAAATTTCACGCACCCCAATGATTCACAAAACCGTGTTTTATCTAGGTTGTGTATGAATATGGGGACATTCCCAATAAAATCAATAGTGCTCATAGTTACCTCGAAACTTAAAATTAAATTAATTTTCAATAAAAATAATCATTCTGCAACGATCGCTCTACAAAAATTCATGTGCAAATTTTATCTAAAGTTTTAATCTGAAATAACGAAGTTGTTTCTCTAAACCGTGGTGCTTCCCCAAAAGTACAGGCAGTACTTACTTATAAAATTGAATTCGTATTCGACCTAGTCTATCCAATGAGTTATGTCGCATTTGAAAAACTTAAGCAGCATTGGAATCAGCCAACGACTCGAAAAATCGAATTATTACCCGTGCAAGTTTTACCTGAGATTCCAGAACAAGGTTTAGATGTTTATCAATACTTGACTGAACGCTATGGAAGCAAAGAAGCAGATCGTAAATTGGATATGGCAAAGTTTGCTGCTTATAGCCAAGACTTAACTGTCGATATTGAACACATGAAACGTATGCCAAACAGTGGTTTGGCGCATCAGGCAATCTTGGCTTTGGATAATATCTTTGATCAATTTGCCCTAACCCAAGCGTTATTTCATGCTATTTTTGCACATGGCAAGGACATTGCGAATCCTGAGTTACTGAAACAAGTGATTGAAGGAATGGGCTTAGACGGCACAAAAGTATTACGCTCAATTCAACATAAAGAAGTAGCAGATAAACAGGCTGAAATTACGCGCTATGTGCAAAGTTTCGGAAAACACCCAACGCCGTACTATATCGTCGATGGTGAAATTTGGGACAAAACATTTGATACTTTAGAACTGAAAGAATTAATTTTACATCGCAGTAAAGAAGTCGCTTAAATTGCATGTCGTTTCTAAATCAAAAGCGCTCCTCAATAAAAATCCGTACTATAAAAAAAGCACTTTCCCCATTGAAAGTGCTTTTTTAAATCTGCTCGCTCATCCAATCATTAAAAAGCAAAAAACTGCATGAACTTTAAGATTGCAATTGCGTTGCGATTCGCTCAAGGCGTTTCGAAATTCGACTTGCTAGCATATAAACGATTAAACTCAATAAGAAACTAACTGCTGTAATCCCCCATAAGATCTTACCAACCCAATTTGACCAAAAGTTTGCACGATCAACTTGAGCTTCCACACTTTTAGCAATTGGCGAAATAGCTTGATTAAACACTTGATGTTGAATCGTCCACAATTGCTCAGGTTTAAAGCCATATTCTAAGAATTGTGGATCAAATTGTTCCGCTTTAATCAGTTTTTCTGCATATACCGTTGCAACCACTTTATCTACAGGTTTATGCATCAAAGCAGTTTGAGCCAATAAATAACTTTGCACATTCTCAGGTATATCTGATTTTTGTAAATATCGATAAAAATCACTTTGTTGAATATTTTGATCATATTGAACAAAGGCACTGACCTCACTCTCTTCATCATCTTTCAGCTCATACTGCACATAGCTTAACCCGCCCCAAAGCACAATAAATGTGATGAGCCATGCGACAAATTTAAGGATAAAAGACTGAAAGCGTATCAAAAAGAATTTAAATCTTTTTAAAAATCCAACAATCATAAATGCACCAATGAATGAGACTATTAATTTTAAAATTAACCATCCTAACCATGAAAATGCATTCATAAAATAATCAGGTTGATGGACATATTCTCTTAATTTTCCATCAATCATATACGGCAAATGAATTTGCTGAACCTGTTGCGCCACGCCAAATGAATTGAAAACCAATTCCTGCTGAAAAAAAACTGCAACTAAACTCACAACACCGACGGTTGATAAAAGTAACGCAGAAGCTGTTAGATTAAACTTTCTGCGTTTAAGAACTTTTAAACCCTGCTCAATCTGCTGAATATCCGCAGGATATTGATTTTTTTCAGTCAAGCGCTATACCTTTAATTCATGGGCAAAATACATTGGACAGAAATGCCATTAAGCCTTAGGTGTACTGGTGTCCAATACCAATTGCTGCAGATTCGATTGTAAAGCTTTGATTCGTGTAGATGCTTCTTCACGTTTTTGCATGCCTTCTTTTTGAATCTGAATCACATCGTTCACTGTTTTAATGAGGGTATTTTGCACGTGTTCAAGGGTTTCAATATCAATCACTGAACGCTGATTGGCTTTTGCGGTATCAACCGAGTTTTGATGTAATAAATCTGCATTACGTTTTAACAACTCATTGGTTGCATCATCAATAGTATTTGCCAGTTGCACACTATTACGTTGCTCATTCAGTGAAATAGCCAAACTAATTTGGTTTTTCCATGCAGGTAAAGTGATGTTTTTGATCGCATAAAACTTATCCACCAACATCATATTATTAGATTGAATAATACGAATCATCGGCAAAGTTTGCATGGCTGATTGCTGCAAAACTTGTAAATCACTCACTCGTTTTTCAAGATTATTGGCGAGATGATTTAAATCATAAACCCGTTGATTGGTTTTTTGATCTTGCTCTTGAGCAGATAATGTCGCAATTTCTTTCTGAACTTCGTCTTGTTTAATTTTCCCTGCTGCAATGTAAATACCCAACTGACGATATTCCTCTTGCACACCGTTGAACATACGATCAAGTGTATCTACACGTGTTTTCAAACCTGATTGTGAGGTTTCAATTTCTTTCACCAAAGAATCAATTTGCTCTTTGGTGGTATTAAATTGCTGATCAAAACTTTGTTTTGCACCTTTAAACTTATTTAAAATGCTACCAATAAAGCCTGAATTTTTTGATTTATTTAAAATACTCGAGGTATTCAACTGTTGTGCAACTTGAACAACTTCATTCAATTTTTGCCCAGTTACATCGAGATCTTTATTCTTAACGAGATTTAATAATTCATCTGTATAAGATGATGTTTTGGTCGCAATATTCTTACCATACTCAGCCACAGCAGTATGATTAATATTAGCTAAGTCTTTATGGGCATTCAGCACTTCATTAAAGTCTTCACTATTCAACCCAATTTCTTTTAAATTTAGTTGCTCAAACTTCTGCAACTCTAATGGTGATTCTGTTGTTGCCACCTGTGTTGTTACTGGATTGTTTGAATCGCTCATCGTATTACCCTATTTATTTTCTAATGATTTCTTTAATGATTGAATTAATTTATCACGACTTTGATCCAATTCTTCAGTCATATTTGAAGAACTTTGCGCTTGGCTTTGTTTCACATGATATTGCCAAGCAGGAATCAAAACTTGTTGTGCCTCATTAAACCGATCTAATAATGTTAATGAAAGCTGTTGCGTCAGTTGCATTTGTGCCAAAGCAATATCATTACTGGCTTGTAAAGTCTGTAATGTATTAATTTTTTTAGACAAACGCTCGAAAAAATTATCCAAAGGATGCCTATTCTGTACAAAAGCTGGATATTCTTGAGCAAACTCTTGCGCAGCACGAATATATTTTGCCATCTGTTCACGTAAACCCACAGCTTGCTGGAAACGTGATTCTGATTTTTGAATTTCAACTTGTAAGTGTTGACTCAGCCTATTCGCTTCATCAATTAAACGATCTAAATCTTTTAGATATTGATTCTGCCCTACACTAAACTCTAAGTCTAAACCTAACCACTTTTGTAATGCATTAAACTTTTTTTGATTTAGTTTCTTTTTAGAAGCCGATAATTGTTCAATAATCTGTGCAATTGTGTGGCTTAACTTTTGTGTTAACTCAGGATCAATACCATTCAATAATACTGATTGCCCTTGAATCAACTGATCTGCATATAGATTCATACACGTTTGATTATCCAATAAAGGAACCAAATCATTACGTTTTATCGAAACTAACTCTTCAGCACGATAAGAAATCTGATCAATCGGGGTTAATACAGTAAATTGCTTCATATAAATTCAAAATGAAAATTTTTCAATAGGTTAAGGATCGTACCCAAACTATCCTCTTGTATCTAAAACTTATAATACAATTTGAAGCACATGCCTATCTAAATAGCAAAAAATATACATTGCTGATAAAGAAAAAGAAGCCAGTTTCGAGAAACTGGCTTCTTACAAAACAAAGACCGATATTATGCTTTTTTATTCATCTTCATACGGCGGTAACCCGCCAAACCAATAAGCCCCATTACACTCAACCAACCGAATGATCCACCGCCACTCACACGCGGACTGTTCGCAGCAGTACCTGAGTTTTCAAGAGAGATTATACCTTCGTTCGAAGCTGCACCATCCGCATCATAAACATAGTATTTAAATTTGTAGCTGAATGGATCTAGTGTACTTCTTAACTTAACTTGTACTTTGCCACCATAGCACGTGTATTTACTATCCGCACCAGGACACGGGCCACTCTGTTCAGAAGTAATCACGACAGGGTCTAAATTTGCACTTATTCGAATTGGTAACTCAACTCCGTTCGAATTGACATAGAATTTTGGTTTATTAGGCTTATCCGTCAATGCTGCTGAATCACCATCACCATCATCATCTGCATATTTTAATAAATCCACATCTAACGGTTTTGTTGAACCAGCCTCAATATTTAATGTCGCATCTGCTGCTGTTGGTGGAATATTTATAAAAGAGCCAACGATATAAGCCGTTGATGATATGACTGGATCAGCATTTTTCAAAGTTAATGTATAGCTACAGAATTCATTTTCACCTGTAGGCGTAGGGGCATCATCTGTACGCCAAAGTAGGACTTTCTTCAAATTTTCATTCCATTCACAATGGAATCTTGCGTCTTCCTTACCATCAAATTTGTTATTCGATAGCATACCAACACCAAGTGCTTTCACAGTAACCGTGTAGTTATCTGTACTCAGATGTTTAACTTCACGTACAGCTTTACCACTTGCATCTTGGATAATGATTTCAGCAGGTAAATTAGGATCAAATGGATCAAAAAAAATCGTACGATATTTTTGATCAGACTTCGTATATTTTAATAAATTACTATAATTCTCAGACTGTATTTTATAATAAGGAATATAGTCCTGATTGGTTGTCGTATCCGCAATCAGTTTATTATAAATATCTAACTCTTTTTGAAAACTTGCTAAAGCCTTTGTTACAGATGAGTTTGTCGCACTTAGATTATCTGCTGTAAGATTCAATACTTCTGTAGAACCAATCTCGCACGAGTTTGCAGTATCAACACTACCACTTGAGTTTTCAGCAACAGGGCGAGTAACACCACGTTGGTCTATCTGACTACAACCGACGAAACCAATATCTACTAAATCTTTATCAGTTCCTAAATTTTTGGGGAAATACATTGGCATAAAGCCTGTTGATTCACTTGGCTCTTCTCGTTCATACAAAAGCGTAGAGAAACTTATATTACTTACATCAACGGTTTTATCTTTCCCCTCTTTGGTTAATGAACTTGCAAGCTCACATTGATCATTTCCTGCAGCAAGTGTTAAAGCATTATAGGCTAATACTACACCTGAATTCGTCACTTCACTAACGTCTCCATCTGCATATCGACAAGATTTACCATTCTGATTATAAGCCAAAATATTATGCAGAATTCTTTTCGAGCCATTGCTACCATACAACAAAGTTGTCCAAGCACTATTATTTACAATGGTATTACTGTGCAATGTAATAATTGAATTATTACTAAATTCCACTTTACCCAAAGGTGTTATCTGACTAAATTGGATAATGCTACCTTGCGTAGAACTTGCAGTATTATTACTAATTGTGTTCGCTGTAAAGCTAGCAGTCGGTTTCCCACAAAAATTAAATGTACTTAAACTTTCAGCAGAACCATTATTGATAAAACTCACGCCCGAAATTCCAATCTGACGTGGTGTTTTATCTAAATTATCTAAACAAGTCATGCCTAATACACTACCTTGATCCGCAGTATTACCGTCGAATACACCGTAGCTCATCGTCAACGAACTGTTTATATCATTTAAATAAATCGCACCACCATTTTTAGCTTTGGAATTCAGAATGCTAACATTGGTCAATGTAGTTGTACCACCTGCATAGATTGCACCACCCACATTATTATTGGTATCACTTAAACTTGAACCATCTTTTAAAAGCAAATTTTTCAAAGTCAGGCTTGGTTTATTATCATAAATCGTATTAAAAATACGACTTACGCCCTGCCCAGAAATACTTGTTTTTATCTTGGTTGTCGCTGGATAATTATTGGTTAAGACGTCAGGCCGACTATAATCACCCGGTTCTCTACCATTAATAATTACATCTGAATTCGGTCTTAACTCTTTACTTAACTTATACTCACCTGCTTCTAATTGAATTACATTAGGCACAGTTGAATAAATTTGACCCGCACTACAACCACCATAAGCCTGATGCAGTTCAGCTGCTTTTATCGCTTCTCTTAATGAACACTTTGCAGGATTCGTACCATCTTCATCATCAAAAGTATTGACATAAATGGTCTTATCATCAGCCGCCATCAATGACATCGTTGATAATATTGCTAGTGCTAGTAGTCCTTTTTTATAATTTTTCATCACGAATCCCTTATTTATATTTTATGCGTCGATAACCTACTAGACCTATCAATCCGATGATTGATAAAATACCCAAACTACCACCTGATGTTTTTACCTTATAATTTTTAAAATCATCTGGTTTACGTTGGACGATCTGTACTGAAAGCGTAATATAAGGATTGTCTGACTTATTAAAGCTCGTCGTCGTCGTCACAACATTAATTTCAAATATATCCGCTCCATCCCAATTTCCATTTGGTGTATAAGTCACTTCACCATCTTGGCTAATCGTTGTTGTACCTTTTGACGGGGTATAAGTTTGAATAGTTTTAAGACATCCTATTTGCCAAGGTTTGCCATTTTCATCGACATCACGATTAAAAATTTGTTTACATTTTTCAGCACTGACCAATTCACCATCTTTTAATTGATCTACAATCGAGAATTTTGCTGTTTGACCATATAAAATATCCTGTCCAACAAATCCTTCAGTTGAAGTACTCACTTTTAACTCTATAGCACCTCTATCACACACCTCTAAATCATCACCTCTACTTTCACCGCGCTGATCTACAGGTGAGCAACGTAATATTGGTTCTTGAAGTAATGTTCCTTTATTAATAATAGGAGAATCCTTTATAGAAGTATAACTTGGTAAAATTCTAGGCAAGAAATAACCTAAAGTATGTGATGCCACCTCAGAGAATGGACAAAGAATGCCATTATCATTGTAATCGCATTTCCCTTCAGGGGTATTAGCAGAAATAAGTTTGATCGCTCCTAACTCTGTCCCTTTATATCCACCACAACCTACTGAATACAAGTTATTACTGATTTGGTTCGCTTCCCCACCTGCAATCGTTGTACAGTCAGCAGCACCATTTTGAGCAATAATACTGTTAACCACATAGCCTGTTTTGGAAGGCGCATCAATAATCAAGCCCATACTATTTAAAATCATGGTGACATTATTGACTTGCATTGCATCATAAACCTTAACGACATAACCTTTATTGTTAAAGATGGTGCTATTTACAAGACCATAAGTATTTAAACTCCCAATCGCATTTAATTCTGCTTCAGAAAATTTATTTTTGACTTCAAAATTAGAACTACTGTTGTCTGTTACTTCATTATCACGAATCACTGACTGCTTAATAATAAAAGAAGGAATTTCAGCGTATACCACACCACCCTGTACTGCTTTATTGCCTTGCATCAAAGTGTTTGTGATAGAAATAAAGCTTCGGCTGGTATTTGCAACATATCCACCTGAATTGTAAATAGCACCACCTTGTCGTGCTGAACCATTTAAAAGTTGACTATTTTTTAAAGTTAACGACTCTTTATTATAAATTAACCCACCTTGATCTTTACAAATGGATTGAGTACATCCTTTTAATGTAATCTCATCAAAAGTGACATTAATCATGGCTTGAACTTCAGTGCTAGAAGTATCCATCACCTTTTCAATTTCAAATAATCGGTCTTTTCCAGCCATCTTAATAATGGCATTTTGCTTACCAATCACCGAATTTGAATTGGTAATATCTGTTATATATTCCGATCCGAAACTTAGATCTTTTGATATCCGCACTTGATTGTTAAGTATATATTCTGTATTCGCTTTGAGCATAATTTTTGCAGTAGCCTCTTTACCACCACAACCGTTGTAACCTGCTTCTGGCATCCCTTGATTAACGTATTCAATCGCTTCCCTTAATGAACACTGATCATCTGCTTTCACAACATCATCTGTTGTCGTGACAGTAATATTTGCACTGAATGCATGACCAGCAATACATAATAATCCTAAGCCTATGCCCTGTTTGAGCATTATAGTCTCCTTGATTTCTTTTAATTATTTCTTATTAGCCAGCATTAAGCTTTGCCATAAATCCTTTTTGCGTACTTTGTCACAGCTAAAAAAAATTCTCAAGAATTTTTCTTATATATCCTATAGACGACCTTATATGTGGTACGCACACTCAATCTTTATCAAAAAAAGACTATTGTCTATATTCATCAATCAATGCATAGATCTGTCTTAATGTTGCATGAGATAACTTGGTTTTCTCACCTTTCAATAACTTTTCTAATTGCTCGACTGATTGTAGTAGTGTACTGGTTTGATGTGGTCCATGTAATAGCAAATATTCCGTTATTTGTGGGTCAAAATGTACACCCCGACGTTCCAGTACCGAATGTAATAAGGCATGACGATCTGCATAAGACTGCCCACTCGGTACTTTTACACTCACCGCTTGGGTTAAACGAGATTGTAAATCAGGTAATTCTAATTTGAGTTCTATTGGTGCAAAACGTGATGAGAAGACTAATTGTCCACCATCTTCATTATTGTTATTAATCAGGTGAAATACTGCTTTTTGCCAATGTGGCACTCCGCTAATCGCTTCAATATCATCTAGTGCGACTAAATCATAATTCTCTAATGAGGTAATCGCTTCAATCGGTGCATCAAGTAATTCTAATAATGAAACTTTAATTGCGGATTTACCCACTTCCAAATACGAATCACAAATGGCAGATAAAAGATGACTTTTTCCTGTACCAGCACCACCATAAATATAGAAACGATTCATCAACCCTGCATGAAGCTGACGTACAGCATCAATTACAGGTCCCCAACCTGGCCCAGAAAAATCACTGATTCTGGCATCCAGTTGCGGTTCTATATCCAACTGTAATTGACGCATATATTCAAATCATTCCTTATGTGGATTTTGATCAGTTTTGACTGATTCATCAGTATCTTGCGTGTTTTTAATCTCAATATCAAGATCAACTTTATCGCTTTCAACTGAAATTACATCTGAATCACCATGACTATGTATACTCACCAAAGCATTTTCAGACTTATAAAATTGGCTTTCTTGGTATAAATCTTTGAGATGTTTTAATAAAACCACAATGACTGCTGCCACAGGAAGTGCAATCAACATACCGACAAAACCACCTAGCTGTGCACCCGCAAGCACCGCAAACACAACAGCAACTGGTGAAAGCCCAATTTTATCACCCAACAAAAATGGTTGTAAAATATAGCCTTCAATCAATTGTCCGACACCAAATACAGCCAAGACCATAAGTAAATGTTTTGGATCCATACCAAACTGGAAGAAGCACGCAATAATGGCTGCAATAATCCCTACGCCAAAACCTAAGTAAGGAATAATACTACACAGCCCTGCGACCATCCCGATGATTAAACCAACTTCTAGTCCAACCAACTGTAACCCTACTGCATAAACAATGCCCAGTAAGACCATCACAAGGAATTGACCTTTAACAAAAGCACCTAGAACACTATGACATTCAGCAACGATTTTTAAAGTACTGGCTTTATATTTCTGTGGAATAAACTCTCGCATGCCTTCTAACATACGATTCCAATCCAATAAGAAATAGAACGCAATCACAGGAATTAAAACAATCGTTCCACCAATGGAAAGAAAACTTAAACCCGATTGCGCAATTTTTAATGCCATCGTTTGAATACTGTCGGCACTGTAGTTGGTCTGGATATACTCCATCACAACTTTGGAAATTTGGTCGGTATCCAACTCCATGCGTTCAACATTAAAATTATTTGAAACCCACGGGAGAAATGTTGAATTAATCCAATGAATCCCAGCAGGGATACTATCTCGTGCGTAAATCAACTGCTTCCAAACCAAAGGTACAACAAACCACATTGCCCAAGTTAAAACCACACCAATCCCAAGAAAAACGACTGTGATTGATAACCAACGCGGTAGAATTTTGGATAGTCGATCAACAACTGGACTAAATAGATAAGCAACTAAAAATGCTGCGACAAAGGGAATCACTACAGGTTTGAGTAAGTACAAAACCCAAAGCACTAAAGCAATTCCAGCAAGGATAAAAATTCGTTTTAAGGTCCGATCGTGCATGTAATCACGCCTTTTTCAGATTTAATCATTATTGAAAGTAAAA
Organism: Acinetobacter sp. WCHAc060025; assembly: GCF_004209355.1. NCBI lineage: Bacteria > Pseudomonadati > Pseudomonadota > Gammaproteobacteria > Moraxellales > Moraxellaceae > Acinetobacter > Acinetobacter sp. WCHAc060025. The sequence continues at coordinate 17,607 of NZ_SGSX01000002.1, read as the reverse complement.
TATTTGAATAAAGATAGCATTTTGGTGCAGAAATAACATAAGAATTTCGTATATTCGGGTATAATCTCCGCGCGAATGCGGAGACTTCAAATATGAGCAACTCAACTTCTACCCCAAACACTGGTTTAAGCTATAAAGACGCTGGTGTCGATATTGAAGCGGGCGACGCACTTGTCGATCGAATCAAATCTGTCGCTAAACGTACCACTCGTCCTGAAGTTATGGGCGGATTAGGCGGCTTCGGCGCACTTTGTAAAATTCCTAAAGGTTATGAAGAACCTGTTCTCGTATCTGGCACAGACGGTGTAGGTACAAAATTACGTTTAGCACTTAACCTAAACCGTCATGACACAATCGGTCAAGACTTGGTTGCAATGTGCGTAAATGACCTTCTTGTATGTGGTGCTGAACCATTATTCTTCCTCGACTACTATGCAACAGGTCATTTAAATGTCGATGTTGCTGCAAATGTGGTAACAGGTATTGGTCAAGGTTGTGAGCTTGCAGGCTGTGCATTGGTCGGTGGTGAAACTGCTGAAATGCCAGGCATGTATGAAGGCGAAGACTATGACTTAGCAGGTTTCTGTGTAGGTGTGGTTGAGCAAAGCAAAATTATTGATGGTACTAAAGTCAAAGCAGGTGACGTTTTGATTGGTGTAGCTTCTTCAGGTGCACATTCAAACGGTTACTCTTTACTTCGTAAAATTTTCGATGTTAAAAATGTTGATTTAACTCAAATCGTTGATGGTCGTCCACTTGCTGATGTTGCGATGGAACCAACACGTATTTATGTAAAATCAATTCTTGAATTGATTAAACAAGTTGATGTTCACGCTATGGCACACATCACTGGTGGTGGTCTACCTGGTAACTTACCACGTGTATTGCCAAATGGTGCTCAAGCTGTGATCAATGAGTCTTCTTGGGAATGGCCAGAATTGTTCAAACTTCTTCAAAAAGAAGGCGGTGTTGATCAATTTGAAATGTATCGTGCATTTAACTGTGGCGTAGGCATGGTGATTGCAGTTGATGCTACAGATGCAGACAAAACTGTCGAGTTGTTAAACTCATTGGGTGAAAAATCTTGGAAAATTGGTTCAATCCAAGACAATGCCGAATCTGTTGAAGGCGCTGACGAAAGAATCCGTGTGATTTTTGCCTAAGTCCAAAGCATAGTTAAGTCACATGATAAAAATTGCTGTACTGGTTTCAGGCAGTGGAAGCAACCTACAAGCCCTGATAGATGCCAATCTCTCAGGGTCGATTGTTGGGGTGATTTCCAATAAAGCTGAAGCTTATGCCTTGGAACGGGCAAAAAAAGTAGGAATTGACACTGCGATCATTGAACACAAACAATTTCCAAACCGTGAAGCATTTGATGCCGTAATGCATCAACAATTACTCGATTGGAATGTAGATTTAGTGATTCTTGCAGGCTTTATGCGCATTCTGAGTGCAGATTTTGTCCAAAAATGGCAAGGGAAAATGGTGAATATCCATCCTTCTCTGCTACCACATTACAAAGGTATGCATACCCATCAACGTGTTTTAAACACGGGGGATGTATTGCATGGTTGTACTGTACATTATGTCACTGCGGAATTGGATGCAGGTCAAGCACTGACACAAGGCGTGGTTAAAGTTAATTTACACGATACCGTAGCCACTTTGGCTGAACGTGTACATGCACTTGAACACTTGATTTATCCGCAAGCGGTCGAATGGATCTGTAATAGAACGATTCAACATTTGGATAATGGTCAAGTGTTGTATAAAGGGCAATTACTTGAACAACCAATCCAGTTTTGTAAATTTTAAAATATAGTTGATCAATCAACGCATCTTCGGATGCGTTTTTTAACACTTGGAAAATAAATATATATTTTAGATACATGAAAACAGTTCAAAAATAAAGCAATACTTATGCAAAAATGTTTTAACTCTGAATCATTTGTGTATTTTTAAGTTAATTAAAAAGCTTATTTTCAAATTGAAAAGTATGATATGTCTCAATACATATTAATCTTTTTTATTCTTTATAACTTTCTTATTCCTTATAAAAAGTGGAGAACTTTAAATGTTAAAATCTCTCATCATTCCGACTTGTACTGCTTTAACACTTTCTATGGTGGGCTGTGCAACCATGTCAAATCCCTCTACTGAACGTAATTTAGATGACTTACAAGGTAAGAATTGGATTCTCAGTGAAATTGATGGTGTCAAATTAGTGGCTGATCCTGCACAGTCATCTGTACCATCTATCATGTTTGACAATGAGCGTGTAAGTGGTTCAGATGGTTGTAACAGCTTTATGGGTGGTTATGCTGTTAAAGCTACTGAAATTAAATTTTCACAACTTGCTTCGACTAGAAAAGCATGCCTAAATGCAACCGATATCGCTCACAAGTATTCACAAGCACTTGGCCAAGTCACTCAATATGACGCATCTAAAAAAGAATTAAAATTCTTAGATGCCAATAAAAAAGTGATTTTAAAATTTGATCTTGCTCAATCAAATTAATACTTTTGAAATAAAAATAAGCACTCTATTGAGTGCTTATTTTATGTAATATACTGATGCTTACTTCAAAAAATAAATTAGACCATCGTTATATTTTTTTAATTAAATCCTGAATTAGAGCAACAATTTCAACAGGATGTTCTAAAGGGAACATGTGCCCACCGTTAAATACTGTATATGGTATGCCCAACTTCTTTTTTGCGATCTGAGGAAATTTCTGCTTTAAAAATGGGCTTTCACTTCCTGCAATCATATGAACAGGCATTTCAGGTTTTTTATGTGGCAACCACCAATAAGATGGACCACTTCTAAAAATTTCGACTTCTATGGCTTTAGGAATGGTTAAAGTTACACCACCATTCACAACATCTTCGACTAGCCCATAATCAATATAGGCTTGAAAACAGGCTGGATCAAAAGCTTGATATAATTTTTTAGAATGCAACAAATCAAAAGCTTGCTGACGACTTTCCCAATGATCTCGGCGCTTTAAACTGAGTTTAGCAGGTGTCATTTGATCAACTTTTTTTGGGAAAAAGCGTTTTGCAATGTCAAATGCAAAAGAAGCGAACCCCATGATTAAAGGTGGGTCTAATAAAATCACTTGCTTAAATAAATCAGGTCGCTTAAAACTTGCCAACAATGTAGACACTGCACCCAAAGAATGCCCTATTCCAATCACCTGATGTCCATTGGCTTGTTGTTCAATACTTTGAATGATTTGATCTGCTAAATTTGACCAATCTTTATCGACAGGAAACTCAGGAGATGTCCCTAATGAGCATGATGGATAGATCACATGATAATCATCTGCCAATAAATCAAATAATTTCGTATAAACCTGAGCAGGTAATCCATTGGCATGACCAAAATGGATCAATGTTTTTGATTGTTCTATCGTATCCATGGAATCCTATTTCTTTACTTACTTTACTGCTTCCATTTAAAAAGAAGTAATATGTTTAAATATTACTTCCCTGTTCTATACTGCCTTATATTTTAATAACGTAGTATTTTCAAGTAAATTACTGCATTTTTACATCTTGGTTCATACCGAGTTTTTGGCTCATTGCCTCACCAAGACCATGCCCCATTTCAGAACCTAAACGCCCTAAGACTGAATCAAACGGTCCACGTTCAACTGTATAATTTACAGTTTTCTTCACTTTAAGCTCGCGTTTTAAACTTTCAATATTTCCTGTTTTATCCGCGATACCGAGTTTAATCGCTTGTTCCCCTGTCCAGAATAAACCAGAGAAAATTGCAGGATCTTGTGACTTAAGTTTAGTACCACGACCTTCTTTAACAGCAGTGATAAAGTGACCATGTACATTATCAAGTAAGGCTTGGATATGCGCACGTTGCTCAGGATTAACAGGCTTAGTCATACTGAGAATGTCTTTATTGCTACCTGATGTCATGGTTCGGTCTTCAACACCCAATTTTTGAGCTAAACCACTCACACCATAATTCGGCATAATCACCCCAATCGACCCCACAAGACTCGATGGATTCACCCAAATCTCATCTGCTGCTGATGCGATATAGTAAGCACCTGATGCACCCATATCTCCAATCACCGCATACACTTTCTTTTCAGGGTTCTGTTTTTTGAGGTATTGAATTTCTTGCCAAATATCATCAGACTGGACTGGTGAACCGCCTGGTGAATTGACATTCAATACCACTGCTTTGGCAGATTTTGCTTCAAAAGCTTTTTTCAAAGACTTAATCGTATCTGTACTATTCACACCCTGATTACTAGAATCAATTGTCCCTACAATATTCACAACACCTAAGTGCGAATCACCAACACTAGGTGACTCACTATTGGTCGCCATTGAGCAGCTTTTTTGCATAAAGAAAATCACAAAAAAAACATATAATGCTGTCAAAATTTTAAAGAAAATTCCCCAACGACGACTACGTCGTTGCTCTTCCACTGAAGCCAATACAGCTTTTTCTAGAATTTTCCATTCTTGCCCTGTTGGTTGTTCACCTTGAGGGGAATTTAAATTTGCCTTGTCATTTTGAGGTTTCGGTGGCCAATCGGACATTTATACCATCCAAATTAATTATTCATACCGCATTATATACACTGAATCTATTTAATCATCACGATTTAACTTATAATATTTTGCCAAATCACTACACAATTCCACCTCAGCGTTAATTTTTTGCCCCAGATGACTGATAATCAAAAGACAATAACCACACGACTACTTAATTTTTGTAGTCGACTTCCTATTCCAATTGCGCGTTTTATTGCGCGTTTTTTGGCTGGATTAGTTAATTTATTACAAGTCACTAAAACATCGGAAATTATACGTCTAAATATTGAAATCTGTTTTCCTGACATGGATCAGAAAAGACGAGAAAAAATTACTGAACAAGCCATTCGAAATGAATTGCAATCCTATATGGAGTTTTTCTCTATCTGGGGAGGATCGAATGAAAAAAATATTGCACGCATTCACAATATTCAAGGTGAACAACTTTTTCACGATGCTATCCAAGCAGGTAAAGGCTTAGTTTTAATCGTTCCTCATTTTGGAACATGGGAAGTCATGAATGCATGGTTCGCCCAATATACACAAATGACCATCATGTATGAACCGATCAAAGATGCAGGTGCAGATCAATTTGTCCGCACTGCACGTAGCCGTGAAAATGCTACACTTGTTCCGACTGATGAATCTGGCGTACGTCAAATTTTTAAAGCCTTGAAACGCGGTGGAACCACTGTGATTTTACCTGATCATTCGCCACACCATGAAAGTGAGCTGATTAAGTATTTTGGTATTCCACTATCTTCAAGTAATCTCAGCGCTAAACTCATTCAAAAAACCAAAGCCAAAGCGTTATTTCTTTATGCAATTCGAAATGATAATGATGGTTTTGATATGTTTATTGAACCAATCGATGAACAAATTTACCAAGTTGACGCCAATCAAGGTACGCGTCTTATTTTCAATACTCAAGAGAAGCTGATTCGAAAATATCCTGTACATTATCACTGGAGTTATAAACGCTTTAAAGCTAATCCTGAATTGAAAAAAATCTATGATATACCTAAGCAAGATGCGACAGCATTGATTCATTCAGTCCGCAATAGCTCCCTTATTGAAGATTAACCATTTACGCGTTGAACGAAAATCACTTTCTGTCATCACTCCCTTAGTATTTAAATCAAATTGAATCGAACCTTGCTCAATGGTTGTTTTAAATGGAATTTTAAGTACTTCTAATCGCTTCAATACCAATGGATGTGGATGTCCATAACGATTTGCGTAACCCACTGAAGCAATAGCGAGTTTTGGTTTTAGTTGTTTCAAAAATGCATATGAAGAACTATTGTGACTGCCATGATGTCCCAAGACCAATACATCAACTTTTAAATCTGGATATTGTTGTAATAGGTTAAATTCAGTTTCCCAACCAGCATCCCCCATCAAAAGAAAGTTTTGATATGATTTTGATTGCGGTATTTGAATATAGACCACACATGAAAGTTCATTCTGATGAAATGGTGCTTGGCTTAACAAGTTTTCAGATGGTGAAAGCACGGTAATTTTGACTTGATCATGTTGCCAGTGTTGGCCTTGATGACAATACTCAAAGTTGGCATGCTCAAATCGAGCATCTTTTTCATTAGAATATACTTCTTTAATTTTGAGTACTTTTTCAACCTCAGAAAAAGCACCACTATGATCTTGATCTAAATGGGTTAATATGACCTGATCAAGTTGATCAATACCTTGTCGCATCAAATATGGAATAATAACATTTTTACCTATACTGAACTGCGACTCATCAAAAGAACCTCCAACATCTATCATCATCTTATGATCTGGCAATTTCAAAAATATAGCCTGTCCCTGCCCAACATCAATGATGTTTAATTGAAAAATTGAAGTATTTTTTTGAGGTAAAAATAACGGTACTAAACATATTACTGCCCAAAACTTGGGTAACACTCCTCTAGGAAGAAATAGAATAAGTACCGCAAATGCGATACACACGATTTCTAAAGTATTAAAAGCCCACCAATTCAATTGAAATGCAAATAATTGATCTAATTTTTCAAGTAAAAACAATAAAATGGATAATAGCCCATCAGCCATTTTAAATATCAATATGCCCAAAGGCTCATACAACATACTTACACATGCTGCAAATACTTCAATTGGAACAATTAAAGTGCCAATCATCGGGATCGTGATGAGATTACTGAATGGCGTAATCCATGAAAACTGCTGGAAAATAAACAAAACCAAAGGTAATAGTGCAAGAAAGGTTTTCCACTGCGAATCAAATAATACCCGTAAAAAGAGTTTCGATTTTACTTGCCATGTTTGTACAGCTTCATTCGACTGCTGTTGAATGGTTTGATAGACCCGAATCAAAATAAAACATGCGCCAAAGGACAACCAAAATGCGGCTGAAAGAATGCTAAATGGATCAATGAGTAATAAAACACTGGCTGTCAGCAATAAATGTTTTAAAGCTTGGATTTTCTGTTTCAGTAAAATAATCACACTTAAAATTGAAACAGTAATCAGGGTACGTACAGCAGGTATTTCAAAACCAACAAAAGCAGTATAAAAAATCACACATGCCCAAAAAGGAAAAACCAGTAAATAAGGTCTTGGTATTTTTAAGAATAAACGTGGATAAATATTTTGGATAATTTTATTGAAAATAAAACAAAAAATAACTGCAAAAATTAGAACATGCGGTCCCGAAATCGCCAATAAATGCGAGATCCCCAATTTCTTAAAAAAATCTTGTGTTTGATTAGAAAGTAGACTTTCATCACCTGTAAGTAATGCCAACAACAAACCCTTATTTTGTAATGATGAATTCAAAATCATCGTTCTAAAATTCAATCTTAATGATTCAATTTCCAGTTGGATTTTATTCAATAGTCCATGTTGTTGGCGGACAAAAGCCCCATAGCCCAACTGCTGTACCTGATTTTCATCCAAAGCTTCAAATGATTGCGCTTTTAATTGCCCCGAAATATTCTCTTGAATAAGCCATTTTTCTTTATCAAATACCCCTTCCACAGCAAAACCATGAATAAGCTTTATTTTCCCAGAAACACGATAATATTGTCCAAGCTGAATGGCCTCCAACTGAGATGGATTGACATACATCATGACTTGAATCGGTTGTTGCGCTGTTAATACGGTGACTCGCTGTTGAATAGAGTTTTGTATTGATTGCTGGTTTTTTGAATTTTTTTGCCCAAATCGCTGTGAATTTACCTGATTACTTTCTGAAGTTTTATCTTTGATCTTATTGATATGTGAAATATAGATAATTTGTTCAGTGTGTTTTTGCGCAACCTCTCGTAAACTTAAGCGTTTTTCTAATGCACTATCCCCATAGTACATGCCAAGTAAATAACTGCTTAAACCCAATGCAATGGCATAGAGCATCTTATAAGCAAATACATGCGCATACTTGAACTTTAAATACTTACCCAGTATAAGCGCACTGACTAAGCTGACATTTAAGCAAATATAGACACTTAAATTTTGCGGTATTTGATGTCCCATGAATGAAATACCAAATATCCATCCAAATAAAAGCACATATATATACATAGAAAATCATTCAGTTTTATTGTTATCAAATTTGTTTTTATCAATTGTAGTGAATTTTGCTCTGATAAAAATTTACGGCTAAGCTCAATCAATCGAACTTAGCCGTTTAATTATACAGTTTTTATAAACTCATGTTTTAAATTTAAACACTAACTTTATTCATCGACCCAAACACCATCTTGCATATGCAAAATGCGGTCAGCAGATTTCGCCAACTGCTCATCATGGGTTACGATCAACATCGCCATATTGAACTCATCTCGTAAATCACGTAACAATTCAAAAATAGATTTTGCTGTTTTACGGTCTAGATTCCCTGTTGGCTCATCTGCAAGCATGAGTTTTGGCTGAGTCACTAAGGCACGTGCCAAAGCCACACGTTGACGTTCACCGCCAGATAACTCACCTGGTTGATGGGTCAAACGATGTGACAAACCGACACGATCAAGCAAATATTCTGCACGCTCTTTGACTTTCTTAAATTCAGCGTCTTTACGCAACATCAAAGGCATTGCAACATTTTCAAGCGCAGTAAACTCTGGCAACAAATGATGGAATTGATAGACAAAACCTAAATGCTCATTGCGAAGGAAACCACGTTCAGATTCACCTAAGGTATCAAAACGTTTACCATTTAAATTGACAATACCCTGAGATGGTAAATCTAAACCACCCAAGATGTGCAATAAGGTACTTTTACCCGAACCACTCGAACCAACGATCGATACAAACTCACCCTGATGAACTTGCAATGATAGACCTTTGATCACGTCAACATGCGACTTACCATCGGTAAATGATTTACATACGCCTTGCGCTTCTAAAACAATCGGGGTGGCTAAAGCACTATTCATAACGAAGCGCCTCCGCAGGTTGAATTTTTGCCGCACGCATTGCAGGATAAATCGTCGCTAAGAAACTGAGTAATAATGATAATCCAACGATCACGACCACATCTTGCCATCTTAAATACGAAGGTAGGTAGTTAATAAAATATGCATCGAATAGGTGTAATCCAAATGCTGAGTTTAACCACCCGATAAAGTTACTAATGCCCAGTGCTGAAATAATTCCCAATACAGCCCCTGCAATAGTTCCGACTACACCAATCACTGTTCCTTGTACCATAAAGATTTTTGTAATCGTGGCTGGAGATGCACCTAAAGTTCTCAGAATCGCAATGTCTGATTTTTTATCAGTTACGACCATCACCAAGGAAGAAACAATATTAAATGCAGCAACCAATACAATCAGGAATAATAAAAGACTTACCATTGCCTTTTCCATTTGAATTGCACTGAATAAATTCCCATGGGTATAAGTCCAATCCGAAGCATAAAAGTTGCTTGGTAATTCTCGGACAATTTCATTTGAAATTTGTGGTGCAAGGAAAATATCATCCAACTTCATGCGTACACCCTGTGCGCCATCTGGAAGGCGTAGCAAAGTTGAAGCATCATTGAGTGCGATATAACCCAAACTAGAGTCAACTTCTGCACCAATACTGAAAATACCCACAATTTTAAATCGTTTAAAACGCGGGACAACTCCAGCTGGAGATGGTGTCGCTTCTGGTAATACCAAAGTTACATTGTCATTCAACCGCAATCCGAGTGCGTCTGTCATTTGTTTACCTAAAACAATGCCATATTCACCTTTTTTGAGTTGATCTATGCTACCTTCAACCATGTGATTTTGAACGATTGATACTTTCTTTTCGTACTGTGGTTCAATCCCAGTGACCATGATTCCAGCAACCTGACCTTGCGCTGTAAGCATGCCTTGTAACTGGGTAAATGGAGCAACGCCAGTGACATGCTCATGTTGTTCAATTTTCTTTGCAAGAACTGGCCAGTCTGTTAAAATTTGTGTTGAAGAAACAGTAGCTTGAGGTATCATACCTAAGACACGGTTCTTTAGCTCTCGGTCGAAACCATTCATAACAGAAAGCACTGTAATGAGTACAGCAACGCCTAAGGTTAGACCGATCATGGAAACCAGAGCAATAAAAGAAATAAAGTGATTACTACGCCGTGCGCGAGTGTATCTCAACCCTATATACAGCGAGATTGGTTTAAACATACCATTCTAGTCCGAGGTGTTTTATGGAAGCGTTACAGCAACAAAATGAAGCAAGTGAACGTCGTGTGATGTCACGAATCGATGCTGCATTAAGAATCAACTATCAAATCATTTCTGAAGAAGTTGCGCTGAACGACCCATACGATCCTAATTTTGTATTACCGCGCTATTTTCTACTACTTGCAGAATTAGATCAATTTGATCATGCACTTCACTACGAATTAGAACAATTAAATGAAAAAGATCAACAAATTGCTCGAATCTTATCCTTATTCAACCAAAAATTAAACCTCATTACGGGTTCTCTTTACGATTCAATTGTACAAACCATGTTACCAACCCCGCAAAATGTGAATTTTTCGGAGAATGGTTTTAGCTTTAATAATCCGCAATTACTGAAACAAGGTAGTTTTATACACGTGACATTAAGTCATCCTGAAAATTTCTTCCATATTGCGGCGACAGCACAAATCGCCTATTGCGAACTAGATGCAAATGAACAATATCGAGTCGGAGCATATTTCATTACGTTGCATCCTCAAGACAAAGTAAAACTTGCAGAATGCATTCAACAACATCTGTTAAGCAGTAATTGATCTCGAAAGTATAATACCCATGAGTACAACAGTACTGGCTTTTGCAATGATTTCTCTGGGCATGGCACTCACCCCTGGCCCAAATATGATTTACCTCATATCAAGATCATTGTGCCAAGGTAAAACAGCAGGTTTTATTTCTTTAGCAGGAACCGCACTGGGTTTTATTTTCTATATGTTATGTGCCGCTCTCGGAATCACAGCCTTGCTGATGACCATCCCGCTTGCCTATGATGTATTAAAAATTGCAGGCGCACTTTACCTGATCTATCTAGGATGGAAAGCCATTCGCTCTCCACACTCTCCTTTTGAAATGGTGAATGTGCAAAGCTATTCAAACTCTAAGCTATTGTTAATGGGTTTTCTGACCAATTTACTCAATCCCAAAATTGCCATGATGTATTTGGCACTCCTTCCCCAATTTATTCGTCCTCATGAAAATTATGTATTGCTACAAACCATTTCATTAGGCTTAGTTCAAATCATCATCAGCTTAATTGTAAACTCAATATTTATTTTAACAGCAAGTTCATTTACTCAGTTTCTCAATCGCCATACTTTATGGCTAAAACTTCAAAAATGGTTCATGGGCACAGTTTTCTTTGGATTAGCCACTCAAATTATGCTTAGTTCAAGAAGATAAAAAGATATTTGCAAGTAAAAAAAGCTCAAAGTGAAGTGTTCACTCTGAGCTGATCAAGGTAATTCAAAATCCAAACGAAACGATGGTTTAGTTCATTCATTATTTGGTTAATTTATGAATTCGGCTTGCATAACCTGAATGTGCAGAATGATCAAGTTTGGTTAAAATACCATCATCACCTAAAATCTTGCGTGTACCCTTTTGCATCCATTGTGGCATCAAACCATAAGCCCCATGTACTGTTTGTAAAAAATCAGGCACGGCAATAAATAATCGTGGCTTAATCAAAGTACTCACAACAGCATTTGCCACTTGTTGAGGTGCGACTGAAGGAATGGTTTTAGATGCTTGATCCGTGCCTGATGTCAATTCCGTTAAAACTTTACTCGGTAAAATTGCGGTGAATTGAATATTAGAGTCACGGAACTCACCTGCTACAGCTTCAGTTAAACCAATTACAGCAAACTTTGTTCCTGAATAGACCGCTGAACCAGGTAAAGCAAAGCGTCCTGCAAGCGAAGCAATATTGACAATATGACCTGTACCCTGTTTGATCAATTCAGGCAATGCCAACTGCATGCCGATAATCACACCACGGAAATTAATATCAATTTGTGCATCTGCCAAAGCTGGGTCTTCATCCAAAAATGCTCCCATTGGCATAATCCCTGCATTATTCACCAAAGCATAGAGACTGCCGAAATGTTGAATGGTATTTTGAATAAACTGAGTAAATGAGTCGCGATCACGGACATCCACTCTAAATGCTTTCGCACCGATTCTTTTTGCTTCTTTTTCAGCAAGTTCAAGATCTACATCACCAATGCTGACTAAAGCACCTTGGGCAATCAAAGCTTCTGCCGTTGCTAAACCAATACCACGCGCAGCACCTGTAATCGCAACCACTTTGCCTTTTAATTTTTGTTTTTTAAACATCACTCATTCCTTTTACTTTTTTTAAAAATTTGTTTATCAAAATATTCTTTTATCAAGATCTAAATTGAGATAGCCAAATCGTGATTTACACGACATGTTCAGACTTTTTCTGAGTCTGAGATTCAGGCAAATAATCAATTAAGTATTCTTTTAACTCAAAATGCTTCATCTTTTCGCGCAGCTTAAATGTCGTCCACGGCCAAACCGTACTATTGCGTCCATTACGGTCAATAAAGTAACTCTGACAACCACCTTTATTCCACACAGTTGATTGAAGTGCTGCCTGAACTTTTTCATTAAACACTTTGGTAATTTTTGGATTAGGTTCAATTGTTTTAATACCCAAATGAATCGCTTGCTTTAATGCATCCATAATATAATCAAGTTGCGCTTCAATGATAATGAAAGCAGAAGAACTAACTGCCACATTCGGGCCAAACATCAAGAAACCATTCGGGCAATTCTCAACTATTGTCCCCATATAACCCTCTGGACTACCCTGCCATACATCCGACATTTTCTGTCCAAAACGGTTATAAACACGATTGGCAATCGGTGGTTCTGCAATTTCAAAACCTGTTCCAAGAATAATCACATCGACTTCACAATTTTCCCCATTTGAAGCAATCAACGTATTGCCTTTCACTTCGGCTAATCCACTGGCAATCACCGCTACATTTTTTTGTGCAAGCGCAGGATACCAGTTGTTTGATTGGAGAATACGTTTACAGCCAATAATGAAGTTCGGTGTCAATTTGTCACGTAAGATAGGATCTTTAATATGAAAATTTAAATGCCATTTAGCGAGTTTTTGGAATTGTTTCATTGCTACTGGACTTTGAATACCACCATTAATGGTTTCAAAAATTCCATAAACTGAACCTCGCATGAGTTGTTGCGTCATTGGCAATAACTTAAACATGGCACGTACAGGCGCAAGCAGTGGCATATCAGACTTTGGTAGAACCCACTGTGCGGTACGTTGGAATACGGTGAGTTGTTGTACTTTAGGCTGAATCTGTGGCACGAATTGCAGTGCAGAAGCACCCGTCCCAATCACTGCAACACGTTTGCCTATTAAATCAAGATCATGGCGCCATTGTGATGAATGGAAAATTTCGCCTTTGAAGTCTTCAATGCCTTTGACATTGGGTAATACCGGCTCGTGCATTGGACCACAAGCTAAAATTGCAAATTGTGATCTTAATTCACCTTGATTGGTCTGAATGATCCAACATTGTTCTGCATCCGACCATTTTGCTTCTAGAGCTTCTTGGTTCAAATGCACATGCGGCATGACTTTATATTTATCGACCACATCGAATAAATACTGTTTAATTTCTTTTTGTTGCGCGAATACACGTGACCATGATGGGTTTTGCTCAAAAGAATAGGAATACAACGCAGAAGGTACATCGCATGCACAACCTGGATAAGTGTTTTCACGCCAAACCCCGCCCATTTCCGAAGCTTTTTCTAAAAGAATAAAATCTTCAATGCCCGCTTCTTTTAATTTAATCGCAGCGCCTAAACCTGCGAATCCACCACCAACAATGATGATTTTATAAAAATTATGCGCTTTACTGTTATTTTTGTGTTGATCCATGATAAAAATCGCTTAGAATATGAACAATAGGAATACAATGTCAAAAACGGAATGACTTGTCAATTTCCATTGTTTGACAGTTTCAAATTTAATTTGGTATTTTTTGCCTATGAATGAAAAAGTAAATTTAAGTCGCGCAGAACGTCAACGCTTACAATTACAAGCGGATATTTTAGAAGCTGCTTTTCTTGAGTTTTCTGAACGTGGTTATCATCAGACTGCAATTGCCGATATTGCCAAACGTGTCGGTGTTGGTCATGGGACCTTCTACCGCCATTTTGAAAATAAACGCGATATTTTACAGCATGTCATTTCTGATACTTTACAAAAAATTATGGCTTTGCTGACAGGTGAAAATGCACCTCAAGCCGTGAATAATATTGAAGAATATCGTGAACAATGTCAGCGTATTTCTGAGCGATTAAGGCATTTTGCAGAAGATAATCCTTTAACATTAAAATTGTTATTGTTAGAAGCCACTTCGATTGATGTTGAAATGACCAAATTTGTTCAAGGCATCATGCATATGGCAGGTGTATTAACAGCTAACTATTTACAACATGGTGTGGAACTCGGATTCTTTCGAGAAAACCTTGATTGCGAAAATACAGGGCATAACATTGTGGGTATGATTATGAATGGGGCACTACGTTTCCTCGCAAATCCTGAGGATACTGAGAGTTTAAAGAAATATGGTGACTCTATTATTGATTTGATTATCAGCGGAATGATAAGAACTTAGTTTTAAATTAATTTTCAAACTTGAATCAATAAGCCTTGTTTGGATAATGTCTGTGCTTGATAATTTTTTCTACACATATTTAAAATAAAAAAGGGAAGCCGAAGCTTCCCACGGGGTACTGACACTTTTATCATTATCATTTAGATCAAGCTTTTATCCTTAACCTAACAGTGCCTTTGCTTGATCACACTGGCTTAGAAAGTCTTTCTTAAACTAATCCAATATTGATGATCATCTCGGTCTTTCATTTGCTCTGGCGTATTTCCGATTGGAAATGCAACTTCTGCATTGGCTTGAATATTCCATGCATTTGTCCAATTTACGCCCAAACCTGCACTGCTGATCTGAACTTGATTGTCACCTGTCACACCTGCCCATTTTTTCGCATTTAAAGTCACTTCTGCGGTATCCACAAAGACTTTTCCTGTGATTTGATTCTTAGCATCTGCAAATAAGCTTTGGCGTAACTCAGCTGTTGCTAAGTAGCCTGTAGACCCTGCAAATTGACTAGACTCATAACCACGGACGTTAAATGGACCTCCACCTAAGTACTGTTCCGCGCTGTCTAGGTTATATGGGCTGTATTGTCCATAAATTCCTAAATAGCCTTGTGTGCCATTTTTACCCAGATTTTGTAAACGTGACAGATTTAAACTGGCAGTATAATAATCCCCTGCTGTTTTGACTGTTTGCGCATCGAGTGCTGATGCATCATCATTTTTAAATTTTACGTGTCCAAAACTGGTTGAAGCACCGTATTGAGTTAAGCCTCCACCTAAGAATTGATCAAACTGCGAACCATCGAGTCGTGCTGTAACGACATCAATATCGCGGTGTTTATAGTATTGGTTGAGTTTAATGTCATCTTCAAGCTGCTTGTGATCATATTGCAGAGTGAGTAGAACTTCCGCATTATTGGTCAATAAAGCTGGCTGACTGATAAAGACACTGGTCTGTGCCGCACTACCTTCTGCACCAAGTACTTTGAGTTCTTTACCCAGTTCATAATCTAGGTATGAGTAACTTGCACCTGCACGAGTCCCCATGCCTGTAAATGTGAAAGCATAGCCTACACGTCCATAGTTCATGCGCTCACCTGCAGTCATCAGGTCTAAGCTAAGTTCATCTCCTAAACCTACAAGGTTATAAGCAGCGATCCCTGCTGTGCCTCGAACACGACTGGTGTATTTGTTCCCAAAGTTATCCGCGCCAATATAACCACCTAACATGGATGAATTGTTGACTTCAACATTGAGCTGGCTACTGCCAACGGTTGCACCAGGTGCAAGTACATTTCGTGTCGTCACGCCTTTTAAACGATTCAACAATTTAAGTTGTTGTTGCATTTCATTACTATCAATGCGTTCACCTTGCTTAAGTGGTGCAACGGTTTTTTCAATCAACCAGTTTTGAGTGCGACTTTGATTGTCGATTTGGGTTTTGTCGTAATACGCTTCAAGGACATTGATTTGTACAACACCTTGGCTCAAATTTTGTTGTGGTAAATAGGCACGGCTGTACTCATAACCTTGTTGCTGATAATAGGCTGTGATTCGTTGCGTCACCTGCCAAAGTTGATTTAAGTTCAGCTGTGTTCCTTCTGCATCTGCAACTAAACGATGTAGCTGTTCAGAACTAAAACGACTATTGCCTGTGATTTCAATCTTTTGTACAGGGATTTGTACATCACTGCTGTTCGGTGCTGTAGTATTTGTTGCACTTTCAACTTCAACCGCTGTTTGTGGTTCTAAGGTCTGCCCTTGTTGCTGTTGTTGAAGTAGTTGTCCTGCATTGGGTGCATTGATCATAGGTACAGGTGCAGCTTGCCCTGTTGTAGCAATAAACATTAGACATGTGATTGTTGTTGCCAATAGTTTGTGTTGATATTTCATGTCTTAGTGCTCCCCTACCAAAGTTTGTATGCCTGATGTGTTTACACCGCCTTGGCGTACTTCGATTTCGGCTATATTTCTTGAACTATTCGCTTTTGGTAAATAACTTGGTCGTTTGAATTGAATTGCTTGTAGATACGCTGCTGGTGTCAGCATATAAATATCTGCTTGAGTTGAAGCTGTAGTATCTACAAGGCTATAGTTCTGAGCATCAGTTCCACTAAGGCTTAAACCTGTAATTGCAACTGTTTTGCCTTGCCCTATTGCAGTACTATCAAATTGCCCTGTTGCAGTTGCTACCGTCAGTTGATCACCTGCATACAGTCCATTAAATTGCGCATCGCCGAGATTTAGACTTGCGTCTGTCAATCCATCGTAAATACGGTTATTTGCAGTAATACCTGTGATCGCATTGATATTGGCTTTGCTAATATTGGCAGTCGTTTGAGCAGTTGTATTTACCAATTCATAATTACGGACATCTGCACCACTTAAACTAATATTGTTGATCACAACATTTTTAGCAGTACCAACATTTTTATCGTTGAATTGTCCTGTTGCTGTTGCAACAGTCAGCTCATCGCCTGCAATCATGCCATCAAATTGTGCTGTATTGGTATTAAGTGTTGCATCACGTGTTGCATCGTAGACACGATCATTGGCTGTAATACCATTCACTTGAGTAATCTTCGCTTTGGCAATACTCAATGAACCATCGACAAATTTAAGCTCGTAGTTTTTGTCTGTGCCTGATGCTGTATTGGTATAGTTGCCCGCATTTTTTCCTGTTACTGATGCGGTTACACCTGTCAGTACAGCTTCTGTTTCACCATTCACTAAACCACTTGCTGTAAAACCAGATGCAGTTTGGTCTTTGCCGTTGTAAACCGTGTTTAAACCATTGGCTGTCACAGTAGCTTGGGCTTTAATTATATCGGCTATGTCTGTTGCAGTATTTGACGCAAGTACGTAGTTAC